>NZ_SCOO01000011.1:0-145700 GCF_005502415.1 Pseudomonas sp. G(2018) | reverse complement strand
AAGGAGGAGGGGCGAAATCTCCCACGGTCTGTACTGCGTCAACAGTCAGAATCGAGCCTTGTCCCTCCTCCTCCCTTCAAGTCCTACCATACAAGCGAGCCTGCTCGCGAAGGAGGCGACTCGGTTTAAAGCGGCAAATGCTCAAGCGGCAACGCCCCCGGCGCCTTCACCGTATGAATCGCAAAATTGCTGCGGATATCGCTCACACCCGGCAACTTGAGCAAACGCCCCGTGAGAAACCGGTCATAACCCCGCAAGTCCGGCACCACCACCTGCAACAGAAAATCCGATTCCCCGGACACCAGAAACGCCGAAATCACCTCGGGCAACGCCGTTACGGCCAGGCGAAAGGCTTCGGCCTGTTCGTCATTATGGCGCTCGACTTTCACCCCGACGAACACAGTCAAACCGAGTCCGACTTCATCGCGATCCAGATTGGCCTGATAGCCACGAATCACCCCGGCCTCTTCCAGCATCCGCACCCGCCGCAAGCAGGGCGACGCCGACAGGCCGATCTCGTCAGCCAGTTGCACATTGCTCAGGCGACCGTCCCGTTGCAACGCGGCGAGAATCTTGCGGTCGTAGGCATCGAGTTTCATGGTTTGGCAGATCCGGAGAGTTCATCGGGCATTTAATGGCAGATTATGCCAAGCCAAGCTGTTTTAGAAGCAAACTACGCAAGCACCTGCCCTGCCCCTTCGCTCTAGACTGGCCGTACCGAATCGACAACGAATGGGGTGCAACATGGCGGGACTCTGGCTGTTTTTCATGGCGCTGGCGGTGGTGTACCTGCTGCCGGGACCAGACATGATCCTGCTGTTGCAGACCGGCGCGCGCCAGGGCAAAGGCGCGGCATTGGCCACTGCCGTGGGTTTGGCCATCGCCCGGGGTTGTCATGTGGCATTGGCGGCCCTCGGGCTGGCGGCACTGTTCAAGGCGGCGCCCTGGACCTTCGATGTGGTGCGCCTGGCCGGTGCCGCGTACTTGTTGTGGATCGGCATTCAGTGCCTGCGCACGACGATGCTGCCGAACCTGAACGGCTCGAATGCAACCGGCGAAAAACCGCGTTATCGGGAAGCGATCCAGCGCGGTTTGCTAACCAACTTGCTCAACCCCAAAGCTTTGCTGTTCTGCTCGGTGCTGCTACCGCAGTTCATTGATCCCCACGCAGGACCGGTGCTTGCGCAATTTGCAACGCTGGGCGTGGTGCTGGTGGCCGTCGGTTTGCTGTTCGACAGCGCTTATGCACTGGCCGGCGCCGCCCTGGGCCGATGGTTGCAACGCAGTCCATCAGCCCAACGCCTGCAACAGTGGTTGTTCGGCAGCCTGTTGATAGGTTTCGCCGTGCGGCTGACGTTTGTTCAGCAGGCGTAATTAGGCGCGCGCCTTACGCTTGTGACGATTGATCAACAACAGGGCTACGGCTGTGAACACCACGACGCCACCCATTTCCAACCACTTTTTGTAAGGTCGCAGAGTCGCGCGGATCGGCCTCACTGCCTGAGTGACGTAGCGTTTATCCGCATTCTGGAAGTCAGGATGAGCGCATCGCTCGCCAAAGATGGCGGCCCATTCCACGTAAGGGCCCTCCTTGACGTAGCGTTGATAAAAAGCGCTTTTTTCCTCCTGACCGGAGTTCCACCCGGCCGCAGCACACAGCACCGCTGCAAAGGCCTGGCTGGAATGAGGCAAATGATCGGCAGCTTGGTTGGCCAGCGAATTCGCGACATATCGATAGTGGTAACGCTGATCGGGTTGGGCAGCGCTGGCTTGCTGGCGCTTGACCTCCGCTTCATCCACTAGCGGACCCACTTGGAGTTCGCTGTGCTCGAGGCTGTAGTTCCCGCCGAACGTGACGTAATCCGGGGACATCTCGTAACCCAGCAATTCCATTCCCTTGAAACGGGCAACTGTTGCTGCGTGGTAGTACGCAAATGCCCGTTTTGTCGGCCACCATTTCGATTCGGCGTCATGTCGCAACTCTCCGTACCACTTGGCCTGGGCCTGCAGTTCGGTACTGTCGAAATACGCAGGTGCTTCGTCGTAACGTTCTTCCCGCAACAGTCGGCGCCCGAGCAAGTTGCGCAGTTTCGCCGCCACCGGCAACGGGACGTAGTTATCACGTTCTTGCTGTGTCAGCGCCGGTGGAGCCGGCACCTGGGTATCGACGTATTGCTTGAGTTCATCAACGGTCAGCACCCGCTCGGCGACCGTCGCCGCATCAAACCAGTAAATATCATTGCTGCGGTAAAGCTGATCGAACGCTTGCAGATAATCCCCGCGTTGCAAGGCAAGAATCGCGCTTTCACCTTCAACCCGACACTTGGGCTGCACTGATTCAAAAGCCCAGTCCGGAGTGCGCCGCTCGCCCCAGGATTCATTCTGCGGGAAGGCCTGGGCCGCTTTCGCATAGGCCGCAGCCGCCGCATTTTTATCGCCTTCGCGCACTGCCAGTTTGGCCCGCAACCACCAGGCCAGGCCGCCATCACCGGCGTGTTCGAGGAATGCCTTGGCGCTGGCGTAATCGCCCTGTTGATAATTCACCGCTGCCAGGCGATCGGCATTGTCGAGACTGCCGCGGCTGCTGCCTTGAAGTAGCTTGATCAATTTTTGTTCGTTCGGCGGCTGATCACCGAATGACCAGCCCAAGCGACTGATCAACGATGCCGTGACCAATTGCTGCACCGGTTGATGCTTGAGCAGTTCAGCCAGCTGCTCCTCTGGCATATTCGCCAGATCGGCCATCAACAATTTCAACGAGGTGTAGCCCACGGTCGAACCGTGGCGGTTTTGCGTGGCATAGAGTTCGATGGCGCGGTTCCAATCGCCCATGGTACGCGCCACGCGGGCCTCTTCACCGAGGCTGGCGACACCCAGCTCCAGCGGATCACTGAAGCCGTCGATGCTCAGTTGCCGGGTTTGCTCGAACGCCTTTCTGGACCGCGCCAGCAGGTCGGAGCCTTCGCCCGCTTGCGAACTCATGGCGAACAACGCGCGGCCCAACGAATACGCCGCCCAGGTACTGCGCAGCGCCCGTTGATCAGCCGGTAACGCAAGTACCTTCTGAAAATAATCCGCCGCCAAACCATGGTCATGCGCAGCAAACGCCACGGCTCCAGCCAGATACAGTCTGAGTTCGGCAGGCAGACTCGCGCCTTGCGCCTCGACCTGGCGGGCATCGGTCAGACCACGCAGCTGCTTCACCAAGGCTAGTTGTTCGACGGTCAAACCGGTTTGCTCGGCCAGGCTGCGTTGTTCCGCGTAGTCGGTGGCGTCCATGCCATACGCAACTTCAGTGACGTCTTTCAATCCTCCGATCGCATGCCCAAGCCGATTGACCTCAAACCGGAAGTTACCTTCCGGCAGCTCTGACAGCGACTGGCCACGGTTATCCAGCAGGCGCATGGGAAAGTCAGGCCCGCACGCCTGTGCCGAACCCAGCGGCAGGCTGAGACTCAGGCACAGCAGATGGCGCGGCCAGTTATGGGTGAACATTCGACTCTCCTTGATCAATTTTTACGCAACGAGCCCAACCGATGGCTCGCTGCCCGCCAGCTGCTATCCGACCCTCTCGCTGGCGGGTGAAAGTAAGCAGATCCGGGGTTTGTTGCAATGCATACCCGGCCAGCGTATCGGCCCCCTCGCAACCTTGCACCGCCAGTGTCAGACGCTCGGGCCAGGCGCTGTCGAGATTGCCCTCGTTGCGCACGCCGATGTCATAGAGGCCCTGTTGCTCCGAGAGGTTCAGCGCCAGCCGACTGTGGAGGGCATCACCACGCGCCACGGCGCGCAGGGTAGTCAGGCTCCAGGCTCGACGGTCATTGGCCAACGGCAGGCGAAACCAGATCAGGCCGGCCAGATGCGCCGGCGGATCGGCACGCAGTTCGGTGCCAAGCTGGCTCAATTGCTGCGGATCGGCCAGCAGCTCCTGGCGTTGGCCGCCCCGCTCGATGCTGACTTCACTCTCCACGAGTGGCGCACCACCGGCATCCGGCAACAGTGCCACGCCATAGGCCGGCAGCGCCAGATAGAACGGTTTCGCAGAGACGCGGCCCCAGGCTTTCGCCCACTGTCGTGCCTGATCCGGATCAAACAGTCCATGACGCGGATCGCTCACCGCATGCACCTGCAACACGCTACTGTCGACTGTGGATAACAGCGCTGGCAATTCGGGACTGTCGAGCCAGGCGGGCAATGCGGTAATGCTCAGCGGCATAGAGGTCGGCAGCACAGCGCGCAAGTGCGTCAGAAATTCGCGGTAGTCAGGCAGCCGAGCGTTACCCGCGTCGTGGTCGATTTCCACACCGGCGAGCGCCAGGCCCTGTGCCTGCCAGTCACTGATCACCTGCTGAATCTGCGTCGTGACCTCGTCCTGGTTCAGCGACTTCAGCTGCCCATCGAGGCGAATCACGCCTATCAGCGGCCGGCCATCCCCCTTGAGCAGCGCCGGATCAATCCGCGCCCGACTCCAGCCCGCCTGGGGAAAAGCCTGCAACGCCAGTACGCGAAGGGTCGAGAAATCTGCACGGGTGTCTCTCAGCGCCGCTTCATGGGCTGGTGTCCATTGCCTTTGCCAAACGTAAAGCTGCTGATCGAGTGGTGGCGCGTCCTGTCGTTCGCAGCCATTGAGCAGCGCCAGCGCCGTCAGCACGATCATCCAGCGAGTGAGAAAAACCATAAAAGCGTCTGTCCCTGAAAATGCACAAAGGGCCGTTAACGGCCCTTTTTCGTTCTGCCCACTACCCTACTCAGCCATCAACCGACGAGCAAATGTTCACCTCAGTTCATTCTTCACAGATCCAGAACCAAAGGCTGCGAACCTTGAGCCGGAATCGCACAGCAAATCAGGACCTGTCCTTCGTCCGGTACTTCCGCTGGCGGCTGTGGGTAATTCACCTGGCCACTGATCAGTCGCGTCTTGCAGGTACCGCAGGAGCCGCCACGGCAACTGAATTCCGGGCGCAAGCCACGGCTTTCCGCCAACTCCAGCAGACTGCCGCCGTCGGGTTGCCAACGCGCCTCCTTGGCCGAACGCTGGAACACCACCGGCACCGAGGTGGTGGCCGCAGGCGGCTGCTCGATGACCACCGCATCGGGGTCCGGGCGCCGACGCAAGGTTGATGGGCCGAAGGTTTCGGCGTGAATCCGCGTATCACGAATATCCAGTTCCCGCAGGCTGTCGTACAGCCCTTGGGTAAAACTGCCGGGGCCACAGAGGACGAAATCCACCTGATCGTAGTCCTCGGCCTCAATCAGGGTTTTGATCAGTTCCACGTCGATCCGCCCAGCCAAATCGAAATCCTCGCCCTCCCGCGCCTCCGGCTCCGGTTGACTGAGCAGGCGCACCACCCTCACCGCGTCACCGGCTTCGTCGAGCAAGCGGTTCAGTTCAGGACGAAACACCTGATCGGCCAACGTGCGCGAACTCTGCAAGAACAAGGTCGGGCGGATACGGCGTGTACGCAGCCCTTGATAAACCACCTCACGCAGCATCGACAGCAACGGCGTGATGCCGACCCCGGCGGCCAGCAATACCAGTGGCCGACGCTCATGGGGCGCCACGGTGAAATGCCCTTGGGGCGCGCGTGCCTCCAGCAGGTCGCCAACGCGAACCTGCTCATGAAGGTGCGAAGACACTCGCCCGTCACGCTTCACGCTGATGCGGAAAAAGTCATCGGACGGAGCACTCGACAGGCTGTACGTGCGGATATGCACGTCACCATCAATGTTGAATCGCAAAGGCAAATGCTGCCCGGCCTGAAATAGCGGCAGACCGGCGCCATCGGCTGGCTCCAGATAAATCGAACGGATGTTGTGGCTTTGCGCTTCGATCCGCACCACCCGCAGGGGCCGCCACTGATCGCCCAGGGCCTTTGCTTGCAGACGCGCCGCGGCTTGCGCCCAGGTGCCGGTGAGCAAACTGGTGGGCGATACGCCGTCGAAGCGCCAACGCAACGCAAGCGCAGCAGGACGACGCACAACATGTTCCACGTGGAACGTCCACAGACGTTCAGCACCTTGAAATGCCTCGACCTGCGGTCCTTCAAGGATGATTTCGGTGCGACCGCTCAGTTGCAGCAGATCACCCGAATTGAAATCGATGAACAGCAAACCGGCCCGGGGATTGACCAGCAGGTTGCCCAGCGTGTTGAAAAACAGGTTGCCGGCGAAATCCGGAATGGTCAGCCGATTCCCTTCCACGTGTACGAAGCCGGCCTGTCCGCCGCGATGGGAAACGTCCACCGAACGCTCGCCATCGACGTCCACGTAACTGGCGACAAAGAAGGTGTCAGCCTCGGCAATCACGGCTTTGGTCGCGTCATCCAGTTCGTTGAGATGCTGGGCGATACGCGTCGCCGGGTCCGCCAGCGGCACGGTGCGAAACTGGCGCAATTGGATGTATTGCGGGCAATTGCCAAAGGACTGTTGCACCGTCACTCCGAAGCCGTCCGCTGACACGCCGCCAACACGTCCGTTGATGCGGTTGCGTCGCCGGGTGTGCAGTTCGATCCCCAACAGACCGATGGCCGCCCCCTCACTCAATTGCGCGGGATCGTCAGAGGCCGGCAGGCTGCTGAATTGCAAAAGCCCGGGTTCGGGCGAGTGAGCGAAACCCGGCTCGCCTTCCAGCACACTGGCCCACGGATTGCCATCCGCATCGACTGCCCCATACAGCATGAACGGCAATTGCTGGTAGAAGGTGCGGTGCTGGTCGGGCATTTCGCTGCGAATCACCCTACGGCCCAACGTCTCCATTCGCTCGACAACGCCTACATGTGCCTGCAATTGTTGCTCGCCGGCATGCCACGGTGAACGGTCCATTACGGATTCTCCCCTGCACCCAAGGCGCAGCGTGAAAGGCCCGGAAAAGCCGGGCCACCAGCATCAGGCAGTTTTTTGCAGGCCGGCGACGGTGCGCGGCATGCCGACAAAACCGGGCAAGGCTTCGACCCGGGCCAGCCAAGCGCGAATGTTGGCGTAGTCGTCCAGCGACACATTGCCTTCAGGCGCATGGGCGATGTAACTGTAGGCAGCCACGTCGGCAATCGTCGGCTCGTTGCCGGCCAGATAAGCCGTGTTCGCCAGTTCGTGATCGATGACCTTGAGCACGGTGTGGGCGTACGGGATCACTTCATCAGCTCTGTACGGCGCACCGAACACCGTGATCAACCTTGCTCGGGCCGGCCCGAATGCGATGGGACCCGCAGCGGCGGATAGCCAGCGCTGCACTTTCGCTGCGCCAACCGGATCGGTGGGTAGCCAACGACCGTTGCCATATTTTTGCGCCAGATAAACCAAAATCGCGTTGGAGTCGGCCAACACGACGCCTTGATCATCCAGCACCGGTACCTGACCAAATGAATTGAGTGCCAGGAATTCCGGTTTTTTGTGTTCGCCCTTGGCTAGGTCGACCAGGATCAGCTCGGTTGGAAGCTGCAGCAGCGATAGCATCAATTCCACACGGTGAGCGTGGCCGGAACGTGGGAAGTTGTAGAGTTTGATGGCTTGCATGGTCGACTCCGTGCGGTGAGTGGCGCTATTCGGGAACGAGCAGCACCGATGGCAGCTATCTTCTACCAGTCACCAAAACAACAGAATAACCAGTAAACGCAATCAATTATTTCAGCTGGTGAAATTATCCATGCAATGCAGGATGCGTTCTGAGGCCATCCACCACGAAGTCGACAAAACTGCGCACCCGTGCCGGAGCCTTGCGACCGCCTTGATAAACCACATGGATAGGAAGTGGGGGCATTTCATAATCCGCCAGAATGATTTCCAGCTCCCCGGCAGCAATTTTGCTCGCCACCTGATATGACAGAACCCGAGTGCACCCAAGCCCCAAGGCCGCCGCAGTAATGGCGGCCTGATTCGCCGTGACCACCAGACGCGGTTCGGCCCGGACGCTCAGCGGCTCACCTTGCTCAAGGAATGGCCAGTTTCTTGATTGACCAATGGCGGATGTCGCAATGATCGGCGTCTGCGTTAGTTCCTGCGGGTGCATTGGCCGTCCATGACTGGCCAAAAACTGCGGCGAGGCGACGATCACCCGTCGAACATCCCCTACCCGAATCGCATGCTGATTGCTGTCGGGCAGCTCTCCAATGCGTACCGCAACATCGATCCCCTCCTCGACCACACTGACCACACGATCAACCAGCAGCGCATTAATCGACACCTCTGGGAATTGCGTCAGAAAACTCACCATCAGCGGTGTAACGAACAACTCCCCAAACAAAACCGGCGCAGTTATCGTCAATTGCCCACGTGGTTGGGCATGACTTCCTGCTGCCGAGTCCTCAGCTTCCTGCACCTCGGCAAGGATTCTTCGACAGTCTTCCAAATAACGCAGGCCCGCTTCAGTCAAATGCACACTGCGCGTGGTACGCACAAGTAACTGTGTGCCGATTCGCCTTTCCAACGCTGCCACCGCCCGCGTGACACTGGCAGCCGACATGCCCAAACGCCGCGCCACCGCCGAAAAACCCTGCTCCTGGGCAACAGCGGCGAAGACCTGCATTTCCTGGAAGCGATCCATGGGCGTGTCCTCGATTCAAATAAAAAAATCGCAACCGGAGGCTGCGATTTTTGAAGGTTCAATCAGCTGTGGATAACTTATTCCACCGTCACCGACTTCGCCAGGTTGCGCGGCTGGTCAACGTCAGTGCCCTTCAGAACAGCCACGTAGTAAGACAGCAGTTGCAACGGGATGGTGTAGAGGATCGGCGACAGGATGTCGTGGATGTGCGGCATCTGCACCACGTGCGTGCCTTCACCATTGGTCATCCCGGCTTTCTCGTCGGCGAAGACGATCAACTCGCCACCACGGGCTCGGACTTCCTGAAGGTTGGACTTCAGTTTCTCCAGCAGCTCGTTGTTTGGCGCCACGGTCACCACGGGCATGTCGTTATCCACAAGCGCCAATGGGCCATGTTTCAACTCGCCGGCCGGGTAGGCTTCGGCGTGGATGTAGGAGATTTCCTTGAGCTTGAGTGCCCCTTCCATCGCCACCGGGAATTGCGCGCCGCGGCCGAGGAACAGCGTGTGGTTCTTCTCGGCGAACAGCTCGGCGATTTTCTCCACCGTGCTGTCCATTGCCAGCGCCTCGCCCAAACGGGTTGGCAGGCGACGCAGTTCTTCGACCAGCCTGGCTTCAACGCCGTCGGCCAAGGTACCGCGTACCTGACCCAGGGACAGGGTCAGTAACAACAAGCCGACCAGTTGGGTGGTGAACGCTTTGGTCGAAGCCACGCCGATTTCGCGACCGGCCTGGGTCAGCAGCGTCAGATCGGACTCACGCACAAGGGAACTGATGCCAACGTTGCAGATGGCCAAACTGGCGAGAAAGCCCAGTTCCTTGGCGTTACGCAGCGCGGCCAGGGTGTCGGCGGTTTCGCCGGACTGGGAGATGGTGACGAATAGGGTGTCAGGCTGCACCACGACCTTGCGGTAGCGGAACTCGCTGGCGACTTCGACCTGGCACGGAATACCGGCCAGTTCTTCGAGCCAGTAACGGGCGACCATCCCGGCGTGATAGCTGGTGCCACAAGCGACGATCTGCACGTTGCGCACTTTGGCGAACAGCTCGGCCGCCTGTGGACCGAATGCCTGCACCAACACTTGATTCTGGCTGATGCGACCTTCCAGGGTGCGCTGCACCACGGACGGTTGTTCGTGGATCTCCTTGAGCATGAAATGGCGGAACTCGCCTTTCTCCGCTGCTTCGGCGCCATCGCGGTATTGCACGGCTTCGCGCTCGACAGCCTGGCCGTTAACGTCCCAGATCTGCACGCTGTCGCGACGAATTTCCGCGATATCGCCTTCTTCCAGGTACATGAAGCGGTCGGTGACCTGACGCAGGGCCAGCTGGTCGGAGGCCAGGAAGTTTTCACCCAGGCCCAGACCGATCACCAGCGGGCTACCACTACGGGCTGCCACCAGGCGATCCGGTTGCTGAGCGCTGATTACCGCGAGGCCATAAGCACCGTGCAGCTCTTTGACTGTCGCCTTGAGGGCCACGGTCAGATCACGCAATTCCTTGAGTTTGTGGTTCAGCAGATGGGCGATGACTTCAGTGTCGGTGTCCGACGTAAAGACGTGCCCCAAGGCTTTGAGCTGTTCGCGCAGCGCTTCGTGGTTCTCGATGATGCCGTTGTGCACCACCGCCAGATCACCAGCAAAATGCGGATGCGCGTTTCGCTCGCTCGGAGCACCGTGCGTGGCCCAGCGGGTATGGGCGATACCCAGGCGGCCGGCCAGGGCCTCTTCATTCAGGGCTTGCTCCAACTCGCTGACCTTGCCCGGACGTCGCAGGCGCTCAAGTTTTTCGTCATTGGTGTAAACCGCCACACCGGCACTGTCATACCCGCGGTACTCGAGACGCTTGAGGCCTTCGACCAGGATGGCAGTAATATTACGTTCTGCGACTGCGCCAACAATTCCACACATGCTATTTCTCCTGACTGACGGCCGCGCAAATCAGCGTGATGCCGCGGGCCTGAATCTGATCCCGTGCCTCGAGCGGCAGGCGATCATCGGTAATTAGGGTATGGACACTGCTCCAGGGCAGTTCCAGGTTGGGAATCTTGCGGCCGATCTTGTCGGCTTCCACCATCACCACCACTTCACGTGCCACTTCGGCCATGACTCGGCTCAAACCCAGCAATTCGTTGAAGGTCGTAGTGCCTCGCACCAGATCGATGCCATCGGCGCCGATGAACAACTGGTCGAAGTCGTAAGAGCGTAGTACCTGCTCGGCAACCTGCCCTTGAAAGGATTCGGAGTGCGGGTCCCAGGTGCCGCCGGTCATCAGCAGCACCGGCTCATGCTCGAGCTCGCTCAGGGCATTGGCGACATGCAGGGAATTGGTCATCACCACCAGACCCGGTTGTTGGCCGAGTTCCGGGATCATCGCTGCGGTGGTGCTGCCGCTGTCGATGATGATGCGCGCGTGTTCGCGAATCCGCGTCACTGCAGCACGGGCGATGGCTTGCTTGTATTTGGAGACAGGCTGACTGAGATCGGCCACCAGTTCCTGGGGCATAGTGATCGCGCCGCCATAACGACGTAGCAGCAAACCGTTGCTTTCAAGCGCCGCCAAATCCTTGCGAATCGTAACTTCAGAGGTTTCGAAGCGCTTGGCCAATTCGTCCACACTGACTTCGCCTTGCTCGTTGAGCAAGGCCAGGATGTTGTGGCGGCGTTGAGGTGTATTGCGCTTCGACATGATTGAGTAAGTTTCGATTCGAAAGATAACGTAAGCAATCAAAACCTATCAGTGAAACTTCGTCAAGCGCGAGGCGATAAAAAGTTCTGTGGATAAAAGCTTCGCGGGCAAGGCCACTCCCCCAAGGCATGTTGATAACCCTGTGGGAGCGGGCTTGCCCGCGAATACGATGGATCTGTCTGTGCGTAACTTCAGTTCATCATCGATATGTGGATAACTCAGCTCTTTTTGACCTTCTCCGGCCGTTTCCAGCCATCGATGTTCTTCTGGCGTGCGCGTCCCACCGCCAACTGGGATTTATCCACAGTGGAGGTAATGGTCGAACCAGCTGCGGTCGTCGCACCGTCGAGGATATCCACAGGCGCTACCAACGAGTTGTTGGAACCGATGAAAACATCTTCGCCCAACACCGTTTTCCACTTGTTGGCGCCATCGTAGTTGCACGTGATGGTGCCGGCGCCGATGTTGGTGCGTGCGCCGATTTCGGCATCGCCCAGATACGTCAGATGGCCGGCCTTGGCGCCTTCGCCCAAGTGCGCGTTTTTCAGTTCGACAAAGTTACCCACATGCGCCCGGGCCTCCAGCACCGTGCCTGGACGCAAACGCGCGAACGGACCGGCGTCGCTGCCTTCACCCAGAATCGCGCCTTCGATATGACTGTTCGCCTTGATCACCACGCCTTTGCACAGGGTGCTGTCCTTGATTACGCAGTTCGGACCGATGACTACGTCATCTTCGATAACGACCTTGCCTTCGAGGATCACGTTGATATCGATCAGCACGTCACGGCCGACGGTCACTTCACCGCGTACATCAAAACGTGCCGGGTCGCGCAGGGTCACGCCTTGAGCCATCAGACGGCGACCGGCGCGCAACTGATAGTGACGCTCAAGCTCGGAAAGCTGCCTGCGGTCGTTGGCGCCCTGCACTTCCATGGCGTCGTGAGGTTGTTCGGTGGCCACCACCAGTCCATCGCTGACCGCCATGGCAATCACGTCGGTCAGGTAATACTCACCTTGGGCATTATTGTTGGAGAGACGGCTCATCCATCCGCCAAGACTTTCGAAAGGCAAGGCCAGAATGCCGGTGTTGCCTTCGGTGATCGCGCGCTCGGCTTCATTGGCATCTTTCTGCTCGACGATGGCAGTGACCTGGCCGTCGGCGCCACGAACGATGCGGCCGTAGCCGGTTGGGTCATCCAGCTCGACCGTCAGCAGTCCCAGTTGCTTGGGCGCTACTTTCTTGAGCAGGCGCTGCAGGGTGTCCACTTCAATCAGCGGAACATCGCCGTAAAGAATCAGCACGGTATCGGCTTTGATGAAGGGAACGGCCTGGGCGACAGCATGGCCAGTGCCCAACTGTTTGTCCTGAAAGACGAAATTCAGATCGTCGGCGGCCAGGCGTTCACGTACTTCCTCGGCACCATGACCGATCACCACATGGATGCGCTGTGGATCGAGTTGCCGTGCGCTGTGGATAACATGGCCGAGCATCGAATTGCCGGCAATCGGGTGCAAGACTTTCGGCAAGGCCGAACGCATGCGTGTGCCTTGGCCAGCAGCGAGAATAACGATTTCAAGAGACATGACTGGCTACCAATCCTGGGTGGTCAGCGGCTGTGACCATAGTGATGAAAGTCGGAAAAGAAAAAGGGTAGCCGAGGCTACCCTTTTTAATCAATCGCACAACAAGCTGGCCTTAATGACCGAACTTCTTGCGGATCTGCTGGACGGTGCGCAGCTGAGCTGCAGCCTCGGCCAGACGTGCGGCAGCAGAACCGTAATCGAATTCCGCGCCCCGCTCATGCAAGGCCTTCTCGGCAGCCTTAACGGCTTCCTGAGCGGAGGCTTCGTCCAGGTCGGCAGCACGTTGCACGGTGTCGGCAAGAACCTTGACCATGTTCGGCTGAACCTCGAGGAAACCACCGGAGATGTAATACACCTCCTCTTCCCCGCCCTGCTTGATCAGGCGGATCGGACCCGGCTTGAGATTGGTGATCAGCGGCGCGTGACCCAGGGCGATACCAAGATCACCCAGTGCACCGTGCGCAACCACCATCTCGACCAGACCGGAAAAGATTTCTCCTTCCGCGCTGACGATATCGCAATGGACTGTCATAGCCATCTGATTGCCTCAACCTAAATTAGCGCCCGTTGCCGGGCGCCGGGATTACAGTTTCTTGGCTTTCTCGATCGCTTCTTCGATGCCGCCAACCATGTAGAACGCTTGTTCTGGCAGGTGGTCGTAGTCACCGTTGAGGATGCCTTTGAAGCCAGCAATGGTGTCTTTCAGGGAAACGTATTTACCCGAAGCACCGGTGAAGACTTCAGCCACGAAGAACGGCTGCGACAAGAAACGCTGGATTTTACGAGCACGGTTTACCAACTGCTTGTCGGCTTCCGACAGCTCGTCCATACCCAGGATCGCAATGATGTCCTTCAGTTCTTTGTAACGTTGCAGCACGTACTGAACACCACGAGCGGTCTCGTAGTGGTCATTGCCGATCACGTTAGGGTCCAGCTGACGCGAAGTCGAGTCCAGTGGGTCTACCGCTGGGTAGATACCCAGGGAAGCGATGTCACGAGACAGAACGACGGTGGCGTCCAAGTGGGCAAACGTGGTCGCTGGCGACGGGTCAGTCAAGTCGTCCGCAGGTACGTATACGGCCTGGATCGAAGTAATCGAACCTTGCTTGGTCGAAGTAATGCGCTCTTGCAGCACGCCCATCTCTTCAGCCAGGGTCGGCTGGTAACCTACTGCCGAAGGCATACGGCCCAGCAGTGCGGATACTTCGGTACCGGCCAGGGTGTAACGATAGATGTTGTCGACGAACAGCAGAACGTCGTTACCTTCGTCACGGAACTTCTCGGCCATGGTCAGGCCGGTCAGAGCCACGCGCAGACGGTTTCCCGGCGGCTCGTTCATCTGACCGTAAACCAGTGCCACTTTGTCCAGAACGTTGGAATCCTTCATCTCGTGGTAGAAGTCGTTACCCTCACGAGTACGCTCACCCACACCGGCGAACACGGAATAACCGCTGTGCTCGATGGCGATGTTACGGATCAGTTCCATCATGTTTACGGTCTTGCCTACACCGGCACCACCGAACAGACCGACTTTACCGCCCTTGGCGAACGGGCAAACCAGGTCGATAACCTTGATGCCTGTTTCCAGCAGCTCGTTGCCACCGGCTTGTTCTGCGAAGGAAGGTGCAGGACGGTGAATGCCCCAGCGCTCTTCTTCGCCGATCGGACCGGCTTCGTCAATCGGGTTGCCCAGTACGTCCATGATCCGGCCCAGGGTCGCTTTACCGACCGGTACGGAGATGGCTGCGCCAGTGTTGTTGACGTCCAGACCGCGCTTCAAGCCTTCGGTGGAGCCCATCGCAATGGTACGAACCACGCCGTCGCCCAGCTGCTGCTGAACTTCGAGAGTGGTTTCGGCGCCTTGAACTTTCAAGGCGTCGTAGATGCTCGGTACGCTGTCGCGTGGAAATTCCACGTCGATAACGGCGCCGATGATTTGAACGATACGTCCGCTACTCATAGCTGGATCCTCTGAATATTTGAACCGTTAAACCGCGGCAGCGCCGCCGACGATTTCCGAGATCTCTTGGGTGATCGCAGCCTGACGCGCCTTGTTGTAGACCAGCTGCAAATCGCTGATCAAATCACCGGCGTTGTCGGTAGCGTTCTTCATCGCGATCATCCGCGCAGCTTGTTCAGCCGCGTTGTTCTCGACCACCGCCTGGTACACCTGCGACTCCACGTAACGCACCATCAGGCCGTCAAGCAGCTCTTTGGCGTCCGGTTCGTAGAGATAGTCCCAGTGGTGCTTGAGTTCTTGATCCGGGGTTGCCACCAGCGGAACCAATTGCTCCACGGTAGGCTGTTGCGTCATGGTGTTGACGAACTTGTTGGACACTACGGACAAGCGGTCAATACGGCCGTCCAGATAAGCATCCAGCATCACCTTGACGCTGCCGATCAGATCATTGATCGACGGCTCTTCACCCAGGTGGCTGATAGCTGCAACGACGTTACCGCCGAAGTTGCGGAAGAAAGCCGCACCCTTGCTACCAATCACACACAGATCGATCTCGACGCCGTTTTCGCGGTTTACCGCCATGTCCTTGACCAGGGCCTTGAACAGGTTGGTGTTCAAGCCACCGCACAGACCACGGTCACTGCTCACCACGACATAACCGACGCGCTTCACTTCGCGGTCGATCATGAACGGATGGCGGTATTCCGGGTTGGCGTTGGCCAGATGCCCAATTACCTGGCGGATACGCTCCGCATAAGGACGGCTAGCAGCCATGCGCATTTGTGCCTTGCGCATTTTGCTGACCGCCACTTTTTCCATGGCGCTGGTAATTTTTTGCGTGCTTTTGATGCTCGCAATCTTACTGCGAATCTCTTTTGCGCCTGCCATGTAACACCTATCAGGTTAGCAAGCGGGAGCCTTGCGGCTCCCGCTGCGGCTTACCAGGTTTGGGTGGCCTTGAACTTCTCGATACCGGCTTTCAGGCCGCCATCGATCTCGTCATTGAAGTCACCCTTCACGTTGATCTTGGCCATCAAATCGGCGTGATCGCGGTTGAAGTAAGCAATCAGCGCTTGCTCGAAGCTGCCGATCTTGGTGATTTCAACGTCAGTCAGGAACCCACGCTCAGCGGCATACAGCGACAGCGACATGTCGGCGATCGACATTGGCGCGTATTGCTTCTGCTTCATCAGCTCGGTAACGCGCTGACCATGCTCAAGTTGCTTACGGGTCGCTTCGTCCAGGTCAGAAGCGAACTGGGCGAATGCCGCCAGTTCACGGTACTGAGCCAGAGCGGTACGGATACCACCGGACAGCTTCTTGATGATCTTGGTCTGAGCGGCACCACCCACACGGGATACCGAAACACCGGCGTTCACTGCTGGGCGGATGCCCGAGTTGAACATGGCCGATTCCAGGAAGATCTGACCGTCGGTGATGGAAATCACGTTGGTCGGAACGAACGCGGAAACGTCGCCAGCCTGGGTTTCGATGATCGGCAGTGCGGTCAGGGAACCGGTTTTGCCGGTCACTGCGCCGTTGGTGAACTTCTCTACGTACTCTTCCGAAACGCGGGATGCGCGCTCCAGCAGACGGGAGTGGAGATAGAACACGTCGCCTGGGTAAGCTTCACGGCCTGGTGGACGGCGCAGCAGCAGGGAAATCTGGCGGTAAGCCACTGCTTGCTTGGACAGATCGTCATAAACGATCAGCGCGTCTTCACCGCGGTCACGGAAGTATTCGCCCATGGTGCAACCGGAGTACGGTGCCAGGAACTGCAGTGCAGCCGATTCGGAAGCACTGGCAGCGACGATGATGGTGTTAGCCAGTGCACCGTTTTCTTCCAGCTTGCGAACAACGTTGGCGATGGTCGATTGTTTCTGACCGATCGCTACGTAGACGCAGAAAATGCCGCTGTCTTTCTGGTTGATGATCGCGTCGATCGCCAGAGCGGTTTTACCGATCTGACGGTCACCGATGATCAGCTCACGCTGGCCACGGCCGACAGGGATCATGGCATCGACAGCCTTGTAGCCAGTCTGTACAGGCTGGTCTACCGACTTACGCCAGATCACGCCTGGAGCAACTTTCTCGACCGCGTCGGTCTCGGTGTTGTTCAGCGGACCTTTGCCGTCAACCGGGTTACCCAGTGCGTCGACTACGCGACCCAGCAGTTCCTTACCAACCGGAACTTCCAGGATGCGGCCAGTGCACTTGGCGCTCATGCCTTCAGCCAGACTGGTGTATGCGCCCAATACAACGGCACCTACGGAGTCTTGCTCAAGGTTGAGGGCCATACCGTAGACGCCGCCCGGAAACTCGATCATCTCGCCGTACATTACGTCGGCCAGACCGTGAATCCGCACGATGCCGTCAGATACGCTGACGACAGTGCCTTCGTTACGGGCTTGGGAGGTCACATCGAGTTTGTCGATGCGGCCCTTGATAATTTCACTTATTTCGGAAGGATTGAGTTGCTGCATTGCTCTGCTGCCCCTTCAAACTCAAGATTTCAATGCTTCGGCAAGTTTCGCGATTTTGCCGCGAATCGAGCCATCGATAACCAGGTCGCCGGCGCGGATAACAACGCCCCCAATAAGGGACTTGTCTTCCTCGACTTGCAGGCGCACTTCCCGGTTGAGTCGTGCACTGAGAACCTTGGCGAGTTTGTCTTGCTGTTCTTGGTTCAATGCGAATGCACTGGTGACTTCAACGTCTACCGACTTCTCTTGCTCAGCCTTATACAGGTCAAACAGAGCGGCGATCTCCGGCAACAGCAGGAGACGGTCGTTTTCGGCAACGACGTTAATGAAGTTCTGTGCCTTGGCATCAAACTTGTCGCCGCACACGTCAATGAACGTGGCGGCCTTTTCTGCGCTCGTCAGTCGCGGGGCCTTGAGCACGCGCTGCATGGTGTCGTCTTCCGACACCGCTGCTGCCAGGCCGAGCATGGCTGACCAATTGGCCAGTTGCTGGTGGGCCTGAGCGTGCTCGAAGGCCGCCTTAGCGTAAGGTCGGGCCAACGTGGTCAGTTCTGCCATGATCGCCCTCGCTTAGATTTCAGCAGCCAGTTGGTTAACCAGCTCTGCGTGCGCGTTTTGATCGATTGTGGCACCCAGGATCTTCGCGGCACCGCCAACGGCCAGGCTACCCACTTGGGCGCGCAGCGCGTCTTTGACGCTGTTCAGTTCCTGTTCGATCTCGGCCTGAGCCTGAGCCTTCACACGGTCAGCTTCGACGCGAGCCTGTTCACGGGCTTCGTCGACAATCTGAGAACCGCGTTTCTTGGCTTGCTCGATGATTTCAGCTGCCTGAGCTTTCGCTTCGCGCAGTTGATGACCCGCTTTCTCTTGGGCCAACTCCAGGTCGCGAGCTGCTCGGCTGGCAGCGTCCAGTCCATCCGCGATCTTCTTTTGACGTTCGTGCAGTGCCGTGATGACCGGAGGCCATACGAACTTCATGCAGAACAGTACAAAAATGAGGAACGCAACGGACTGGCCAATCAGGGTCGCATTAATGTTCACGCCAACACCTCGCAGTTACGTTGTCCATCACATCAAATCACTCGGAAGATCCGAGTAATTAGCCAGCGATCTGACCAACGAACGGGTTCGCAAAGGTGAAGAACAGAGCGATACCAACACCGATCATGGTTACGGCGTCGAGCAGACCGGCAACGATGAACATTTTAACTTGCAGCATTGGAACCATTTCTGGCTGACGCGCTGCGCCTTCCAGGAACTTGCCGCCCAGCAGGCCGAAACCAATTGCGGTACCCAGTGCGCCCAGGCCGATCAACAGTGCAACAGCGATAGCGGTTAGACCAACTACAGTTTCCATCTTTCCTCCCGACTTTTACGTCGTATGGTTTAGGTTTTTTTAATTTAAAGCGGTAAAACAAATCGTTTCAGAGCCCCCAAGGACTCCCCTCCCGTTTGACCGGGAGGGACATCAGACTAGTCGAGACTGGTCTTAATGGTTTTCTTCGTGCGCCATCGACAGGTAGACGATGGTCAACATCATGAAGATGAACGCCTGCAGGGTGATGATCAGGATGTGGAACACAGCCCACGCCCACTGCAGAACGACGCCCAGGCCGCTAAGCCAGAGCAGGCCGCTGCCGAACATCACAGCGATCAGGATGAACACCAGCTCGCCGGCATACATGTTGCCGAACAGACGCAGAGCCAGGGAAATCGGCTTGGCGATCAGGGTCACGAATTCCAGCAGGAAGTTCACCGGGATCAGCAGCGCTTGAACGAAGATGTTCTTGCTGCCGAACGGGTGCAGGGTCAGCTCGCCGATGAAACCGCCGAGGCCCTTGACCTTGATGCTATAGAAAATGATCAGTGCGAAAACCGAGAACGCCATGCCCAGGGTCGCGTTCGGGTCGGTGGTCGACACGGCACGGAACGGGATGTGTGCATCGCCGGAGATCATGATGGCCAGCTGAGGAATCCAGTCGACCGGTACCAGGTCGACGGCGTTCATCAGGAACACCCAGACGAAGATGGTCAGTGCCAGCGGTGCGATCACCGGGCTACGGCCATGGAAGCTGTCTTTCACGCTGCCATCGACGAATTCGACCAATACTTCAACGAAGTTCTGCAAAGCACCTGGCTGACCGGAAGTCGCCTTCTTTGCCGCCATGCGGAAAAGAAGAACGAAGATCAGACCCAATGCGACCGACCAGCCGAGGGTATCGACGTGGAAAGCCCAGAAGCCCATTTCCTTGGCTTCTGCTGCGGTGTGGGCAAAGCCCCAGCCGCCGGTAGGGTGCTGACCGAAAGTCAGGTTCTGCAAGTGGTGCTGGATATAGCCCGAAGCGGTTGTTTCTGCCATGGTTGCCTCAAACGCCCTAAGGTCTCGAAAGTCTTGTTCTCATCAGCAGGGGAGCGAACCAGCTGACCGACTGAGTCAGCACGAAGGCACCGAATACTGCTATCGGCGCCAATGGCTTCACACCTGCAAACACCAGTGCAAACAGCACTGCCGTCAAAATCAGTTTGCCCGCCTCGCCGGCATAAAAAGACCGGACGATGGCTTGAGCTGCTCGGGCGCCGGAAAACCGAAATGCCCTGTGAGCGAAATAAACATTGGGAAGCAAGGCTATCAGGCCTCCGCAAAGTCCCGAGTACCCGGCAACGACTCCATACCTTTGCCAGAGCGCCAGAGCGGCAATGAGCAAAATGACAAATTGAGCCATTAACACCGGAAAAACCGCGAGGCGATGGAACGGCAAGCGGTTTGGCGTGCGGGTTTCCATCACTATTGCTCTCCAATGGTCGGCTGCCGAAATTCAATAACTTGGCATAATTTGTGCCGACAAAATGCGCGCAGAGTATAGGGGCGGTTCTGCCCCTATTCAACTGTCAGGTAGTGATTTCCGACTGCGCGCTACATGAGGAAATGTTTCAGCGAATATGTGCGAGTACGCCTTGAAGCTCATCCAGGGAGTTGTAGCCAATCACCAACTGCCCTTTTCCCTTCTTCCCGTGGCGGATCTGCACCGCAGAGCCTAGGCGCTCGGCCAGACGCTGTTCCAATCGGGCGATATCCGGGTCTGGTTTTACGGGTTCGACGGGGTCGGGTTTGCCACTCAACCACTGTCGAACCAGTGCTTCGGTTTGGCGCACGGTGAGTCCGCGTGCGACAACATGTCGCGCCCCTTCGACCTGTTGATTGTCCGGCAAACCGAGCAAAGCACGGGCATGGCCCATTTCCAGATCGCCATGGGACAGCATGGTCTTGATGACTTCCGGCAACGAGATCAGGCGCAGCAGGTTGGCCACGGTCACCCGGGATTTACCGACGGCTTCGGCCACCTGTTGCTGGGTCAACTGAAACTCCTGCTGCAGACGCTGCAAGGCCATCGCTTCTTCAATCGGATTCAGGTCTTCGCGCTGGATGTTCTCGATCAGCGCGATGGCGATCGCAGTTTCATCGGGCACGTCGCGGACCATCGCAGGGATGGTTTCCTGCCCGGCTTGCTGGCTGGCACGCCAGCGGCGTTCGCCAGCAATGATTTCAAAACGGCCGCTGCCAATCGGACGAACCACGATGGGCTGCATGACGCCCTGGGCCTTGATCGACTGCGCCAGTTCTTCCAGCGCCTGAGGATCCATGTCCCGGCGCGGCTGGTATTTGCCGCGCTGGAGCAGGTCCAGTGGCAGATGTTGCAGCTCACGCTGATCGGCTTGCGCCGCTTGTTCTTCCAGCGAGCTGACAGTCGGACCACTCAGCAGTGCATCCAGTCCACGTCCGAGACCTCGTTTCTTGACGGCCATGGGGATTCCTTAAGTTGCCTGAGCAGCGGCGATGCGTGAGTTTTTACGCTGACGACGAACCATTTCGCCGGCCAGAGCCAGATAGGCTACAGCGCCGCGCGATGCTTTGTCGTACGCCAACGCCGGCATACCGTAGCTTGGAGCTTCGGCCAGTCGAATGTTGCGCGGAATGACAGTGTCGTAGAGCTGATCACCGAAGTGTTCCTTGAGCTGCGCCGACACATCGTTCATCAGGCTCAGGCGCGGGTCGTACATCGTCCGCAACAGGCCTTCGACCTTGAGGTTCGGGTTCAGCAACTCAGCGATGCGCTTGATGTTATCCACAAGGTCGCTCAAGCCTTCGAGTGCGAAGTACTCGCACTGCATGGGGATAATCACCCCGTCGGCGGCAACCAATGCGTTCAAGGTGAGCATCGAAAGCGACGGCGGGCAGTCGATCAGGATGTAATCGTAGTTTTCACGGATCGGCGCCAGTGCACTGCGCAGGCGGCTTTCCTTCATCTGCATTTCCAGCAAAACCACTTCGGCGGCCGTCAGGTCGCGGTTGGCCGGCAACAGCTGGTAACCACCGTGCTCCGAGTAATGCATAGCCTGAGCCAGATCGCACTCGCCGATCAGCAGGTCATAGACCGAGTTTTCCAGGCCGTGTTTATCCACACCGCTACCCATGGTGGCGTTGCCCTGTGGATCGAGATCGATCAACAACACCCGGCGCTTGGTTGCGACGAGGGATGCTGCGAGGTTGATGCAGGTGGTGGTCTTGCCCACACCACCCTTTTGGTTCGCTATCGCGAATACCTTAGCCATTCTTGCTTGTGTTCCCAATCATGCCGTGCGGCGCAGTATCAGCAGATGGCGTTGGCCTTGGCAACCGGGTACGGCCAGGGCGTGTTCGCTATCGAGGTGGAAGTCTGTCGGCAATGCTACCAGCTCATCGGCGGGATGAACGCCCTTCATTGCCAGCCAACGTGTATCGGTGTCACCAAGGTGACGAGTCCAGTTGGTGAAGTTCTCCATGCTGCTGAACGCCCGGGAAATGATCCCGTTGAACGGCTGAGCTGGTTGGAAAGCTTCGACGCGACTGTGGATAACTTGCAGGTTATCCAGTTTGAGTTCGAGTTTGACCTGGGTCAGGAAGCGGGTTTTCTTGCCGTTGCTGTCCAGACAGGTGACTTGAGACTGCGGAAACAGGATAGCCAGCGGAATACCCGGCATACCGCCGCCACTGCCAACGTCCAGCCAGCGGCCGTTTTCGATAAACGACATCACACTCAAGCTATCGAGCAAATGACGGGACACCATTTCGTCCGGATCGCGCACCGCGGTCAGGTTGTAAGCCTTGTTCCATTTGATCAACAGGGCCAGGTAACCCAGCAATTGCGCGTGCTGGGTTTCTGTCAGCGTGACACCGAGCAGGCGAGCGCCTGTGGATAACTCTTCGGCATGTTGCGAGGTGACCAACGAACTCAAGCGCTTTGCTCCAACTGACGGCCCGCGCCGCGTTTTTTCAAATGAATCATCAACAGCGAAATCGCCGCTGGGGTAACGCCCGGAATACGCGACGCCTGGCCCAGGGTTTCCGGACGGGTCGCACCGAGCTTGCTCTGGATCTCTTTGGAGAGACCGGAAATGTTCGTGTAATCGATATCCACAGGCAGTTTCGTGTCTTCGCTGGCGCGCAGACGGGCGATTTCATCCTGTTGACGATCGATGTAACCAGCATATTTGGTCTTGATTTCGACCTGCTCGGCCACCTGTGGATCTTCTGCGCCTTCACCGGTTACGGCGATCAGACCAGCGTAGTCGATTTCCGGACGGCTCAAGAGGTTGAGCAAGTTGTATTCGTGGGTCAGCGGCGTACCGAATTTTTCGGCAATCGCGTCGCCCTGCGCAGTACCGGGGCGAACCCAGGTGCTTTTCAGTCGCTGTTCTTCCTGCGCGATGCTTTCGCGCTTTTTGCTGAACGCAGCCCAACGCTCGTCATCGACCAGACCCAGTTCGCGACCTTTTTCGGTCAAGCGCAGGTCGGCGTTGTCTTCACGCAGAATCAGGCGGTACTCGGCGCGGGAAGTGAACATACGGTACGGCTCTTGAGTGCCGAGCGTAATCAGGTCGTCAACCAACACCCCGATGTACGCCTCATCGCGACGTGGACACCAGGCGTCTTTGCCTTGTGCACGCAGCGCGGCGTTGGTTCCGGCCAACAAACCCTGGGCGCCGGCTTCTTCGTAACCGGTGGTGCCGTTGATCTGTCCGGCAAAGAACAGGCCGCCGATGACTTTGGTTTCCAGGCTGTACTTCAAGTCACGCGGATCGAAGTAGTCATATTCGATGGCGTAGCCCGGACGCACGATGTGCGCGTTTTCCATGCCGCGGATCGATTGCACGATCTGCAATTGCACATCGAACGGAAGGGATGTGGATATCCCGTTCGGATACAACTCGTTTGTGGTCAGGCCTTCCGGCTCGATGAAGACCTGATGGCTTTCCTTGTCGGCGAAACGATGGATCTTGTCTTCGATCGACGGGCAGTAACGCGGGCCGATGCCTTCGATCACACCGGAATACATCGGCGATCGATCCAGGTTGGCAGCAATGATTTCGTGGGTACGCGTGTTGGTATGAGTAATCCAGCAACTGATCTGCCGTGGATGCTGCTCTTTGGAACCCATGAACGACATCACCGGAATCGGCGTGTCACCCGCTTGCTCGGTCATGACCGAGAAATCAACAGATCGAGCGTCAATACGCGGCGGTGTACCGGTTTTCAGGCGACCGACCCGTAAAGGCAATTCACGTAAGCGGTGAGCGAGGGCGATCGACGGTGGATCACCGGCACGTCCACCGGAAAAATTCTGCATGCCGATGTGGATAAGTCCACCCAGGAAGGTGCCTGTGGTCAACACAACCGAATCGGCGAGAAAACGCAGACCCATTTGAGTGACGACACCACGTACCTGGTCCTGCTCGACGATCAGATCATCGGCGGCTTGTTGAAATATCCACAGGTTCGGCTGGTTTTCCAGGATTTCACGGACAGCGGCCTTGTACAGAACCCGGTCAGCTTGAGCGCGAGTTGCGCGCACGGCTGGGCCTTTGCGGCTGTTCAATACGCGAAATTGAATACCACCTTTATCGGTAGCCATGGCCATCGCGCCGCCAAGGGCGTCGATTTCCTTGACCAGATGACTTTTGCCAATGCCGCCAATGGCTGGGTTGCAGCTCATGGCACCGAGGGTTTCCACGTTGTGCGTCAGCAACAGGGTTTTGACCCCCATGCGTGCTGAGGCCAGTGCTGCCTCGGTACCGGCATGACCGCCGCCGATGACGATCACTTCAAAACGGGAAGGGAAATCCACCACGCACCTCGTGCCTGCTTAAGTAGGTAATTCAGGAATAGTTTGAGCTCAGGTTTTTGGACCTGGTCGACAAGTATAGGGACTTCGCCCTTCCTAAAGAACCCTTTGCACAAAATTTAACCAGCTGTGGAGAAGTCGCGGTTATAGAAATTAAAAAGAGAGAAATTTATTAAATCTTTGTTTTTATGTTTATTTCTACTGACCGACCTTTCTGTGGATAGATTCACGTAGCCCTTTATTTTCAATGTGTACAGAGATTCAAAACCCTGTGGTCATGTGCCAAGGAGGCCCTTGGATAACCGCTTTAAGCCTGTGGATGAATGGGGTGGTTATCCACAGAGGTGGTTATCTTCAGTTTTGAGGCCCTGTTATCAACTGCCCTCAGTGGCAGTTATTCACAGAGCTTAATCCACAGAAAAAGCGTTGGATGGCGGAAATTTGGGCACGACTGTTCCGCTCAAGCAGAAAGAATCCGCTCAGCACTGGAGGTTGCGTTTCAGAAAGAAGAGAACAGGCAGGCACGAATGGCCTGCCTGTGGACAACGGAAGGACTATTTACCGATGCAGAAGCTGGAGAAAATTCGTCCTAGCAGATCATCAGAGCTGAAGGCTCCGGTGATTTCCCCAAGAGATTGCTGAGCTTGTCGCAAATCCTCCGCCAGCAGTTCGCCGGCACCGGCCAGTGTCAATTGCGAGCGTCCGTGTTCCAGGGAGGCACTGGCATGGCGCAAGGCCTCAAGGTGACGCCGGCGAGCGCTGAAGCTGCTCTCCGAGGTTTGCTCATATCCCATACAGGCCTTGAGGTGTTCACGCAGCAGTTCCAGGCCGACGCCTGCAGACTTTGCACTTAGACTGATGGTGACATGGCCATCGTCGCTGACATCCAGGACCATCGCTTCCCCGGTCAAGTCAGCCTTGTTACGGATCAGCGTGACTTTTGACGGATCTGGACGGGTTTCGAGGAATTCAGGCCACAAGGCAAAGGGATCAAGCGCTTCGGGAGCCGTGGCATCAACGACCAACAGCACGCGATCCGCCTCGCCAATGGCTTTCAATGCGCGCTCGACGCCGATTTTTTCCACATGATCATCTGTATCACGCAGGCCTGCGGTATCGACCACGTGCAGCGGCATACCGTCGATGTGGATATGTTCGCGCAGGACGTCGCGGGTCGTGCCGGCAATTTCGGTCACAATGGCCGCTTCACGACCGGCCAATGCGTTGAGCAGGCTGGATTTACCGGCATTCGGCCGACCGGCAATCACCACGGTCATACCGTCGCGCAGCAGGGCACCCTGCCCGGCCTCGCGCAAGACGGTGGATAACTCGTCGCGTACTTTGTCGAGCATGCTCAGCACATGGCCATCGGCAAGGAAGTCGATCTCTTCTTCCGGAAAATCGATCGCCGCTTCGACGTAGATGCGCAGGCCGATAAGTTGTTCGGTGAGGTTATGCACACGCTGGGAAAATGCACCTTGCAACGAGCGCAGGGCGTTGCGTGCCGCCTGTGCAGAACTCGCCTCGATCAAGTCTGCAATTGCTTCGGCTTGGGCCAGGTCGAGTTTGTCATTGAGGAAGGCGCGTTCGCTGAATTCCCCCGGCCGGGCGAGACGGCAACCCAGTTCAAGGCAGCGTTTGAGCAGCATATCCAGAACGATAGGGCCGCCATGGCCCTGCAGTTCCAGCACGTCTTCGCCGGTGAACGAGTTCGGTCCAGGAAAATACAGTGCTATCCCCTGATCCAGCACCTCGTCGTTTTCACCGAGGAACGGACCATAATGGGCGTATCGCGGTTTGAGTTCGCGACCGCTGAAGGCCGTGGCCACAACGCTGGCCAACGGCCCGGAAATACGGACAATGCCCACGCCGCCCCGACCTTGAGCAGTGGCGACCGCGGCAATGGTTTCACGAGGAGCGCTCATAAACCGGTATCCAGACAAAAGTGACAGATAGCAAAACGCCCCACTAGGGGGCGTTCTGAGTGGTTATCCACAGTGTAAGTCAGGCAGTCGCTTTGGCAGCTGCTTCAATCTTACGAGTGATGTACCACTGTTGGGCGATCGACAGGCAGTTGTTCACTACCCAGTACAGCACCAGACCGGCCGGGAACCACAGGAAGAAGAAGGTGAAGATGATTGGCATCATCTTCATCACCTTGGCCTGCATCGGATCCGGTGGAGTCGGGTTCAGCTGCTGCTGGATGAACATGGTTGCGCCCATGATGATCGGCAGAATGAAGAACGGATCCTTGATCGACAGGTCAGTGATCCACAGCATGAATGGCGCCTGGCGCATTTCAACGCTTTCCAGCAGAACCCAGTACAACGAAAGGAAAACCGGCATCTGCACGAGGATTGGCAAGCAACCACCCAGCGGATTGATTTTCTCTTTTTTGTACAGCTCCATCATGGCTTGCGACATTTTCTGCCGGTCATCGCCATGTTGCTCTTTCAGCGCGGCCAGTTTCGGTGCCACTGCACGCATGCGCGCCATGGACTTGTAGCTGGCGGCCGATAACGGGAAGAAGATCCCTTTGATCAGCATGGTCAGGAAAATGATCGACCAGCCCCAGTTACCCACAATGGCGTGGATATGTTGCAGCAACCAGAAGATCGGTTGAGCGATGAACCACAGAATGCCGTAGTCGACGGTCAGTTCCAGACCTGGGGACAACTCTTTCAGCACAGCCTGGCTTTTCGGACCGGCATACAGAGTGGCACTGGTTTCAGCCTTGGCGCCCGGTGCGACAGTCAGAGACGGGCCTGTGTAACCAATGATGTAGTTGCCTTTGCTGTCTTTACGGGTCTGGACGATGTTGTTTTCGCCCTTGGCCGGAATCCACGCGGTCACGAAGTAGTGTTGCAACCAGGCAACCCAACCACCGGTGACGGTTTCTTTCAGCTGAGCCTTGTCCATGTCGCTCATCGACACTTTCTTGTATGGCTCGTTACTTGTCCACAGGGCGGCGCCCAGGTAAGTCGCGGTGCCAGTGGCAGTGCTGGAAGAAGGATCGGAGCTGGCGTCACGCTTCAACTGCGCGAACATCGCCCCGGACCAGGGCTGAGCGCTCTGGTTGTCGATCAGGTAAGAAACGGTTACGTCATACAGGCCACGCTTCAGGGTGAAACGCTTGATGTAATTGACGCCGTCCTTGCTGAACTTCAGGTCCACGACCAATTGGTCCTGACCGTCAGCCAGTTGATAAATCTTCTTCTCCGAGGAGTAAACCGGACGACCGGCAGGACTTGCGTCCGGGCCGTTGCTGCCGATCAGGCCGCTTTGTGCCAGATAAGTGCGCTCGTTACCGTTGTCGAACAGCTGGAATGGAATTTCCGGATGGTCCTGACGACGTGGATACAGCGGCAGTTTCAGCTGGGCAACATCACCACCTTGTGGATCGATAGCCAGATCGAGCACATCCGTTTTGATCTGGATGAGATCGGTGCTTGCAGCTACCGGAGTTTCGGCAGGTGCACTGGTATCGTTTGCGGCGTGTGGAATGTCGTCACTGACGGACGCTTTATTGCCAGTTGCCGTATCCGGGAGACCCGGTGCGGTCGTACTGGAAGCAACATTCTGAGTCGGCAGGGCAGCCTGGCCATAGTCCTGGTTCCATTTAAGAACCAGAACGTAGGACACGATTGCCAGGGCGACGATCAGGATCGTGCGTTTGATATCCATGATTACTCGGCCATCGAAGAAGAACGGGAGGTAGGGATAGGTGGAACCGGGTCATAACCACCGGGATTCCACGGATGACAGCGACCTAAACGACGAAAGGTCAGCCAGCCACCGCGCAGAAGGCCATGATTTTCGATGGCTTCCAACGCGTAGCAGGAACAACTGGGGTAGAAACGACAGTGACTGGCCATCAGGGGACTAATGGCATAGCGGTAAAACTGGATCGGAACGAGGGCCAGTTTACGCATCTGGACTGTCTACCCCTACAGTTTCGGTTTTGACTGCTGGTACCGGCGTGCTACGTGCCAGACGCTTCCAGAGTTTGCCGAAATGCTGAATCAATTCGGGGTTTTCTACGTCACCCAAACCTTTGCGCGCGACGATAACAATGTCCCAGCCGACCAGTAAATCCTGGTTGAGGCGAAACGATTCGCGCATCAGACGTTTGAGGCGATTGCGCTCGACGGAGAGCTTTACGCTCTTTTTCCCGATAACCAGCCCGAGACGGGGGTGATCAAGATCGTTGTTGCGCGCAAGGAGCAGGAGATTTTTCCCCGGAACCTTGCCGGTAGGGGAGTCAAAGACTGCCTTGAAATGCCGGGGTGTAAGCAAACGCTTTTCCCGACTGAAGTCCTGACTCACCTCCAGTGCCGGATTATCAAACTGCCAGACGCGCACGACCTTTGGCGCGACGACGCGACAGGACGGCACGACCGTTCTTGGTAGCCATGCGAGCACGGAAACCGTGGGTACGAGCGCGTTTGATAGTGCTTGGTTGGAAAGTACGTTTCATTGTCGTGTTACCTGGTTCGTCCACAACGGGCCGGAATGGCCCCCGTTTTAAGAGACCGGGGATTCTAGAGAAAGCAAGCCTCTAGGTCAATTTCCAACCAACGTTTCCTTATAAATAGATCTCCAGAGGTTCTGCCTGGACTCTGACCCTTCACTAGACATAAAAATAAAGAAGGAAAGTATTTAAAGCTTTTCTGTAAAGCTTATAAAAGCTAGAGGCACGTTAGTCTGTGGATAACTGACTTGAGCCCTTATACTGCAAGCTGTACAGAGAATGACAACTACGGTGGAAAACCGTGTTAAGCCTGTGCTGCACTGTCGGAAAACCTGTGTGTGAAAAGTCGGTTTATCCACAGGCAGGTTATCCACTGAGTTTCGCCCCCAGTTGTACAATGCCCTCAAGCCTGGTTATCCACAGGGCTTATGCACAGACCATTGGTCGTCTTTTTTTCGTATAAACCGCTGATTCTTCTTGGTCGATGCCCCACCTACGTGTGGATAAGTCGGCGTCTGATCGTTACAATGGCCGCTTGTTTTTGCCTCACCGGCTTTCAACTTAGGGGATATCCGTGTCAGTGGAACTTTGGCAGCAGTGCGTGGAGCTTTTGCGCGATGAGCTGCCTGCCCAACAATTCAACACTTGGATCCGTCCACTACAGGTCGAAGCCGAAGGCGACGAGTTGCGTGTCTACGCGCCTAATCGTTTTGTCCTGGACTGGGTCAACGAAAAGTACCTGGGCCGTGTCCTGGAATTGCTGGATGAGCATGGCAACGGGATGGCGCCAGCGCTTTCCTTATTAATAGGCAGCAAACGCAGTTCGGCACCGCGTGCCGCTCCGAATGCTCCACTGGCTGCCGCTGCAGCTGCTTCGCAGATTCAGGCAGCTTCTGCACCGGCCAGTACTCCGGCGCCAGCGTTGTCGGCTACTCCTGCAAAACGCGCGACGCAAAAAGTGGCCGAGGTCATGGAGGAAGAGCCTTCGCGCGATAGCTTCGACCCAATGGCAGGGGCCAGCTCGCAACAAGCTCCGGTTCGGGCGGAACAACGCACTGTGCAGGTGGAAGGCGCGCTCAAGCACACCAGCTACCTGAACCGCACCTTCACCTTTGAAAACTTCGTTGAGGGTAAATCCAACCAACTGGCCCGGGCTGCGGCCTGGCAAGTGGCGGATAACCCCAAGCATGGCTACAACCCGCTCTTCCTTTATGGTGGCGTGGGCTTGGGTAAAACCCACTTGATGCATGCTGTGGGTAACCACCTATTAAAGAAGAACCCGAATGCCAAGGTTGTTTACCTGCATTCCGAGCGCTTCGTGGCGGACATGGTCAAGGCTTTGCAGCTGAACGCGATCAACGAATTCAAACGTTTCTACCGCTCGGTAGACGCTTTGCTTATCGACGACATTCAGTTCTTTGCTCGCAAGGAGCGCTCTCAGGAAGAGTTTTTCCACACCTTCAACGCCCTGCTTGAAGGTGGCCAGCAAGTCATTCTCACCAGTGACCGCTACCCGAAAGAAATCGAAGGCCTTGAAGAACGCCTGAAATCCCGCTTCGGCTGGGGCCTGACGGTAGCTGTCGAGCCGCCTGAGCTGGAAACCCGCGTGGCGATCCTGATGAAAAAGGCAGACCAGGCCAAAGTCGAGCTGCCCCACGACGCCGCGTTCTTCATTGCCCAGCGCATTCGCTCCAACGTCCGTGAACTCGAAGGCGCGCTCAAACGTGTGATCGCTCACTCTCACTTCATGGGCCGCGACATCACCATCGAGTTGATTCGTGAATCCTTGAAGGATCTGTTGGCGCTGCAAGACAAACTGGTCTCTGTGGATAACATTCAGCGTACCGTCGCCGAGTACTACAAGATCAAGATCTCCGACCTGCTGTCCAAACGCCGTTCGCGTTCGGTCGCTCGTCCGCGCCAGGTCGCCATGGCGTTGTCCAAGGAGCTGACCAACCACAGTCTGCCGGAAATTGGCGATGTGTTTGGGGGGCGTGACCACACGACGGTTTTGCACGCCTGTCGCAAGATCAACGAACTTAAGGAATCCGACGCGGACATCCGCGAGGACTACAAGAACCTGCTGCGTACACTGACTACTTGATGAACACCAGCGCAGCTAATTAAGGCAAGGGACTAGACCATGCATTTCACCATTCAACGCGAAGCCCTGTTGAAACCCCTGCAACTGGTCGCAGGCGTCGTTGAGCGCCGACAGACCTTGCCGGTACTCTCCAACGTGCTGCTGGTTGTCGACGGCCAGCAACTGTCGCTGACCGGTACCGACCTGGAAGTCGAGCTGGTCGGTCGTGTTCAACTCGAAGAACCCGCAGAACCAGGTTCCATCACCGTACCTGCGCGTAAGCTGATGGATATCTGCAAAAGCTTGCCTAACGATGCGCTGATCGACATCAAGGTCGACGAGCAAAAGCTTGTGGTGAAGGCCGGTCGTAGCCGTTTCACCCTGTCGACTCTGCCGGCTAATGACTTCCCGACGGTAGAAGAAGGCCCGGGCTCGCTGACCTGCAGCCTTGAGCAAAGCAAGCTGCGTCGCTTGATCGAGCGAACCAGCTTCGCCATGGCCCAGCAGGATGTGCGCTACTACCTCAACGGCATGCTGCTAGAAGTCTCGGCCGGTGTGATTCGGGCCGTGGCTACCGACGGTCACCGCCTGGCCATGTGCTCGATGCAGGCAGATATCGGTCAGCCGGATCGCCATCAGGTCATCGTGCCACGCAAAGGTATTCTGGAACTGGCGCGCCTGCTGACCGAACCCGATGGCAACGTCAGCATCGTTCTGGGTCAGCACCACATTCGCGCTACCACCGGTGAGTTCACTTTCACCTCGAAGCTGGTCGACGGTAAATTCCCGGATTACGAGCGTGTGCTGCCCAAGGGCGGTGACAAGCTGGTACTGGGGGATCGTCAGGCGTTGCGCGAAGCTTTCAGCCGAACCGCGATTCTGTCCAACGAGAAATACCGTGGTATCCGTCTGCAACTGGCCAATGGTCAGCTGAAGATCCAGGCGAACAACCCGGAGCAAGAGGAAGCGGAAGAAGAGGTGGGTGTTGAGTACAACGGCAGCTCCCTGGAAATCGGCTTCAACGTGAGCTACCTGCTCGACGTATTGGGCGTGATGACCACCGAGCAAGTTCGTCTGATCCTGTCCGACTCCAACAGCAGCGCGCTGGTACAAGAGTCCGACAATGACGACTCGGCCTACGTTGTCATGCCGATGCGTCTGTAATCATGCTCAGCAGAAGCTAGATGTCCTTAAGTCGCGTCTCGGTCACCGCGGTGCGCAATCTGCACCCGGTGACCTTCTCCCCCTCCCCCAGAATCAATATTCTTTACGGCGCCAACGGCAGCGGCAAAACCAGTGTTCTGGAGGCCATCCACCTGCTGGGGCTTGCCCGTTCGTTTCGCAGCACCCGTCTGTTACCGGTCATTCAGTACGAGCAATTGGCATGCACAGTGTTCGGCCAGGTTGAGCTGGCTGAAGGTGGGCATAGCGCCCTCGGTATATCTCGTGACCGCCAGGGGGAGTTCCAGATCCGTATCGACGGGCAGAACGCTCGCAGTGCTGCGCAGCTGGCGGAAATCCTGCCCCTGCAGTTGATCAACCCCGACAGTTTTCGCCTGCTGGAAGGTGCACCAAAGATTCGCCGACAGTTCCTCGACTGGGGTGTGTTCCACGTGGAACCACGGTTCATGTCCACCTGGCAACGTTTGCAGAAGGCCCTGCGCCAGAGAAACTCTTGGCTGCGGCATGGTACACTTGACGCCGTTTCGCAAGCGGTTTGGGACAGGGAACTGTGCCAGGCCAGCGCTGAAATTGATGAATACCGCCGCGCTTATATCAAAGCCTTGAAGCCAGTCTTTGAACAGACCTTGAGTGAACTGGTTGAGCTCGAGGGCTTGACGCTCAGCTATTACCGAGGTTGGGACAAAGACCGTGAGCTGAGCGCTGTACTCGCCGGTTCCCTTCAACGGGATCAGCAGATGGGGCATACCCAAGCCGGACCGCAACGCGCAGATTTGCGTCTCAGATTAGGCGCACACAATGCCGCGGACATCTTGTCTCGCGGACAGCAGAAGTTGGTGGTTTGCGCATTACGGATTGCTCAAGGGCATCTGGTCAGCCAGATCCGCCGCGGTCAGTGTATTTATCTGGTGGATGACCTGCCGTCCGAGCTGGACGAGCACCACCGTCGCGCGCTTTGCCGCTTGTTGGAAGACTTACGCTGCCAGGTGTTTATCACCTGTGTAGATCACGAATTATTGAGGGAAGGCTGGCAGACGGAAACGCCAGTCGCTCTGTTCCACGTGGAACAGGGCCGTATCACCCAGACCCACGACCATCGGGAGTGAAGGCATTGAGCGAAGAAAATACGTACGACTCAACGAGCATTAAAGTGCTGAAAGGCCTGGATGCCGTACGCAAACGTCCCGGTATGTACATTGGCGACACCGATGATGGTAGCGGTCTGCACCACATGGTGTTCGAGGTGGTTGATAACTCGATCGACGAAGCGCTGGCCGGCCATTGCGACGACATCAGCATCATCATCCACCCGGATGAATCCATCACCGTTCGCGACAACGGCCGTGGTATCCCGGTAGACGTGCACAAAGAAGAAGGCGTATCGGCAGCCGAGGTCATCATGACCGTGCTGCACGCCGGCGGTAAGTTCGACGACAACTCCTACAAGGTTTCCGGCGGCCTGCACGGTGTAGGTGTGTCGGTGGTGAACGCCCTGTCTGAGGAACTGGTCCTGACCGTTCGCCGTAGCGGCAAGATCTGGGAACAGACCTACGTGCACGGTGTTCCGCAGGAGCCGATGAAAATTGTCGGCGACAGCGAAACCACCGGTACCCAGATTCACTTCAAGGCTTCCAGCGAAACCTTCAAGAATATCCACTTTAGCTGGGACATCCTGGCCAAGCGGATTCGTGAACTGTCCTTCCTCAACTCCGGTGTCGGCATCGTCCTCAAGGATGAGCGCAGCGGCAAGGAAGAACTGTTCAAATACGAAGGCGGCCTGCGTGCATTCGTTGAATACCTGAACACCAACAAGACCCCGGTCAACCAGGTGTTCCACTTCAACATCCAGCGTGAAGACGGCATCGGCGTTGAAATCGCCCTGCAGTGGAACGACAGCTTCAACGAGAACCTGTTGTGCTTCACCAACAACATTCCTCAGCGCGATGGCGGTACTCACCTTGTGGGTTTCCGTTCCGCGCTGACGCGTAACCTGAACACCTACATCGAAGCCGAAGGCCTGGCGAAGAAGCATAAGGTCGCGACCACCGGTGACGATGCCCGTGAAGGCCTGACGGCGATCATTTCGGTGAAGGTGCCGGATCCGAAGTTCAGCTCCCAGACCAAAGACAAGCTGGTTTCTTCCGAAGTGAAGACCGCGGTCGAACAGGAAATGGGTAAGTACTTCTCCGACTTCCTGCTGGAAAACCCGAACGAAGCCAAGCTGGTCGTCGGCAAGATGATCGACGCTGCTCGTGCCCGTGAAGCGGCGCGCAAGGCACGTGAGATGACCCGCCGCAAAGGCGCCCTGGACATCGCCGGACTGCCGGGCAAACTGGCTGACTGCCAGGAAAAGGACCCTGCCCTTTCCGAACTGTACCTCGTGGAAGGTGACTCTGCAGGCGGTTCCGCCAAGCAGGGCCGTAACCGTAAGACTCAAGCGATTCTGCCGCTCAAGGGTAAAATCCTGAACGTCGAGAAGGCGCGTTTCGACAAGATGATCTCTTCCCAGGAAGTGGGCACCTTGATCACTGCGCTGGGCTGTGGCATCGGTCGCGAAGAGTACAACATCGACAAGCTGCGTTATCACAACATCATCATCATGACCGATGCTGACGTCGACGGTTCGCACATCCGCACCCTGCTGCTGACCTTCTTCTTCCGTCAGTTGCCGGAGCTGATCGAACGCGGCTACATCTATATCGCCCAGCCACCGCTGTACAAGGTCAAGAAAGGCAAGCAAGAGCAATACATCAAAGACGACGACGCCATGGAAGAGTACATGACGCAGTCGGCTCTGGAAGACGCAAGCCTGCACCTGAACGAAGATGCTCCGGGTATTTCCGGTGAAGCCCTTGAGCGCCTGGTGAATGACTTCCGTCTGGTGATGAAGACCCTCAAGCGCCTGTCGCGCCTGTACCCACAGGAACTGACTGAGCACTTCATCTACCTGCCGGCCGTCAGCCTGGAGCAACTGTCCGATCACGCAGCGATGCAGGATTGGCTGGCCCAGTACGAAGTCCGTCTGCGCACCGTCGAGAAGTCTGGCCTGGTGTACAAGGCGAGCCTGCGTGAAGACCGCGAACGTAATGTCTGGCTGCCAGAGGTCGAACTGATCTCCCACGGCCTGTCGAACTACGTCACGTTCAACCGCGACTTCTTTGGCAGCAATGACTACAAAACCGTCGTTTCCCTCGGGGCTCAGTTGAGCACCCTGCTGGACGACGGCGCGTACATCCAGCGAGGCGAGCGCAAGAAAGCGGTCACCGAGTTCAAGGAAGCCCTGGACTGGCTGATGGCTGAAAGCACCAAGCGCCACACCATCCAGCGATACAAAGGACTGGGTGAGATGAACCCGGACCAGCTGTGGGAAACCACCATGGACCCAAGCGTTCGCCGGATGCTCAAAGTGACCATCGAAGACGCCATTGGCGCCGACCAGATCTTCAACACCCTGATGGGTGATGCGGTCGAACCTCGTCGTGACTTCATCGAAAGCAACGCCCTGGCGGTTTCCAACCTGGACTTCTGATTCAGAACGCCCGCCAATTAAAAAAGGCCAACGTTCAAGCGTTGGCCTTTTTTATTGTGTGCAAGGTCGCAATTTGGTTTGCACTTCGCGATGGAAACGGTCTGAGCACAGGTATAAAAAAACCGGCTATATCAGCCGGTTTTTTTGCGCCCGAAAAAAACTTATGCACGTTTTTCGGAAATTTATCGTTTTATAAAATATGTAAATAAATCAATAATTTATGATCGACAGACAGCATTTTTATCAAGAACGGTACACAGGTTATCCACAGAAACTCAAACTGCCACCTGATCGTTGGAAACCGGAGCTTGCGGCGTCGGTGGCAGCGAGCCCATTTCCCGTTGCATCTGCTCGTTCCAGGCCTGGACCCGATCGTTCAAATCGGCAATGGCGCGCGGTCCGCTGCCTTCGGCAAACATCGGTGCGCCAATGATCACGGTAATCACACCCTGCTTCTTTGCCCAACCGGTCTTGGGCCAGAACTTCCCGGCATTGTGCGCGATCGGCAGCACTGGCAACTCTGCATTGACCGCCAGCGCAGTCCCGCCCCGGGAGAACTTGCCGATAGTGCCGTAAGGAACGCGCGTGCCTTCGGGGAAGATCAGCACCCAGACGTTGTCCTTGAGCAGCTCGTCGCCCTTCTTCGCCACGTGTTTGAGTGCCGCTTTCGGATTGTCACGGTCGATGGCGATCGGACGCAGCATGGCCATGGCCCAGCCAAAGAAAGGCACATACAACAACTCACGTTTGAGCACCTGGCTCAACGGTTCGAAATACGCCGAGAGAAAGAACGTTTCCCAAGTGCTTTGGTGATTCGATTGAATCACGCAGGGCCGGTCAGGCACGTTCTCTGCACCCTTCACTTCGTAGCGGATACCGAGGAACACTTTGCTCAGCCACAAGGCGCAGCGGCACCAGTACACGTTGATGAAGCGATAGCGCGCCTTGAACGGGAGAAAAGGCGCGATAAAAAAGCTCAGGCTGCACCACAGCAAAGAGCTGGTGCCCAGCAGCAGGTAAAAGAGGAAGGTTCTGATGGCCTGCAGTATCGACATGGCGACGTTTACCGTTACGGGCACTGCCCGACTGTTCAAGCGCACTCCCGAACTGTCGAAAGCGCTCTAATTGTGGATAAGTTCTGCGGCAATCGCCGCCAGATCATCGAAAATCAATGTGCCTGCCGGTAGGGTCTTGCCCAAAGTCTTTTCGCCTTTCCCGGTCTTTACCAAAACTGGCTGAGAATCGACGGCTTTGGCGGCTTCCAGGTCACCGAGACTATCGCCGACGAACCATAGATCAGTCAGCGATACGTTGTAATGTGCGGCGATGTTTTTCAACATCCCGGGTTTTGGCTTGCGGCAATCGCAACCGTCGTCCGGCCCGTGCGGGCAATAGACGATCAGCCCGACTTCACCACCCTGCTGCGCCACCAGCGAGCGCAAGCGCTCGTGCATGGCGTCCAGGGTGGCGATGTCGTAATAGCCGCGAGCGATGCCCGACTGGTTGGTAGCGACCGCTACCGTCCAGCCGGCCTTGCTCAACTGCGCGATGGCTTCGATCGAACCGGGAAGTGGAATCCACTCCTCCACCGACTTGATGTAAGCGTCGGAGTCATAATTGATCACTCCGTCCCGATCGAGAATCAGCAGTTTCAAACAGACTTACCCCAGCAACGAAATATCGGCGACGCCGAGGAACAAGCCACGCAAACGCGCCAGCAGCGCATAGCGGTTGGCGCGGACCTTGGCATCCTCAGCGTTGACCATCACCGCTTCGAAGAACGCATCCACCGGTTCACGCAGGGCGGCCAGGCGTGCCAGCGATTCGCTGTACTGACGTGCCGCAGCCATTGGCTGAACAGCCTGGTCTGCCTGCTGGATCGCCGAGTACAGGGAGAACTCGTTGGCATTGTCGAAGTACTTGGCTTCCACGACCGTCGGCACGGAGCCTTCGACCTTGCTCAGCAGGTTCGACACACGCTTGTTCACGGCCGCCAGGGCCGCGGCTTCCGGCAATTTGCGGAACGCTTCCACCGCTTGCACGCGCTGGTCGAAGTCCAGGGCCGAACCCGGCTTCAGGGCGCGTACCGACAGGTAGGTCGCGACATCAACACCTTCGTCTTCGTAACGCGCACGCAGGCGGTCGAAGATGAACTCCAGCACCGCGTCGTTGAGGCCGGCTGCCTTGACCTTGGCGCCAAATGCATTCACAGCGAAAGCCACGGCGTCGTTCAGATCCAGATCCAGTTGTTTCTCGATCAGGATGCGCAGCACACCAAGTGCGGCACGGCGCAGGGCGTACGGGTCTTTACTGCCGGTAGGCAGCATGCCGATGCCGAAGATGCCGACCAGTGTATCGAGCTTGTCGGCGATGGCCACGGCCGCACCGGTCAGGGTGGACGGCAGTTCAGCGCCGGCACCGCGCGGCATGTACTGCTCGTTCAGGGCCAGTGCGACATCTTCCGGCTCGCCATCGTTGAGGGCGTAGTAGTAGCCCGCGACACCTTGCATCTCCGGGAACTCGCCGACCATTTCGGTCGCCAGGTCGCACTTGGAGAGCAAGCCTGCACGAGCGGCCCAGGAGGCGTTGCCGCCAATACGCGCAGCGATGTAAGCGGCGAGTTTGGAAACACGTTCGGCCTTGTCATAGACGCTGCCGAGTTTTTCCTGGAACACCACGTTTTGCAGGCGCTGGTTGAAGTCTTCGAGTTTCTGCTTCTTGTCTTGCTTGAAGAAGAACTCGGCGTCGGTCAGGCGTGGGCGAACCACTTTCTCGTTACCGGCGATGATCTGCTGCGGGTCCTTGCTCTCGATGTTGGCCACGGTAATGAAACGTGGCAGCAACTTGCCGTCGACATCCAGCAGGCAGAAGTACTTCTGGTTGTCCTGCATGGTGGTGATCAGGGCTTCTTGCGGTACATCGAGGAAGCGTTCTTCGAACGAGCACACCAGCGGCACCGGCCACTCGACCAGCGCGGTCACTTCGTCGAGCAGGTCAGGTGGCACGATGGCGGTGCCTTCCTGGCGGGTTGCCAGCTCTTCGGTGCGCTTGCTGATGATCTCGCGACGCTCGTTGGCATCGGCCAACACGTAAGCGGCACGCAGATCGGCCAGGTAGCTGGACGGCGAACCGATACGCACGCTTTCCGGGTGGTGGAAGCGGTGACCACGGGAGTCGCGACCGGCCTTCTGGGCGAGGATGGTGCAATCGATGACTTGGTCACCGAGCAGCATCACCAGCCATTGGGTCGGGCGAACGAATTCTTCCTTGCGCGCGCCCCAGCGCATGCGCTTTGGAATCGGCAGGTCGTTCAGGGAGTCTTCGACGATGGTCGGCAGCAGGCTCGCGGTCGGCTTGCCGGCGATGCTTTGGCTGTAGCGCAGTTTCGGGCCGCTCTGATCGATTTCGCTCAGGTCGACGCCGCACTTCTTGGCAAAGCCCAGTGCCGCTTGAGTCGGGTTGCCATCGGCATCAAAGGCGGCCTGACGTGGCGGGCCGTCCAGGTTGATGCTGCGATCCGGCTGCTGGGTGGCCAGCGAGGTGATCAGCACGGCCAGGCGACGTGGCGCCGCGTAAACGGTTTTGGTCTCGTAGTTCAGGCCGGCGGCTTGCAGGCCCTTGTCGATACCGGCAAGGAACGCCTCGGCCAGGGTGTTCAGGGCTTTGGGTGGCAGTTCTTCAGTGCCCAGTTCAACCAGAAAATCCAGAGCACTCATTGTGCAGCCTCCAGCTTGGCCAGTACTTCGTCACGCAGGTCCGGGGTCGCCATCGGGAAGCCCAGCTTGGCGCGCGCCAGCAGGTAGGCTTGCGCAACGGAACGCGCCAGGGTGCGAACACGCAGAATGTATTGCTGACGTGCAGTCACGGAAATCGCCCGGCGCGCATCCAGCAGGTTGAAAGTATGGGAAGCCTTCAACACCATTTCGTAGCTCGGCAACGGCAGCGGCTGGTCGAGTTCGATCAGGCGCTTGGCTTCGCTTTCATAGAAATCGAACAGTTCGAACAGCTTCTCGACGTTGGCGTGTTCGAAGTTGTAGGTCGACTGCTCCACTTCGTTCTGGTGGAACACGTCGCCGTAGGTCACCTTGCCGAATGGACCGTCAGCCCAGACCAGGTCGTAGACCGAGTCCACGCCTTGCAGGTACATGGCCAGGCGTTCCAGACCGTAAGTGATCTCGCCGGTAACCGGGTAGCATTCGATGCCGCCCGCTTGCTGGAAGTAAGTGAACTGGGTCACTTCCATGCCGTTGAGCCAGACTTCCCAGCCCAGACCCCAGGCGCCGAGGGTCGGCGATTCCCAGTTGTCTTCGACGAAGCGGATGTCATGCACCAATGGGTCCAGGCCCACGTGCTTGAGAGAGCCCAGGTACAGTTCCTGGAAGTTGTCCGGGTTCGGCTTCAGGACAACCTGGAACTGGTAATAGTGCTGCAGACGGTTCGGGTTTTCGCCGTAGCGGCCGTCAGTCGGGCGACGGCTTGGCTGCACGTAGGCGGCGTTCCAGGTTTCCGGGCCAATGGCGCGCAGGAATGTAGCGGTGTGGAAAGTGCCGGCGCCTACTTCCATATCGTAGGGCTGAAGTACCACACAACCTTGCTCGGCCCAGTATTGCTGGAGGGCGAGGATCAAGTCTTGGAAGGTACGCACGGCTGGCGTAGGCTGGCTCACGAAATTCACCTGTTTCTTGGGCTGCGATTTAAAGAGCGGGAGTATACCCGATTCATTGCTGCGCACGCCCCCTGGAGCCTTATGCCACGCTGCTTTTGGTGTTCCGAAGATCCGCTGTACATGGCTTATCACGATCAGGAGTGGGGCACGCCGCTACGCGATGCGCAGGGTTTGTTCGAGTTGCTTTTGCTCGAAGGGTTCCAGGCCGGCCTTTCCTGGATCACCGTGTTGCGCAAACGCGAGCATTATCGCCAGGTGATGTACGGCTTCGACGTGCAGCGCGTGGCACAGATGAGCGACGCGGAAATCGATGAATTGATGCTCGACCCTGGCATCATCCGTAACCGCCTCAAGCTCAACGCGGCCCGGCGCAATGCCCAGGCCTGGCTGGCGCTGGAAGACCCGGTGGCGTTTCTCTGGTCCTTTGTCGGGGGTGTACCGAAGATCAATCATTTCAAGGATCGCAGCGAAGTACCGGCCGTCACACCCGAGGCGGTGGAGATGAGCAAAGGCTTGAAAAAAGCCGGCTTCACCTTCGTAGGGCCAACCATTTGTTATGCGTTGATGCAGGCTTCGGGCATGGTCATGGATCACACGCAGGATTGCGATCGCTACGCGATGCTGGCCAACGGCGGTTAGAATAGCCGCCTCGCGCACAGCACAAGATCAGGAGTGACCTGTGGATAAGTTTAAAGGCGCCTTGCTGGTAGGCGCTCTGCGGCTGTTTGCCCTGCTCCCTTGGCGGGCAGTGCAGGCTGTCGGCTCGGCGATTGGCTGGGTGATGTGGAAAACCCCCAACCGCTCCCGCGACGTGGTGCGGATCAACCTCTCCAAATGCTTTCCGGACATGGACCCCGCCGAACGCGAGCGTCTGGTCGGCCAGAGCCTGAAAGATATCGGCAAGTCCCTGACTGAAAGTGCCTGCGCCTGGATCTGGCCGGCCCAGCGTTCCATCGACCTGGTGCGCGAAGTCGTAGGCCTCGACGTGTTGAAGGACGCCCTCGCCTCAGGCAAAGGCGTCGTTGGCATCACCAGTCACCTGGGCAACTGGGAAGTGCTCAACCATTTCTATTGCAGCCAGTGCAAACCCATCATTTTCTACCGCCCGCCAAAATTGAAGGCGGTGGATGAATTGCTGCAAAAGCAGCGCGTACAACTGGGCAACAAGGTGGCCGCGTCCACCAAGGAAGGCATCCTCAGTGTCATCAAGGAAGTGCGCAAAGGTGGTGCAGTGGGCATTCCCGCTGACCCGGAACCGGCCGAATCCGCCGGGATCTTCGTGCCATTCTTCGCCACTCAGGCACTGACCAGCAAGTTCGTACCGAACATGCTCGCCGGCGGCAAAGCGGTCGGTGTGTTTCTGCATGCGCTGCGGCTACCGGACGGTTCGGGCTACAAGGTGATCCTGGAAGCTGCGCCAGAAGCCATGTACAGCACCGATACCGCAACTTCCTGTGCCGCGATGAGCCAGGTGGTAGAGCGCTATGTGCGGGCCTATCCGAGCCAATACATGTGGAGCATGAAGCGCTTCAAGAAGCGTCCTCCGGGTGAGGAGCGCTGGTACTGAGTCGGCTGGCATGATCTGTGGATAACCTTTGGGGCGGGGTTATCCATAACCGTTCATTCAAGGGCGCAGAAGATGTCCGAACAACGCAAATCATTTCGCATCAAGATTGTTCACGAAAGCTTCGGCGAATGCCTGGGCCAGACACGCAACCTGTCGACCACGGGGGTCTACGTCAAGCATCCGGCATTGTCGATGCTGCCTAGAGGCGCAGTGGTTTACGGGCAGGTTCAGGACTTACCCACAGGTGCGCCGCGGGTGCGCATGGAAGTGGTGCAAGTCGATGCCGAGGGTATTGGCCTGCGCTACCTCTGATCAGTGCGCTTGACGATCGAGCTTCTTCAAAAACACCGTCATCTCTTTCTCGGCCTGCTTGTCGCCGTGGTTTCGAGCGGCTTCCAGGCCTTTCTCCCAGGCCTGACGCGCAGCGGCATAATCCGCCAGCGCCAGATGGGCCTTGCCCAATAGCTTCCAGGCGGCCGAATACTTCGGATCGATCTCGACGCAGCGCTGAAAATGTTCCACAGCCTTGGCGTTCTCCCCCAGATCCAGATAACCCTTGCCCAGGCCGAAGCGCAGCAATGAGTTATCCACACCCTTGGCGAGCATTTTTTCCAGGGATTCGATCATGGTGGATTCCTTTTTGATGTTGTTCCGGAACAGCTATGTGCTCTTGAGATTGTCTTCGCGGGCAAGCCCGCGAAGGGGTCATCACAGGCAGCAAAAAATCAGGATCAGAAAAAGCTCAATCCCACATGGAACAGCTTTTCCACATCACGAATATGCTTTTTATCCACAAGGAACAGAATCACATGGTCGCCCGCCGCGATCACCGTGTCATCGTGGGCGATGATCACTTCTTCGTCGCGGATGATCGCGCCAATGGTGGTGCCCGGCGGCAGGCCGATATTCTCGATGGACTTGCCGATGACCTTGCTCGATTTGGCATCGCCGTGGGCAATCGCCTCGATGGCTTCCGCCGCGCCTCGTCGCAGTGAGTGCACGCTGACGATATCGCCGCGCCGCACATGAGCCAGCAGAGTACCGATGGTTGCCAGTTGCGGGCTGATGGCGATGTCGATGTCGCCGCCCTGGATCAGGTCGACATAGGCCGGGTTGTTGATGATGGTCATCACCTTCTTCGCGCCCAGGCGCTTGGCCAGCAGCGACGACATGATGTTGGCTTCGTCGTCGTTGGTCAGGGCCAGGAAGATATCGGCATCGGCGATATTCTCTTCCAGCAGCAGGTCGCGGTCCGAGGCACTGCCTTGAAGCACCACGGTGCTGTTGAGGTTGTCCGAGAGATGTCGGCAACGCGCCGGGTTCATCTCGATGATCTTCACCTGGTAACGGCTTTCGATGGCCTCGGCCAGGCGTTCACCGATCTGCCCACCACCGGCGATGACGATGCGTTTGTAAGTCTCGTCGAGACGGCGCATTTCACTCATGACCGCGCGAATGTTCGCCCGGGCGGCGATGAAAAACACTTCGTCATCCGCTTCGATCACCGTATCGCCCTGGGGCAGGATCGGCCGGTCACGACGGAAAATCGCCGCGACGCGGGTTTCGACGTTCGGCATGTGTTCGCGCAGCTGCCGCAGTTGCTGGCCCACCAGCGGCCCGCCGTAGTAGGCCCGCACGGCGACGAGCTGTGCCTTGCCTTCTGCGAAGTCGATCACCTGCAAGGCGCCCGGATGCTGGATCAGGCGCTTGATGTAGTTGGTGACCACTTGCTCCGGGCTGATCAGCACGTCCACCGGGATGGCTTCGTTATCGAACAATTCGTCGCGGGTCAGGTACGCGGCTTCGCGGACCCGGGCGATCTTGGTGGGCGTGTGGAACAGGGTGTGGGCGACCTGGCAGGCCACCATGTTGGTTTCGTCACTGCTGGTCACGGCGACCAGCATGTCGGCATCGTCTGCCCCGGCCTGACGCAGAATGGTCGGCAGCGAGCCGCGACCTTGCACCGTTCGGATGTCCAGGCGGTCGCCAAGGTCGCGCAGGCGTTCGCTGTCGGTGTCTACCACCGTGATGTCATTGGCTTCGCTGGCCAGGTGTTCTGCCAGCGAACCGCCGACTTGCCCCGCACCGAGGATGATGATTTTCATCCAGTCACTCCATTGAATCCGTTTAACCGCGCGCGGCGGCGATCTTGATCAGCTTGGCGTAATAGAACCCGTCATGCCCGCCTTCCCGGGCCAGCAACTGGCGACCATGGGGCTGCTTGATTCCCGCCGCGGTAGCCAGGTCCAGCTCGCGGGCACCTGGGGTGCGGGTAAGGAACGACTCGATGACTTCGGTGTTCTCGGTCGGCAATGTCGAGCACGTTGCATAGAGCAGGATGCCGCCAACCTCCAGGGTTTTCCACATGGCGTCGAGCAACTCGCCTTGCAGCACTGCCAGCGCGGCGATGTCATCCGGTTGGCGGGTCAGCTTGATGTCCGGGTGGCGACGAATCACGCCGGTAGCCGAGCACGGTGCATCCAGCAGTATGCGCTGGAATGGTTTGCCGTCCCACCAAGCCTGCATGTCGCGGCCGTCAGCGGCGATCAGCTCGGCGCTCAGGCCCAGGCGTTCGAGGTTTTCCCGCACCCGCACCAGGCGCTTGGCTTCCAGGTCCACCGCCACCACGCCGGCCAGTGCCGGCTCGGCTTCGAGGATATGACAGGTCTTGCCGCCCGGTGCGCAGCAGGCATCCAACACCCGTTGGCCCGGGGCCAGATCGAGCAGATCGGCCGCCAATTGCGCCGCTTCATCCTGCACACTGATCCAGCCTTCGGCGAAGCCCGGCAGGCTGCGCACGTCGGCGGCCGCGTCGAGGATGATGCCGTCCCGGCTGTAAACGCAGGGGTTGGCAGCGATGCCGGCCTGGCTCAGCAGTTCCAGATAGGCATCGCGTGTTTGATGGCGACGGTTGACCCGCAAAATCATCGGCGGGTGCGCGTTGTTCGCCGCGCAAATAGCTTCCCACTGCTCGGGCCAGAAGGCTTTCAGGGATTTCTGCAGCCAGCGCGGGTGGGCGGTGCGTACCACCGGATCATGTTCCAGCTCGGCCAGCAACGCTTCGCTTTCCCGTTGGGCGCGGCGCAGTACGGCGTTGAGCAAGGCTTTTGCCCAGGGCTTTTTCAGCTTGTCGGCGCAACCGACGGTTTCGCCGATGGCGGCGTGGGCCGGGACGCGGGTGTAGAGCAATTGGTAGAGGCCGACCAGCAGCAGCGCTTCGACATCGGCGTCGGCCGCCTTGAACGGTTTCTGCAGCAGTTTGGCCGCCAGCGCCGACAAGCGTGGTTGCCAGCGCGCGGTGCCGAACGCCAGATCCTGGGTGAAACCGCGGTCGCGGTCCTCGACCTTGTCCATTTGTGTCGGCAGTGAACTGTTGAGTGAGGCTTTTCCGCTCAGAACAGCAGCCAGTGCCTTGGCGGCGGCCAGACGTGGATTCATTGAACGTCCGCCGTTTGGCCCAGTACGGTACCGGTGGCGAATTTCTCGCGACGGCTGTTGAAAAGGTCGCTGAAATTCAGTGCCTTGCCACCGGGCAATTGCAGACGGGTCAGGCACAAGGCCTGTTCACCGCAGGCGACGATCAGGCCGTCCTTGCTGGCGCCAAGGATCTCCCCCGGAGCGCCCTTGCCTTCAGCCAGATTCGCGGCCAGGACTTTCAGTGCTTCGCCGTTCAGCGTGCTGTGAGTGATCGGCCACGGGTTGAAGGCCCGGACCAGACGCTCCAGCTCAACGGCCGGGCGACTCCAGTCGATGCGGGCTTCGTCCTTGTTCAATTTGTGCGCGTAGGTGGCTAGGCTGTCGTCCTGCACTTCGCCTTCCAGTGTTCCGGCGGCGAGACCGGCAATCGCGTGCACCACCGCCGGTGGACCCATTTCGGCCAGGCGGTCGTGGAGGCTGCCGCCGGTGTCTTCGGCGCTGATCGGTGTGGTGACCTTCAGCAACATCGGCCCGGTGTCCAGGCCCGCTTCCATGCGCATCACGGTCACGCCACTTTCGCGGTCACCCGCTTCGACGGCGCGCTGGATCGGCGCCGCACCGCGCCAGCGAGGCAGCAGGGAGGCATGGCTGTTGATGCAACCCAGGCGCGGAATATCCAGCACTGCTTGCGGCAGGATCAGGCCGTAGGCGACCACCACCATCAAGTCCGGCTTCAGCGCGGCCAATTCGGCCTGAGCGTCTTCGTTACGCAGTGTTGGCGGTTGCAGCACCGGGATGTTGTGCTCCAGCGCCAGCTGCTTGACCGGGCTCGGCATCAATTTCTGCCCACGACCTGCCGGGCGATCCGGTTGGGTGTAGACCGCGACGATCTCGTAAGGGCTGTCGAGCAGCGCCTTGAGGTGTTCGGCGGCGAATTCCGGGGTGCCGGCAAAGACAATGCGCAATGGCTCGGTCATGGGTGGCTCTCTATTGCAAAGCTTCTTGAAAAGAAAAAGGCTTGCCGCAGCAAGCCTTTGAAGATGGGCATCAGGCGTTCTGGCGATGAAGCTTTTCCAGTTTCTTCTTGATGCGGTCGCGTTTGAGCGTGGACAGGTAATCGACGAACAATTTGCCGTTGAGGTGGTCGCATTCATGCTGGATGCACACAGCGAGCAAGTCTTCGGCGATCAGTTCGTAAGGCTTGCCGTCGCGGTCCAGCGCCTTGACCTTGACCCGTTGCGGACGATCGACGTTTTCGTAGAAGCCCGGTACCGAAAGGCAGCCTTCCTGGTACTGGCCCATCTCGTCGGTCAGAGGTTCGAGCTCGGGGTTGATGAACACTCGTGGCTCGGTGCGGTCTTCGGAAAGGTCCATCACGACGATACGTTTATGTACGTTGACCTGGGTCGCGGCGAGGCCGATGCCTGGTGCCTCATACATTGTTTCAAACATGTCATCGACCAACTGACGCACTTCGTCGTCCACTACGGCCACCGGTTTGGCGATGGTGCGCAGGCGCGAGTCAGGGAATTCGAGGATGTTCAAAATGGCCATAAGCTTGATGACTGCACGTGTGAAGTAAGGTCGGGTCGGTGGCCTGGTGAGTCCGAAGAGGCAGGCTACCTTTGTGAAACGTAGCTCCCTTCTCTTCATAAGCAAGCCGGGAGCGAGCCACTGACGGCTCTGGCGTTTCACGCGAACGTACATAATAAAGGGATTCACCGCATGAGGAAATCACTACTCGCCTTGCTCCTTCTGGTCTCTGCCGGTCTGGCGCACGGGCAAGTGCAACTCAGGGAAGGTTTTCCACAGCAATACACCGTGGCATCGGGGGACACACTCTGGGACATCTCGGGAAAATTCCTTCGTGAGCCGTGGCAATGGCCGCAGCTCTGGCAAGCCAATCCGCAAATCGAAAACCCCAACCTCATCTACCCCGGCGATACGCTTTCGTTGGTTTACGTCAACGGTCAACCACGCCTGACCCTCAATCGCGGGGCCTCCCGAGGCACCATCAAACTCTCGCCACGGGTGCGCAGCAGTCCGGTGGCTGACGCGATTCCGAGCATTCCTCTGAAATCGATCAACAGTTTTCTGTTGAGCAACCGCATCGTCGACAAGGTCGAGGATTTCGACAAGGCGCCGTACATCGTCGCCGGTGATGCCGAACGCGTACTCAGCGGCATCGGCGACCGTATCTTCGCCCGCGGCCACTTTGACCCGGCGCAACCGGTCTACGGCATCTTCCGCCAGGGCAAGGTCTACACCGATCCGCAGACCCGGGAGTTTCTGGGGATCAACGCCGACGACATCGGCGGCGGCGAGATCATCGCCACCGAAGGTGACGTCGCCACGCTGGCGTTGCAGCGCACCACCCAGGAAGTGCGCCTCGGTGACCGTTTGTTCAGCGGCGAGGAACGTTCGATCAATTCGACCTTCATGCCCAGCGCCCCCGGCAACGACATCAACGGCCTGATCATTGATGTGCCGCGCGGGGTCACCCAGATCGGCGCACTGGACGTGGTCACGCTGAACAAGGGCCAGCGCGATGGCCTGGCCGAAGGCAATGTGTTGGTGGTGATGAAGACCGGGGAAACCGTGCGTGACCGGATCACCGGCCAGCCGCTGAAAATTCCTGATGAACGCGCCGGTCTGCTGATGGTTTTCCGTACCTACGACAAGCTCAGCTACGGGCTGGTACTCAACGCGTCGCGTTCCCTGGCGGTGATGGACAAAGTGCGAAATCCGTAAGCTTGCTTCACAAGTTACCAACAGAGTTATCCACAGCTTATTCCCGCTTGGACGGGGGCTTATAACGATCAAGGATGATCCATGTCGCAGTCAGCTTTTACACCGGTTTCTCCCGCGGAACTGGAAGCTCGTTTACGCCTGCATCGATTGCCGGAACTCGGTCCGGCGCGATTCAGGAAGTTGCTGGAGGCCTTCGGTTCAGCGTCAAAAGCCATCAGCGCACCGGCCAGCGCCTGGCGTGCGCTGGGCTTGCCATTGGCCTGTTCCGAGGCTCGACGATGCTCGGAGATCCGCGATGGCGCAAGCCATGCGCTGGCCTGGCTAGAGCGTCCGGCCCAGCATTTATTGATGTGGGACCAGCCTGACTACCCGGCGCTGCTGGCGGAAATCAGCGATGCACCGCCATTGTTGTTCGTCGCAGGCAATCTCGACATTCTGGAAAAACCGCAACTGGCGATGGTGGGTAGTCGTCGCGCGTCAAGGCCGGGGATGGACACCGCTGTTGCGTTCTCCCGCAGTTTGGCCGGTGCCGGATTTGTCATCACCAGCGGTCTGGCCCTGGGCATCGACGCCGCTGCGCATCAGGCAGCACTGGACGTTGGCGGGCAAACGATCGGAGTGCTCGGCACCGGGCTGGAAAAGTTTTATCCACAGCGCAATCGGCGGCTGGCCGATGCGATGATCGACTCGGGCAGCGCAGTGCTTTCCGAGTTCCCGCTGGACGCTGGCCCGACGGCCAGCAATTTCCCGCGACGCAATCGAATCATCAGCGGTTTGTCCCTTGGCGTGTTGGTGGTCGAGGCCAGCGTCGCCAGCGGTTCCTTGATCACCGCGAGGCTGGCGGCAGAACAAGGGCGCGAGGTCTATGCCATTCCGGGGTCGATCCACCACCCTGGCGCCAAGGGTTGTCACCAGTTGATCCGCGATGGCGCGGTGCTTGTGGAAACCGTCGAACATATCCTCGAAGCCTTGCGTGGCTGGCAGCAGCTGCCGTTATCCAAAGACGAGCCGCCGAGAACCATCCCCCCTTTGCTGAAGTTACTCCACGCTGCGCCCCACACCAGTGAAGCGCTGGCCGACGCCATCGGTTGGACCTTGCCCAATGTGCTGGTGGCGCTGACTGAGCTGGAAATGGAGGGCCGCGCAGTCTGCGAAAACGGGCGCTGGTTTGCGCGGGTGAGCTAGGTTTTATAAGGAAGATCGGTAAACTGCACAGAGCCTTATTCTGGAGCGTTTTTCATGGTCAACAGTTGGCGTGTGCAACAAGCCGCACGAGCCGTTCGCGCAGGGGCGGTAATTGCCTACCCAACCGAAGCCGTCTGGGGTCTGGGTTGCGACCCGTGGGACGAAGAGGCAGTGGACCGGTTGTTGCTGATCAAGGGCCGGTCTGTGGATAAGGGCCTGATTCTGGTCGCGGATAACATTCGCCAGTTCGACTTCCTGTTCGAAGACTTCCCCGAACTGTGGATGGACCGCATGGCCAGCACCTGGCCGGGGCCGAACACCTGGCTGGTGCCGCATCAGAATATGTTGCCGCAGTGGATTACCGGCGTGCATGAGACGGTGGCCCTGCGGGTCAGCGATCACCCCCAAGTACGGGATTTGTGCGCCCTCGTCGGGCCGTTGGTGTCGACCTCTGCCAACCCGCAGGGCCGGCCGGCGGCGCGCACGCGGATTCGCGTCGAGCAGTATTTCCGTGGGCAGGTTGATCTGGTGCTGGGCGGGAATCTGGGCGGGCGCAAGAACCCGAGCGTGATTCGTGATTTGGCAACCGGGCATGTTGTGCGCCCGGATTAACACTGCGGTGCGGCTATTCGCGAGCAGGCTCGCTCCCACAGTATTCAACGATGAACTAATGTGTGGAGCCTGCTCGCGAAGGTGTCCTTAAGGCAACAACACCACCGATCCTGTCGTACGCCGCGCCGACAATTCAGCCTGCGCCTTCGCCGCTTCCGCCAGTGGGTAACGCTGGCTGATGTCCACCTTAAGCTTGCCGCTGATGATCATCTCGAACAGCTCATCAGCCATGCGTTGCAGGTTTTCCGCGTTATTGGCGTAAGTTCCCAGGGTCGGCCGGGTGACGTACAGCGATCCCTTCCCGGCCAGAATTCCAAGATTCACGCCATCCACCGCGCCGGATGCGTTGCCGAAACTCACCACCAGCCCCCGTGGCGCGACGCTGTCCAGAGAGGTCAGCCAAGTGTCCTTGCCGACGCCGTCGTACACCACCGGGACTTTTTTGCCGTCAGTCAATTCCAGCACACGCTGTGCGACGTTTTCATGGCTGTAGTCGATGGTCGCCCAGGCTCCATTGGCCTTGGCCAGCGCGGCTTTTTCCGCTGAACTCACCGTACCGATCAACTTCACGCCTAAGGCCTTGGCCCATTGACAGGCCAGGGAACCCACGCCGCCAGCCGCAGCGTGGAACAGTATGGTTTCGCCACCCTTGAGTTCATAAGTCTGACGCAACAGGTACTGCACCGTCAGGCCTTTGAGCATGACCCCGGCGGCCTGTTCGAAGCTGATGGCATCCGGAAGGTGGACCAGATTGGCCTCGGGCAAGACATGCACGTCGCTATAGGCGCCCAATGGGCCGCTGCCGTAAGCCACGCGATCACCCACCTTGAACCGGGTAACTTCGCTGCCGACCGCTTCAACCACTCCCGCGCCTTCCGAACCCACGCCTGATGGCAGGGACGGTGGCGGATAGAGACCGCTGCGGTAATAGGTGTCGATGAAGTTTAGGCCGATGGCCTTGTTGCTCACGCGGACCTGCTGCGGACCGGGCTCGGCGGGTTGGTAGTCCACATACTCGAGTACTTCGGGGCCGCCATGGGCGAGGAACTGGATACGCTTTGCCATCTGCACTCTCCTGAGGTCGCTTTACCAAGCGCCCTATCGAACGCCTAAGCTTGATCTTCGTCAACTGCGACGATCGCATCGGCGATGGTATGCTACGCGCCCATTTGCGCAGGCGCCGGACTCCAATGGAGCGCTGCGTAGCTTTGCCCGATCCAAGGTGATGCCATGACTACCCGCACCGAGGCCGTAAAAGCCTACCTGCTCGACCTGCAAGATCGCATTTGTGCTGCCCTGGAAGCCGAAGACGGCGGCACGCGCTTCGTCGAAGACGCCTGGACCCGCCCTGCCGGCGGTGGCGGACGTACGCGGGTGATCGAAAACGGTACTGTCATCGAAAAGGGCGGCGTCAACTTTTCCCACGTCTTCGGCAGCGGTTTGCCACCGTCCGCCAGCGCCCATCGACCGGAACTGGCCGGGCGTGGCTTTGAAGCCCTGGGCGTGTCACTGGTGATTCATCCGCACAACCCGCACGTACCGACTTCCCACGCCAATGTGCGTTTTTTCATCGCCGAAAAAGAAGGCGAAGAGCCGGTCTGGTGGTTCGGCGGCGGTTTCGACTTGACGCCCTACTACGGCAACATTGATGACTGCGTGCACTGGCACCGTGTGGCCGAGCAGGCTTGCGCGCCGTTCGGTCCGGACGTCTACCCGCGTTACAAGGCCTGGTGCGACAGCTATTTCCACATCAAGCATCGTCATGAGCCGCGGGGCATCGGCGGTCTGTTTTTCGACGACCTGAACGAGTGGGACTTCGACACCAGTTTCGCCTTCATGCGTGCCATTGGTGATGCGTACATCGATGCTTATCTGCCGATCGTGCAGCGCCGCAAGCACGATGCGTTCACCGCCGAGCAGCGGGAATTCCAGGAGTACCGTCGCGGGCGTTATGTCGAGTTCAACCTGGTTTACGACCGCGGCACCTTGTTTGGCCTGCAATCGGGCGGGCGTACCGAGTCGATCCTCATGTCCCTGCCACCGCAGGTACGTTGGGGTTACGATTGGAAAGCCGAGCCTGGCAGTGAAGAGGCGCGCCTGACCGAGTATTTCCTGCAAGACCGCGACTGGTTGGCCGAGGCCTGAACGAGGAATGTTGATGGACCGTTATGTCGTTTTCGGTAATCCGATTGGCCACAGCAAGTCGCCACTGATCCATCGGCTGTTCGCCGAGCAGACCGCGCAGAAACTCGACTACAGCACCTCGCTGGCGCCCCTCGACGATTTTTCCGGCTGCGCCCGGGCATTTTTCCTCGAAGGTCGCGGAGCAAACGTAACGGTTCCGTTCAAGGAAGAAGCCTATCGCCTGGCCGACACCCTGACCGCGCGGGCGCAACGGGCCGGTGCGGTGAATACCCTGAGCAAAATGGACGACGGCAGTTTGCTGGGTGACAACACCGATGGCGCCGGCCTGGTTCGGGACCTGACGGTTAACGCCGGGTTCAGCCTCAAGGGAAAACGCATCCTGCTGCTCGGGGCTGGCGGCGCGGTGCGCGGTGCACTGGAGCCCTTGCTGGCCGAGCAACCGGCGTCAGTGATCATCGCCAACCGGACGGTGGACAAGGCCGAGTTGCTGGCGGAACTGTTCTGCGACCTGGGACCGGTATCGGCCAGCGGTTACGACTGGTTGCAGGAATCGGTGGACCTGATCATCAACGCCACGTCCGCGAGCCTGACGGGCGATGTGCCGCCGATTGCCGCCAGCCTGATCGAACCGGGCAAAACGGTGTGCTACGACATGATGTACGGCAAGGAACCGACTTCATTCTGCCGCTGGGCCAGCGAACACGGCGCGGCGGTGGCGATGGATGGTTTGGGCATGCTTGCTGAACAAGCGGCGGAGGCGTTCTTCCTGTGGCGTGGCGTGCGCCCGGACACGGCGCCGGTGTTGGCCGAACTTCGCCGCCAACTCGCCGCATAAATAGCCCTTGTCGGAACGGGGGGCATTGTTTCAGTCCTCAAACTTGATCGGGCATTTCTCCGCCCCTTCAAGCTTCCTCAACTCTTCCACCACCTGCGGCCGCGCCCGGCGCAGGGTCAGGCTGCGATCTTGCCGAAGTAGCCGTCGCGCTTCCTGATGCAGCATTTCCACCCCTGAATAATCGATGAAGTTGATCTGCTGCGCCTCGATCACCACGCGCGCGCCGTGCATCCGTTGCAGGCGTACTTGCAGGTAATGGCTGGCGCCGAAAAAGATCGAACCGCCCACCCGCAGAATATCTTCATCGCCGTCACGCACATGTTGTACCCGCGGCTGCGAGGTGCGCTTGAGGTAAAAGAACAGCGATGCCAGCACCCCGGCATAGATCGCGGTCTGCAGTTCCAGCAGCAAGGTGGCGACACAAGTCAGGGCCATGACCAGGAACTCGGCGCGGCTGACCCGCAACAAGGCACGAATGCCGCGATGGTCCACCAGGCCCCAGGCGATCAGCAGAATGCTGCCGGCCATGGCCGGGATCGGAATGTGTGCGATCAACTGCGCACCGAAGATCGCGAACAACGCTACCCACAACGCCGAAAAAATCCCCGCCAAGGGTGAGCAGGCGCCTGCTTCGTAGCTCAGGGCCGAGCGGGTGAAGGAGCCGGCTGACAGCGATCCGGAAAAAAACGCACCGACGATGTTGGATAAACCCTGGGCGCGGACCTCCTGATTGGCGTCGAGCAATTGTTGCGAGCGCGCCGACAACGAACGGGCAATCGACAGGCTGGTGACCAGGCCAAGCATGCCCACGGCAACGGCGCTTGGCAGCAGGCGCAGGATCAGGTCGAGGTCCAGCGGCAACGGGCTCAAGGGCGGCAGCTTTCCGATGAATGCGCTGACCAGTTCCACGTGGCCGAACATCGATGGCCAGAGCCAGACCGTGAGTGCGCCCAGCACCAGAGTGATCAACAGCGTCGGCCAGCGCGGCAACCACAGCTTGAGGATTACACCCACCACCACGGTCGCCAGTCCCAGCACCAGTGATGGTTTATCGAGTTCGTCGAGGTGTTTGAACAACGTGATGAAGCTGTCCAGTGCGGTGGCCTGGCTGGGCAAATCCAGCCCCAACAGGTTGGGCAACTGGCCGATGGCAATCACCACCGCCGCGCCGAGGGTGAAGCCGAGTACCACGGAATGAGAAATGAAATTCACCAGCGCGCCAAAGCGCAGCAAGCCCAGCAGCCACTGGAAAAGCCCGGCCAGAAACGTCAGCAACAGGATCAAGGTGACGTAGTCCTGGGTCGCCGGAACGGCCAGAGGGCTGACGCTGGCGTACAGGACAATGGAGATGGCTGCCGTAGGACCGCAGATCAAATGCCACGACGAGCCCCACAGGCAAGCGATCAATACCGGGATGATCGCCGCGTACAAGCCGTATTCCGGTGGGAGACCGGCGATCAGTGCGTAGGCAATGGATTGTGGCAACGCGAGAATCGCACCGCTGAGGCCGACGATCAGGTCCCGGCCGACGCTGGCGCGGGTTTGCCGGGGCAACCAGGTGAGGAACGGGAAGAGTGAATGGCGGCTGGGAAGGGCCATGAAGCCTCTCGGTTGGGGTTTTCCACAGAATATCAGGAGGACACATGTGGGAGCGGGCTTGCTCGCTCCCACAGGTTTAGAGCTTGGCTTTCACTGCCGGTAATGCATCCTTGCCATCCACGGTTTTTACGCCATCGAGCCATTTATCCAGTACCGCCGGGTTGGCCTTGATCCACGCCTTGGCTGCATCGGCATTGCTGACTTTCTTGTTTACCACCTCGGCCATGATGCTGTTCTCCATCTCCTGAGTGAAACTCAGGTTGGTCAGCAGCTTGCCGACGTTCGGGCAGGCCTGTGCATAACCTTTGCGGGTCAGGGTGTGGACGGTGCCGGTGTCGCCGAAGTATTTCTCGCCGCCCTTGAGGTAATGCATTTTCAACTGCACGTTCATCGGGTGCGGAGTCCAGCCCAGGAACGTTACGAATTTCTGCTTCTTCACGGCGCGGGACACTTCGGCCAGCATCGCCTGCTCACTGGATTCGACCAGTTTCCATTGCCCCATGTCGAAATCGTTTTTCTTGATGATCTCTTGAAGGGAAATGTTCGCTGGCGCACCGGAACCGATGCCGTAGATTTTCCTGTCGAACTTGTCCGCGTATTTGTTCAGGTCGGCGAAGGTATGCACGCCCGCGTCCCAGACGTAGTCCGGAACCGCGAGGGTGAATTCGGTGCCGTCGAGGTTTTTCGCCAGTTGCGTGACATCGCCGGTGGCGACGAACTTGTCGTAGAAGCCCTGTTGCGCCGGCATCCAGTTACCCAGGAACACGTCGACCTGGCCGTCCTTGAGCCCGCCAAACGTGATCGGTACCGCAAGGGTGTCGACCTTGGCCTTGTAGCCCATGCCGTCCAGCAGAAAACCGGTGATGGCGTTGGTCGCGGCGATGTCGCTCCAGCCAGGGTCGGCCATCTTCACTGTCTCGCAACTCTGATCGGCATAGGCCGATGCGCTGCCCAGAGCCAGAAGCCCGACCGTCAGTACTGTGGATAACCTTTGCATGGACTTCCCCTTAACATTATTGGTTTTGGCAGGGTTGTGGATAACGTGCTTTACGCTCCAGATCATCAAGGTCGATATGGTTGCGCATGTATTGCTGACTGGCGTCCACCAGCGGCTGGTGATCCCAGCTCTTCAGCTTGCCGATGGTCAGGGCGTCGGCGACGAAACGCCGGCGGCGCTGGCTCGCGAGCACCTGTTGGTGGATCGCCGGAATATTCCACTTAGCCCGCGCTTCGGCGAGAAAATCGTCGAACAGCTGGCGATATTGCGGTGATTGGCTGAGTTCTTCCAACTCATGTGGATCGTTGTGCACATCGAAGAGTAGGCAAGGGTCGTCTTCGCTGTAGATGAACTTGTAGTTGCCCCGGCGAATCATCATCAATGGGCTGATGGTGCCTTCGGCCATGTATTCGCCGAACACTTCGTCGTGACCGCCCTGCCCTTGCAGATGCGGGACCAGCGACCGACCATCCAGCGGCAAGCCCGGCTCCAGTGACCCGCCCGCCAGTTCAACGAAGGTGGGCAGCAGGTCGGCGGTGGACACCGACGCGCTGACCCGGCCCGCCCCGAATTGCCCCGGCGCACTTATCAACAGCGGTACCCGTGCAGCCATTTCGTACCAGTGCATCTTGTACCAGAGGCCACGCTCGCCCAGCATGTCGCCATGGTCGCCAGAGAAGACGATGATGGTGTCGTCGATCAGCCCAGTATCTTCGAGCGTTTGCAGGAGTTTGCCGACGTTGCTGTCGATATAGCTGCAGGCTCCGAAATAGGCGCGGCGTGCGTCGCGGATCTTATCCACAGGCAGCGGCTTGTCCCACAGGTCATAAACCTTGAGCAACCGCTGGGAATGCGGATCGAGATCGTGTGGGTCCGGCGTTGTCGGCAATGGGATGTCGGCGTCGTCGTATAGATCCCAGAAGGCCTTTGGAATGGTGTAAGGATCGTGTGGATGGGTCATCGAAACCGTCAGGCAGAACGGTTGATCGCCATCCTCGCGAATGTGATCGAACAGATACTGCTGGGCCTTGAATACAACCTCTTCGTCGAAATCCAGTTGATTGGTACGCACGCAGGGTCCCGCTTGCAGCACCGACGACATGTTGTGGTACCAGGTCGGCCGCACATCCGGTTCATCCCAATTCACCGCCCAACCGTAGTCGGCCGGGTAAATGTCGCTGGTCAGGCGTTCTTCATAGCCGTGCAACTGGTCCGGGCCGCAGAAATGCATCTTGCCCGACAGCGCGGTGCGGTAGCCGAGACGACGCAGGTAGTGGGCATAAGTGGGGACATCGGCAGGGAAATCTGCCGCGTTATCGTAAGCACCGATCTTGCTCGGCAGTTGACCGCTGACCAGGGTAAAACGCGATGGCGCGCACAACGGGCTGTTGCAATACGCGGAATCGAACACCACGCCTTCGGCGGCGAGGCGGCTCAAATTAGGCAGTTTGATTGGCGAAGGGCCGTAGAACGGCAACATTGGCGCGGCCATTTGATCGGCCATGATGAAAAGAATGTTCTTGCGCTTCATGTGATCGCGGCATTCCATAGTGGATGTTTATGCGAGAGTGCTGTGATCGAGCATGAAACCCATACACTTTGTGGTAAAGCCCCTGCGTGGCAATGACTAGGATAAGCACAGCTTATGTATGACGCCCTTGGTGATTTGTCTCTGGATTTGCTCCGCGCCTTCGAGGCGGCGGCACGACAACGCAGCTTCACCGCTGCGGCCGTTGAGCTTGGCACCACGCAACCGGCCATCAGCCAGCAAATCAAGCGCTTGGAGGAGCGACTGGCAACACGGCTGTTCGATCGCATTTATCGCGGCATCGAATTGACCGAGGTCGGGATGATACTTTTCGAGCAAGTTCAGCTGGGTTTGCAGCAAATCGATGCTGGATTGAGTGCGATCAGCGCACAGCAACAGCATGAGGTGCTGCAAGTCGCCACCGATTTCGCCTTCGCCGCCTATTGGCTGATGCCGCGTTTGCATCGTTTTCACGCCGCCAATCCGCAGGTGGATGTCAGCCTGGTGACCAGTGAGCGTAGTCACAACATGTTGCGCACCGATATCGATGTGGCGGTGTTATTCGGCGATGGTCGCTTCAAGCAGGGAGAAAGCCATTGGCTGTTCAGCGAAGAAGTGTTTCCGGTCTGTAGCCCGCAACTGTTAAATGAGCGTCCCCTGCCCTTGCCTGCCCAGGGATTGCTGGAGTTTCCGCTGTTGCACTTGCGCGGTGAGCACAGCAGCAACTGGTTTGACTGGAGCGGCGTGTTTCGCGAATTGGGGATCACCTCGACTCCCGCACCAGGGCAATTGCGCTTCGACAATTACACTTTGCTGATTCAGGCAGCGATTGGTGGTCAGGGCGTAGCCATTGGTTGGCGCCACCTTGTGGATAACTTGTTGTCGCAGGGATTGTTGTGTCGGCCGATTGCCGAGACAGTGATATCGCGGTTGGGATACTACGTAGTACTGCCGCAGCGTAAACGGCGCGGCGCGCTGATCCAGCAGTTTGTCGACTGGTTGATGACCGAGCAGGCCAGCAGTGCGCAATCACTCAATGGCCTGGCGCTGCCGTCTATCGCGGTTTAACTGTCAGCCGCGACGAAACTGACGTGTTCACCAATGTGCAGGTTCAGATGCAGTTCATCGGCGATGCCCGTTGCCGTCCGGACCAGGCGCCCCAGCGGTTCAGCCAGCCCTGGTTCCAGCGAGCTGCTGACATGGCTGAAATGTTCGATGGTCAATCCGGGTACTCCACGCGGAGCATTCACCAACGTCCACTTCAAGGAACTGCTTTGCAGGGCCTCGCGGATTTCCTCGGCGGCGTGACGCTGCAGTGGATCGAAGGTCTCGGGATCGTCCAGGACCTCGAAGTCCCCCACCAGAAACAACCTTGCGATACCCGCCGCCTGCATGCCATCGATCAACGCGTCCGCCGCCAGTACTTGCTCGACCTGCCCCGGAACGATGTTTTTTTCCACGTGTTCACTGTTGAACGGCAACCCGGGTGCGTCCAGTAGACAGATGACCGCCGAACTGCCCGCTACGCTTTGTTTCACCCGTTCAGCCTCGAACAAATCACCGGTTTTGGTGCGCAAACCCGGACGTGGCGCGAGCGCTGTCAGGTCATCGAGGATGGCAATCACTTCGTGCTGACGCCGAAGCAATTCAGCCATCAGCGCACTGCCCAGGCTACTCATGGCACCATAAAGCACCACTTTCACGACCGGGGTTTCGGCATTCTTCATGGCTGCGCTCCCTGTTATTGACCTATATGGCATGTGACCTGTGGCAAACACCGACGGTTCGAACCGATTCAGAGGGCTTCAGATGCCAACGATCAAGGGCTATCACGCCCATGTGTATTTCGACGCCAGCACCGTCGATCAAGCGCGGGTCTTGTGCGAGCAGGCGGCGCAACTGTTCCCGCTGAAAATGGGTCGCGTGCACGAACGCCCCGTCGGCCCGCACCCGGACTGGAGCTGTCAGCTGGCCTTCGGTCCGGAGTTGATCGGCGACGTGCTGCCGTGGCTGGCGCTCAACCGCAAGGGGCTGGTGGTGTTCCTGCACCCGGATACCGGTGACGATCTGCGGGACCACACCGAGTACGCGATCTGGATGGGCGCGATTCGCCCGCTGGACCTGTCTATTTTTTGATCAGGCTTAATTTAAGTTTATAGGGTTTCTTCCGGTTCGCCGGGCAAATGCTCGTCCAGGTGCAGCCATGGCAAGCGGCTGTCAGTCCAGATGTGCCGCTCGGCAGGAGCCTGCTCGGGATGATCAAGGGTGGCGATGGTCACATCGATAGTCTTGGGGCTGAGGTGGGTGACCAGTGCCAGTTGCGCCCCGCAGTGGCCGCAGAAGTAGCGCGCGCAGGTCGCTGAAGAGTCGTACCGCGCCGGTGTTCCGGCCAGCCATTGAAAGGCCGACGCGGGCACGGTGATCCAAGTGGTCACGATGCCGCCGCTGACCCGTCGGCATATCGAGCAATGGCAATGGGCGATGTCGTGCAGCGGTCCGCTGAATTGATAGCGCAGCTGCCCGCAGTGACAGCCGCCTGTATGAATGTCGACCATATCGCTTCCCCCTGATGTGTATTCACTGACGCCTTCGCGGGCAAGCCCGCTTCCACACGGGTCTTGTGTCCGACGCATATCCAATGTGGGAGCGGGCTTGCTCGCGAAGGACGCGACTCGGTTTGCCTCCCTGCCCGGTCCGACGACCGGTTGCACTTCCGGTCAACGCTTTCATGGCCGAAAGCTGGCTGAAAGCTTGCGCGATTAGGATCGCCCTCACTGCCGGCAACAGACCGGTTGGCCAATGCGAGTGTTCGATTACTCGCCAGGTCCATTTAACAACAACAATGGTGATTCTGATGTCCTCTGTAACCCGCCTCCTCGTTGTCACTCCGCCCGTACGTCTCGTGCTTCCCGTTCTGCGCTGACCCGACCCGGTCCGCCCATTCCCTAGCCGCGCCACGCCTGGAGTATTCCCATGCTGACTTTCCTTGGCTTCGCCATGGTCATCACCTTCATGTTCCTGATCATGACCAAGCGCCTGTCCGCGCTGATCGCCCTGATCATCATCCCGATCGTCTTCGCCCTGTTCGGTGGTTTCGGCCCGAAAATCGGCCCGATGATGCTTGAAGGCATCACCAAGCTCGCGCCGACCGGCGTGATGCTGATGTTTGCCATTCTGTACTTTGCCCTGATGATCGACTCCGGCCTGTTCGACCCGGCCGTGCGCAAGATCCTCAAGATGGTCAAGGGTGACCCTCTGAAAGTATCGGTCGGTACCGCCGTACTGGCGCTTGTCGTTTCCCTCGATGGTGACGGCGCGACCACTTACATGATCTGCGTGGCCGCCATGCTGCCGCTTTACAGCCGCATCGGCATGAGCCCGCGGATCATGGCCGGTCTGATCATCCTCGCCGGTGGCGTGATGAACATGACCCCATGGGGTGGCCCGACCGCCCGTGCGGCCAGTGCGCTGCATGTGGACCCGTCGGCCATCTTCGTCCCAATGATTCCGGCGATGGCTGCCGGTGTCGTGGCTATCCTGGCCATCGCTTATTTCTACGGCAAACGTGAGCGTGCGCGCCTCGGCGAACTGCACCTGGTCGGCGATGAAATCGATCACAGCGAAATCAGCGTTTCCCAGTTCCCGGATGCCCGTCGTCCGAAGCTGATCTGGTTCAACGGCGCCCTGACCCTGGGCCTGATGTGCACCCTGATCGCTGGCCTGCTGCCGCTGCCGGTGCTATTCATGGTGGCTTTCAGTATCGCGATGATCGTCAACTATCCGTGCCTGCAGCAGCAGAAGGATCGCGTCGCGGCGCACGCCGGCAGCGTGCTGGCAGTGGTCGGGCTGATCTTTGCCGCCGGCATCTTCACCGGTATCCTGTCGGGCACCGGTATGGTCGATGCCATGTCGAAAAGCCTGCTGTCGGTGATCCCTGATTTCCTCGGCCCGTATTTGGCCGTGATCACGGCGCTGGTGAGCATGCCGTTCACCTTCTTCATGTCGAACGATGCATTTTATTACGGCGTGTTACCGGTACTTGCCGAAGCCGCCAGTCACTACGGTATAACCGCGGTGGAAATGGCACGTGCCTCGATCGTCGGTCAGCCCGTCCACTTGCTGAGCCCGCTGGTACCATCGACTTACCTGTTGGTGGCCCTGGCCGGGATCGATTTTGGTGATCACCAGCGCTTCACCCTGAAGTGGGCAGTGCTGGTGTGTATGTGCATACTGGTCGCCGCGTTGCTGATGGGGATTTTTCCGCTGTTCAGCACTCTATAAGCCCAAGACTCACCATTGAGGGTCCAGGCTTCGCTGTTTGAAGCCCGGACCCTTTGTGGTTTAACACTCGCTCAAAGGAATACACATGGAATGGCTGACCAACCCTGAAATCTGGGTTGCCTTCTTCACCCTGACCGCCCTGGAAATCGTCCTGGGCATCGATAACATCATCATGATTTCGATCCTGGTCAGCCGCATGCCCAAGCACATGCAGGCGCGCACCCGGATTTTCGGCCTGGCGCTGGCCATGATCACGCGGATTCTGTTGCTGCTGTCGATCACCTGGGTCATGCGTCTCACCGCCGACCTGTTCGAAGTGTTCGGCCAGGGCATTTCCGGGCGAGACCTGATCCTGTTCTTCGGTGGTCTGTTCCTGCTGTGGAAGAGCTCGCAGGAGATGTACCACGCGCTGGAAGGCGAAGATGAAACGCATGATGAGCCGAGCGTCAAGGGCGGTAGCTTCCTGTACACCATCATCCAGATCGCGATCATCGACATCGTGTTCTCCCTGGATTCGGTGATCACCGCCGTGGGTATGGTTTCCCATGTACCGGTCATGGTCGCTGCGATCGTCGTCGCCGTACTGGTGATGATGCTGGCCGCCGGTACCATCAGTGCGTTCATCGACAAGCACCCGTCGCTGAAAATGCTGGCGCTGGCGTTCCTGTTGCTGGTCGGCACCGTGTTGATTGCCGAGTCCTTCGAAGTGCACTTGCCAAAAGGCTACGTCTACTTCGCCATGGCGTTCTCGCTGGCAGTGGAAGCGATCAACATCAAGATGCGCACCGCGATCGCCAAAAAGAAGAAGCAGCAGGATCCGGTGAAACTGCGCAAGGACATTCCGGGGCAGTAATTCCGGTACCTTGTTAGAACGCAAGACCTGTGGGAGCGGGCTTGCTCGCGAAGGCGGAGTGTCAGTCGACATCAATGTTGTCTGATACGACGCTTTCGCGAGCAAGCCCGCTCCCACATCGTTTTGTGGTGGCTGATCAGGCTCGTTTCATGACAGTTTTGTTTCAATCGCTTCATTAGCTATGCGATGCTGGCGCCCAGACCGTTAGCCAACTACAGCTTAAGTACAGAACGTAGAACATCGCGCGGCACCGTCAACTTGCTCCTTTGGGGCGCTACCACCACAGGGGGCCCTGCATGCTCACCCTGCTCAATTTGCTTTCTGCCGTGGCCTTGCTGATCTGGGGCACGCACATCGTCCGAACCGGCATCCTGCGGGTCTACGGTTCCAACCTGCGCCACGTGATCGGCCAGAACATGTCCAAACGCTGGCTGGCATTCATCTCCGGGATCGTGGTGACCGCCATGGTCCAGAGCAGCAACGCCACGGCAATGCTGGTCACGTCATTTGTTGGCCAGGGCCTGATGGGGCTTACGCCCGCACTGGCGACCATGCTTGGGGCCGATGTCGGTACGGCATTGATGGCGCGGGTGCTGACCTTCGATTTGTCATGGCTGTCGCCGCTGCTGATTTTTGTCGGGGTGATCTTCTTTCTCTCGCGTAAACAGACCCGACTGGGCCAGATGGGCCGCGTCAGTATTGGCCTGGGATTGATCATTCTGGCGCTGCAACTGATCGTCGAAGCCGCCGCGCCGATCACCCACGCCCAAGGGGTGAAGGTTATTTTTGCCTCGCTGACCGGCGATATCCTGCTCGACGCCCTGGTCGGCGCGCTGTTCGCGATGATTTCCTACTCCAGCCTGGCGGCGGTGTTGCTGACCGCGACCCTGGCCGGTGCCAACGTGATCAGTCTGCCGGTGGCCCTCGGCCTGGTGATCGGCGCCAACATCGGCAGTGGCATCCTCGCGTTCCTCAGCACCAGCATGCAGAACGCAGCGGGTCGTCAGGTGGCGTTGGGCAGCCTGTTGTACAAGCTGATCGGCCTGTTGCTGATCATTCCGGTACTCGACCCGCTGGTGCATTGGATCGACAGCCTGGATTTCAGCCCTCAGGAAATGGTCATCGGCTTTCACCTGCTCTACAACACGGCGCGCTGCCTGATTCTGCTGCCCAGCGTTGGGCCGATGGCCAGGTTTTGCGCGTGGGTGCTGCCGGAGCGCCCGCAACTCAATGGCACCGCCAAACCCCGGCACCTTGATCCGACCGCGTTGGTCACGCCCAGTCTCGCTTTGGCCAACGCCGCCCGGGAAACCCTGCGCATGGGTGACCTGATCGATAACATGCTCGAAGCCATGCAGGACGTGCTGCACGGCAAGCAAACTGCCGTCACTCAGGAAATGCGACGCCTGACGGATGATGTGGAATCCCTCTACAGCGCCATCAAGCTGTACTTGGCGCAAATGCCCCGCGAGGACCTCAGCGACCAGGACAGTCGGCGCTGGGCGGAAATCATCGAGCTGGCGATCAACCTGAAACTGGCCAGTGACCTGATCGAGCGCATGCTGCGCAAGGTCCAGCAACAGAAAACCGCGCAGCGACGGTCGTTTTCAGAGGTTGGCCTGGAGGAGTTGACGGGGTTGCACAGTCAGCTGATTTCCAACCTGCGTCTGGGCTTGTCGGTGTTCCTCAGCGCCGATAAGGAAAGTGCCCGCCAATTGCTGCGGGAGAAACGTCGCTTTCGTGCACAGGAACGCCGCCTGGCCCACGCTCATGTCAGCCGATTGCAACGTAAGATCGTGCAAAGTATCGAGACCAGCTCCCTGCACCTGGAGCTGATCGCCGATATGAAACGTCTGAACTCGCTGTTTTGCAGCAGTGCCTATGTGGTGTTGGAAACCTCCGAAACCGGCGCACTGGCGGCCGACGATCTGGCGGATATCACGCATTCGCCTTGAACGTCTGCCAGAGTGGTCAGTCAGTAACATTGATTCGGCTGGAAGGTCATTCGCGAGCATGCTCGCTCCCACAGTTGATTTGCAGGGTTCACAAAACCATGTGGGAGCGAGCCTGCTCGCGAAGACGGCCTGACTGACGACATGGATCTCCAATCAGCCGTATGGAAGCTCGTTATGCGTTGCCTGTTGTTCGCCTGTTTGTTGCTGGGTTCATTACCGTCGCTAGCCCTGGATCGCTTCCAGGTCGAGGGCTACACCCTGCGTAACGGCCTGCAATTGCTGCTCAAGCCCGGCACCGAACGCGGGCATGTGGCGATTCGCCTGGTGGTTGGCGTGGGTATCGATGATTTCGGTTGCGCCGAGAAAGAGTTGCCGCACTTGCTTGAACACTTGCTGTTCAGCGGCATCGACGCCAGCGGCGAAGGCGGCCTGGAAGAGCGCATGCAAGCGCTGGGGGGCGAATGGAACGCCTTCACCAGCAATGCCGACACCACCTTCGTGATCGAAGCCCCGGCCAAAAACCAGCGCAAGATTCTCGACCTGCTGCTGGCGCTGCTGACCCAGACCCGTTTCGACGACAACGCCATCAACGCCGCCAAGCAAGTGGTCGAGCGCGAAGACGGCGGCCATTACACGCATTTGCAGCGTTGGCTGGATCGTCAGGATCTGGGGCATACCGCCAGCAAGCAACTGGCCGTCGAGCTGGGCCTCAAGTGCCCTGAACGTGCGGAAGTCGATCAACTGACTCGCGAACAACTGGAGAAGGTGCGCAAGGATTGGTACGCGCCCAACAATATGACGTTGATCGTGGTCGGTGATCTTGACCGCTTGCTGCCGGCTTATCTGGAGCGAGCGTATGGTGTGCTCAAGTCTGTCGAACCGACGGGCCACCCGCCGCTGCCGCAAATCCAGGCCAGTGCCGCCCATGAACGCAACCTGACCCGTGGCTTTGTCGGCGGTGGGGCCAAGCTGCATTGGCTGGTACCGGAACCGGTATTGGAGGATCAGCACGACCAAACCTTCGACCTGCTCAAGGATTATCTGGACTGGGCGCTGTATCGTCAGTTGCGTCTGGCGCACGGTTTGTCCTACGGTCCGTGGGCCGAGCGTGAGGTGTTCGGCGGTGTGGGCTTCATGAGCCTCAATGCCGATCTGGAGCGCGATGATGTAGTCGAAGCGCAAAAGGTGCTGGAGGAAATGAAGGCCGGGTTGCTCGAGGACGGCCTGAATGCCGAGACCTTCAACCGCCTCAAACAGGCCGCCATCGCCCGCCAGGCCTGGGCCGTGCAAGGCAACAGCGCGCTGGCCGATTACTACTGGAGCGCCCTCGGGGACTACGAGGATGGCCGTTTCGCCAATCCGGCCAAGGAACTGCAAGCGGTGACTCTGGCGGAAGCCAACAAGGCGATGCGCGAATTGCTCATGCAACCGGGGTATGTCCGGATTGAAAAGCCGTTGCTCAGTGACGATCAGTTGTTGTGGGTGATGGCCGGAATACTGGGGTTGATCGTGTTCAGTCTGGCGGCCTGGCGCTTTCATCGCAGGCCGTAACAGAAACCTTGTGGGAGCGAACCTGCTCGCGAAGGCGGCATAGCAGGCGATATCAATGCGGGATCTGCCGACCTCTTCGCGAGCAGGCTCGCTCCCACAAGTTTCGCACGTCAACCGGCCATGGCCCCTCGCCACACCGCCCCGCCAGCGGTACCCTGTCGAGGATTTTTCCTACGACGACTGTGAACCGCCGAATGCCGACCCTGACCCTTTTCGTACAGCGCATCCTCGAACTGATGAAGCGCTATCCCGGGGTCATTGCGCTCGGTGGCTTTATCTCCGGGGTCGGCAGCTTCATCCTGGTGGATCGGCAACAGGGGCTGGCGAGCTGGATCACCACCATCATGCTGATCAGCTGGGTCTGGCTGATGCTGGAAAACAGCCTGACCAAGCTGTTCACCAAAATCTTCAAGCGGGAAATTCCCCAGCCCCTGCTGCGTTATGCAACGCAGATGATCCATCAGGAAAGCCTGTTCTTCGTCCTGCCGTTCTTTTTCATCACCACCACCTGGAACAGCGGCCAACTGTTTTTCACCGGGCTGTTGGGTATCGCGGCATTGATCTCCATCGTCGACCCGCTCTACTACAAGTGGCTGGCGCCGCGGCGCTGGGCGTTCCTGGCGTTGCATACGCTGACCCTGTTCGCCGCCCTGCTCACCGCGTTACCGGTGATCATGCACCTGACCACCTCACAAAGTTTCAAATGGGCGCTGGGCATCGCGGTGCTGTTGTCATTCCCGAGCCTCGCTTCGATCTTCCCGATCCGCACCGTGCGCAACGCCGTGGCGATCCTGAGTATCACCGTGGGCATCGGTGGCGTGGGCTGGGTGCTGCGTTCGTGGGTACCGCCGGCGACGCTGTGGATGACCGAAGTGGCCATCAGCACGCAAATGCAGGACCGCACACCCGGCAAGAGCCTGGAAGAAGTCAGCGCCGAGCAGATCCGTGGCGACGGGTTGTATGCCTATACCGCGATCAATGCTCCGCGCGGCCTCGACGAGCGGATTTATCATGTCTGGCAGTTCAACGGCAAAGAGGTCGATCGCATCGCGCTGGATATTCACGGTGGCCGCAAGGAAGGCTATCGCGCCTGGACCCACAAGCAGAACTTCCCCGGCAACCCGGCGGGCAAATGGCAGGTCCGGGTGCTGACCGAAGACGGTCAGTTGATCGGGGTGCTGCGCTTCAAGATCACCGACAGCACACCGATCAAAGAAAAGTAGGACAGTTCGTGCTATTACGTAGGTCTGCGTAAATAGCCGAAAAAGCACGGAGCTTATGACCAGCAGCACAGTGGCCGGCAATGCCCAACTGGACACCTCGCACTCCCCGGCCCGGATCCGGGTGACGGGGGACTGGACGCTCGCCCATTACGCCGACCTCAAGCACTTGAGCGAAAAGCTCGAAGGCCAGTACGACGACAGCACCCATATCGACCTCAATGGCCTCGGCGCCCTAGACACGGCGGGTGCCTCGTTGCTGGTGGAGCTGCTGGGCTCCGAACGGCTGGGGCGATCCGCCGAACACCCCGATTGCACCCTTTCGGCCGCCGACCGCGCGTTGCTGCAAACGGTCTATCGCTCCCTGACCGATTTCTGTGTGCCGATCAAAGAGCCGGAAATCAGTGTCGGCATTCAACTTCTGACCCGTATTGGCCGCGCGGTGGACACCGTCTGGCAGGACACCCTGCAACTGCTGGGTTTCGTCGGCCTGATTCTGGAAACCATCCTTCGCGGCCTGTTTCGCCCGAAACGCTGGCGCATCACCCCGATGGTCGCGCACATCGAGCAGACCGGCCTGGACGCCGCCCCCATCGTCGCCCTGCTGACCTTTCTGGTGGGTGCCGTGGTGGCGTTTCTCGGGGCGACGGTGTTGGCCAGTTTCGGTGCGACGGTGTTCACCGTGGACCTGGTGGCGTTTTCCTTCCTGCGCGAATTCGGCGTGTTGCTGACTGCCATCCTGATGGCTGGGCGTACCGCCAGTGCGTTCACCGCGCAGATCGGTTCGATGAAGGCCAACGAAGAAATCGACGCCATCCGCACCCTGGGTCTCGACCCGATGGAATTGCTGGTGGTGCCGCGCGTTCTGGCCCTGCTGATCGCACTGCCGATGCTGACCTTTCTGGCGATGCTGTCGGGGATCGTTGGCGGCGGTGTGGTCTGTGCGATTTCGCTGGATATTTCGCCGGCGATGTTTCTGTCGCTGCTGCAATCGGACATCGGCGTACAGCACTTTCTGGTGGGGATCGTCAAAGCGCCGATCTTTGCCTTCCTGATCGCCGCGATTGGTTGCCTGGAAGGTTTCAAGGTCAGCGGCAGCGCCGAGTCCGTCGGTGCGCACACCACCTCCAGCGTGGTGCAGTCGATTTTCGTGGTGATCGTGCTCGATGCCGTGGCCGCGCTGTTTTTCATGGAGATGAGCTGGTGAGCCGTGTACCCCGAGCGCCTTCAGAGGCGGTGATCGAAGTCCGTGGCCTGTGCAATCGCTTCGGCCGCCAGAGCGTGCATGAGAACCTCGACCTGGATTTGTACAAGGGCGAGATCCTGGCCGTGGTCGGTGGCTCCGGCAGTGGCAAATCGGTGCTGTTGCGCAGCATCGTCGGCTTGCGCCAGCCCAGCGAGGGGGTGGTGAAAGTGTTCGGTAAAAACCTGCCGACGCTGTCCGAACATGAGCGGTCCCTGGTCGAACGGCGCTTCGGTGTGCTGTTTCAGAAAGGCGCTCTGTTCTCTTCATTGACGGTGACCGAGAACGTCGCCCTGCCCTTGATCGAGCATGCCGGGCTGAGCCGTGACGACGCCGAACACCTGGCCGCGGTCAAGATGGCCCTCGCCGGGTTGCCGCTGTCGGCGGCGGACAAATACCCCGCCTCCCTGTCCGGCGGCATGATCAAGCGTGCGGCGCTGGCGCGGGCATTGGCACTGGACCCGGACATCCTGTTTCTCGACGAACCCACCGCCGGCCTCGATCCGATTGGTGCCGCCGCGTTCGATCAATTGATCCTGACCCTGCGTGACGCCCTGGGCCTTAGCGTTTTTCTGGTGACCCACGACCTCGACACGCTCTACACCATCACCGATCGCGTGGCGGTGCTGGCGCAGAAGAAAGTGCTGGTGGCCGATGCCATCGACGTGGTCTCGGAAACCGACGACGCCTGGATTCACGAATACTTCCACGGCCCTCGCGGCCGCGCGGCGCTGACGGCCGCTCAACAGCTCAACGAGGTCTGACATGGAAACCCGAGCCCATCATGTATTGATCGGCCTGTTCACCGTGATTGTGGTGACGGGCGCCCTGCTCTTCGGCCTGTGGCTGGCCAAGTCCAGCGTCGACACCGAATTCAAGGACTACGAAGTCGTGTTCAACGAGGCGGTCAGCGGCTTGTCCAAGGGCAGCTCCGTGCAATACAGCGGGATCAAGGTCGGCGACGTGGTGTTGTTGCGCCTGGACCCGGAAGACCCGCGCCGGGTGCTGGCGCGGATCCGTCTGGGCGGCGATACGCCGGTCAAGGAAGACACCCAGGCCAAGCTGGCGCTGACCGGGGTCACCGGGACGTCGATCATCCAGCTCAGTGGCGGCACACCGCAAAGTCCGACGCTTAAGGGCAAGGACGGCAAGCTGCCGGTGATCGTCGCTTCACCCTCGCCCATCGCCCGTCTGCTCAACGACAGCAACGACCTGATGTCCGGCGTGAACATGCTGATGCACAACGCCAATCTGATGTTCTCGACGGAAAACATCGAACGCATCAGCAAGACCCTTGAGCATCTGGAGCAAACCACCGGCACCATCGCCGAGCAGCGCGGCGACCTGCGCCTGGCCATGCAGCAACTGGCTTCTGTCGGCAAGCAGGCCGGCACCATGATGGAACAGACCTCGGCGCTGATGCGCAACGCTAACGGTTTGCTCAACGATCAGGGCAAGCAGATGTTCGGCAGCGCTGAACAGGCCATGAAGTCGCTGGAACAGAGCAGCGCGACGATCAACAAACTGCTCAGCGCCAATCAGGATTCGCTCAACAGCGGCATGCAGGGCCTCAATGGCCTGGCCCCGGCGGTGCGCGAGCTGCGGGAAACCCTGACCTCGCTACGCACCATTTCGCAACGCCTGGAGGCCAACCCCAGCGGCTACCTGCTGGGCAGTGACAAGAACAAGGAATTCACTCCATGAAGCTGATTGCCCTCGCCCTCCTCGCCGGCTTTACGCTGATCAGCTCATGCTCGATCCTGCCCAAGTCCGAGCCGTTTGATGTCTATCGATTGCCATCGGCGCAAAGCAGCCAGTCGACCAGTCACGGCACACCGCAGCGCTGGTCGCTGCGCCTGAACAAACCCCAGGCCAGCGAGGCGTTGAACAGCCCGAACATTGCCGTCGTCCCCCAGGGCGATGTGATCAGCAGCTACAAGGGCTCGCGTTGGAGCGACCCGGCACCGGTGCTGTTGCGCAATCGTCTGTTCGATGGTTTTCAGCGCGATGGTCGGGTGACGTTGCTCAGCACTGACGACAGCAACTTCCTGGCAGACCTGGAATTGGGTGGCAATCTGCAGGCGTTCCAGACGGAGTATCAAGGCACCGCCGCCAGCGTTGTCGTGCGGATGGATGCGCTGCTGGTGCGCGGGTATGACCAGCGCATCCTTGCCAGCCGCCGCTTCGAAGTGCGCCAGCCATTGGGCGATGTGAAGGTGCCTGCCGTCGTCAGCGGATTCGGCCAGGCCAATGATCAGCTGACGGCGCAGGTGGTGGCTTGGGCCGTGGAGCAAGGGCAGAAACTGGCGCCACCACCACGGCTTTGAAGCCGCCGACGCCCCCACATTGGTTTTGTGGTTATCCGAAGAACCAGTAGCAGACGCCGATAGCGCCCAGGACGCCCGCCAACTCCGCCAACAACGCACACCCCACCGCATGCCGCGCGCGCTGGATGCCCACCGCGCCGAAGTAAACGGCCAGCACATAGAACGTGGTTTCGGTACTGCCCTGGATCGTCGCCGCTACCAGTGCCGGGAAGCTGTCCACCCCCGATGTTTTCATGGTTTCGATCAGCATCGCCCGGGCGGCGCTGCCGGAGAATGGTTTGACCATCGCGGTCGGTAGCGCATCGACGAAGCGCGTGTCCCAACCGGCCCATTCCACCAGATGACGAATCCCGTCCAGGCCGAAATCCAGTGCCCCGGACGCCCGCAGCACGCCTACGGCGCAGAGCATCGCCACCAGATACGGCAGCAGGTTCTTCGCGACGTCGAAACCCTCTTTGGCGCCTTCGACGAACGCCTCATAGACCTTCACTTTGCGCAGCGCGCCAATCACCAGAAACAGCATGATGATCCCAAATAGCGTCAAATTACCGAGGATCGACGACAAACTGGCCAGTGCGGTGGCAGAGAGCGTCGCCAGCAACGCCATGAAACCACCAAGGATGAGGGCACCGGGAATGATGTAGGCCAACACCACCGGGTCCCAGACACGCAGGCGTTGCATGAACGCCACGGCCAGGAAGCCGACGATGGTCGAGCAACTGGTGGCCAGCAGAATCGGCAGGAACACCAGCGTCGGATCGGGCGCGCCTTGCTGGGCGCGGTACATGAAAATCGTCACCGGCAGCAGGGTCAGGGAGGAGGCGTTGAGTACCAGGAACAGGATCTGCGCGTTGCTGGCGATGGTGTCGCTGGGGTTGAGTTCCTGCAGGGCCTTCATGGCCTTCAGGCCGATCGGCGTGGCGGCATTGTCCAGGCCCAGGCCATTGGCGGCGAAGTTCAGGGTGATCAGGCCGATGGCCGGGTGACCGGCCGGCACTTCAGGCATTAACCGCAGAAACAGCGGGCCGAGGGCCTTGGCCAGCCTTTCGACGATCCCGGCTTTCTCGGCAATTCGCAGAAAACCCAGCCAGAGGGTGAGGGTGCCGAACAGCAGGACCATGACCTCGACCGACAATTTGGCCATGGCGAAAATGCTTTCCACCATCGCCGCGAAGATCCCGGCGTTGCCGCCGATCAGCCATTGCGCCAGCGCCGATACGGCGGCCACGATGAAGAAGCCAAGCCACAGGCCATTAAGCATCAGTCAAATCCCCCAAAAGATGCGCGAATGATAGCGGGGTGGCCACAAACGACAAACCCCGGATTTCTCCGGGGTTTGTTTAGCGTTGTGCACGCGGACCATTGTGTTAGTTGGTGGAAACCTCACCAACCGGCAGCTTTTCTTTGCTGCGCCAGTGCGGCAGGGAGTTCCAGTAGCGCTGGCCCTTGGCCTCGTCGTACATGCCTTCCCAGCGTGCGATGACCAACACGGCCAGGGCGTTGCCGATGACGTTCAGGGCGGTACGGGCCATGTCCATGATGCGGTCGACACCGGCGATGAAGGCCAGGCCTTCCAACGGGATACCCACGCTACCCAGGGTGGCCAGCAGCACCACGAAGGACACGCCCGGTACGCCAGCGATGCCTTTGGAGGTGACCATCAGGGTCAGGACCAGCAACAGTTGCTGGCTGATCGACAGGTCGATGCCGTACAGCTGAGCAATGAAGATGGCCGCGATGCTTTGGTACAGGGTCGAACCGTCGAGGTTGAACGAGTAACCGGTCGGCACCACAAAGCTGCAAATGGCTTTCGGCGCACCGTAGGCTTCCATCTTCTCGATCACGCGCGGCAGCACGGTTTCGGAGGAGGCGGTGGAGTAGGCCAGTACCAGCTCATCCTTGAAGATGCGCATCAGCTTGATCACCGAGAAACCGAACAGGCGAGCAATCAGGCCCAGGACCACGAAGGCGAAGAAAGCGATGGCGACGTAAACCAGGATCACCAGTTTCGCCAGCGGCAGCAAGGATGCGAAGCCGAAGTTGGCCACCGTCACCGCGATCAGTGCGAAAACGCCGATCGGGGCGTAGTTCATGATCATGTGAGTGACCTTGAACATGCTTTCCGAGACGCCCTGGAACATCGTTACCAGCGGGTCGCGCAGCTCAGGCTTGAGGCTCGACAGACCGAGGCCGAACAGCACCGAGAAGAAGATGATCGGCAGCATTTCGCCGCGGGCCATGGCCGCGAAGATGTTGGACGGGATCAGGTTGAGGATGGTTTCGATGAACGCGTGTTCATGCTGAACCTCAGCCGCCGTCGCCTGGTACTTGGAGATGTCCACGGTACCCAGGGTACTCATGTCGATGCCCGCACCCGGATGGAACAGATTGGCCAACAGCAGGCCGACGACGATGGCGATGGTGGTGACGATTTCGAAGTAGATGATGGTTTTCAGGCCAATGCTACCGAGCTTCTTCGCATCACCGACGCCGGCAATGCCGACGATCAGGGAGGAGATCACGATCGGGATCACGATCATCTTGATCAGACGGATAAAGATATCGCCTGCCGGTTGCAGAACGTTGCTGATCCACCAGGCTTTCTCGGCACTGAAATGGTTGAGCAGCGCACCGATTGCAATCCCCAAGACCAGACCGATGAGGATCTGCCAGGCGAGGCTAAGCTTTGCCTTCTTCATATCTTTACCCTTACTTCAGTTTGACTCGGGCAGATGCGCAAACTGGAACGCTCGTGGCGAAAAAGTCGTGTGCATCTGCCCCCGTATAAGGAGCCCCGGAGCGCTTGTTGATGGCTCTCTGGCAGGCGAAAAAAGGCGCAACTATTCCGATGCAAGGAAGCGACGTCTAATGCCGTAAACGCCTACCCTATGCCGAATCGGCATGAGGTTTTTTCACTGAAAGCGACGTCGCAAACGGTTCGAATATGACATTTCGGCAGGCATAAGTGCCGTGAACCGGCCATCACAGCGCAGATTGAGTGTTTTTTGATCAGTCGAATGGAAGGATATTTTCGGGAAAATCCCCTGGGGTTCAGGGAAGATTTACGGCAAAACACAGACGATATTTCTCGATATACGGTCGCTGGCGAAACACCGGGAAAAGTATTTTTCGGGGCGCAGCGTACGAATTATCGGGGGAGGGGGGTGAAAACGAATGGATCGCTCTAGTTCAAGGCTTCGTAAAGCCCTTCGCAAGTCCGTCGAGTCCTGATTGACCGGCGAACTTGCGACGCAGCTTTTCCTGACCCGGCCCTTGCGCAGGTACTCCCTGTACCCGTAGGTCACTCCGCCCCTGAACCAGGCAGAACGTCCCGACCCCTTGGTCATGCACCGGCCCTCCTCAGGTGGGCGCAGGGGAAGAAGCGATGGCTTCTCTCGTATATCTGAATTCCGTACTTGTTCGGGTCCTTTTCGGGCTGCTCCATCAACCATTCCTGCATACCCTGGTACGGTCTGCCGAGGAATCGGAGTGTGCCTGCCCGCTTGAGCCCGGGGCAGCACCGCCCAACAGTAGGGCGGCTGCCAGTGTCTCTACCAAACGCTCATGTTCAGCCTCGACCGCGACGGCCAAAGAAGAAGGAAGCAATGAACATCACCAGGAACACGACAAAGAGAATCTTGGCGATACCCGTGGCGGTGCCCGCGATACCACCGAAGCCCAATACGGCGGCAACAATGGCAATGATCAAGAATGTGATTGCCCAGCTCAACATGGTGATTCTCCTTACGCTTCTATTCAGAGGTGCTGCGTTTCCCGGCGCTTTGAGCGCGCCAAGTGTGTACTTAGAACACCCAGCGCTCCTGGCGAGGCATTTCGTCCATCGCCTGGTGTTGGTCGACGTCCACCATTCGCATCGAAGTGCTGTCGGCCATACCGTTGCTGGCGGCGCTGAAGTGGGTTTGGGTCGGGTGCTGAAACGACACGTTTGGCCCTTCTTGCTGTTGGCTTTGCTCCCAGCGCACAAACTGCTGGCCGCCGATCAAGGTGATCAACAGCGCCAACACGGCGAACACGCCTTGCTGGAGATGCAGTGGCGAGAGCTGCAATGGGGTGGCACGTTGGCGATTCATCCTGAAGCTCCTCCCACTCGGGGTAATCGGGTTGAGGGCGATTTGTTGTTGCCCTGCGTTACTCACGACATTGCAGCCTGCGTGCCAGATTTTTTTTGTAAAAAAATACTTATAAATCAGTTGGTTGTGATGGTGTCGTAAGTCCTTTCGGGCGCATCCTGCACGATGGAGCTTTTCACGGTCGTGCGTAATGCACGATCAGCTGACGGTTATCGCAATATTTTTGGAATTGAGAGGAGGGCGTAGCTGTCAGAAAAAGATGTGATTCATCGTCTGAGCAGAAGCTGTCTATAAAAGGAATACAAAATCGGGCGAAAACCGGTGTGGCGGTAGATAACTACCTCGCCATGACGGGAATGGATCAGAATGAACCATGCAACTTGCCCGATTTTTCCGGGACTAAACCAAGAACATTCATTATGGAGCGTAGGAAAATGGAATCAGCCACTGAGCATCAAGGCCGTATTCTTCTGGTGGATGATGAGTCCGCCATCCTGCGAACCTTCCGCTATTGCCTCGAAGATGAAGGCTACAGCGTGGCGACTGCCAACAGCGCCGCGCAAGCCGACGCGTTGCTGCAACGCCAGGTCTTCGACCTGTGCTTCCTCGATCTGCGCCTGGGTGAAGACAACGGTCTCGATGTGTTGGCGCAGATGCGCATTCAAGCTCCCTGGATGCGCGTGGTGATTGTCACCGCGCACTCGGCGGTGGATACGGCCGTCGACGCCATTCAGGCCGGTGCTGCCGATTATCTGGTCAAGCCTTGCAGCCCCGACCAATTGCGCCTGGCCACTGCCAAGCAGCTTGAAGTACGGCAATTGTCGGCGCGTCTGGAAGCCCTGGAGGGCGAGGTGCGCAAACCCAAGGACGGCCTGGATTCCCATAGCCCGGCGATGAAAGTCGTGCTGGAAACGGCCCGTCAGGTGGCCAGCACCGACGCCAATATTCTGATTCTCGGCGAGTCCGGCACGGGTAAAGGCGAGCTGTCTCAAGCCATTCACGGCTGGAGCAAGCGGGCGAAGAAGTCCTGCATCACCATCAACTGCCCGTCGCTGACTGCTGAACTCATGGAAAGCGAACTGTTCGGCCATAGTCGCGGAGCGTTTACAGGGGCCAGCGAAAGTACCTTGGGTCGGGTCAACCAGGCGGATGGCGGCACGCTGTTTCTCGACGAAATCGGCGATTTTCCCTTGGTTTTACAACCGAAGTTACTGCGATTTATTCAGGACAAAGAGTATGAGCGTGTGGGCGATCCGGTCACCCGCCGCGCCGATGTGCGCATTCTCGCGGCCACCAACCAGAACCTCGAAGACATGGTTCGCGACGGACGTTTTCGCGAAGACCTGCTCTATCGCCTGAACGTCATCACTTTGCACCTGCCACCGCTGCGCGAGCGTAGGGAAGACATCCTTAATCTCGCCGACCGCTTTCTGGCGCGCTTCGTCAAAGAGTACGCCCGCCCGGCCCGGGGTTTCAGTGATGAGGCCCGCGAAGCGTTGCTGGGGTATCGCTGGCCGGGGAATATTCGTGAGCTTCGCAACGTGGTGGAGCGGGCGAGCATCATTTGCCCGCAGGAGCGGGTAGAGATCAGTCACCTGGGCATGGCGGAAGCACCGGTCAACAATGCTCCGCGCATTGGCGCTGCCCTGAGCCTGGATGAACTGGAGAAAGCCCATATCGGCGCAGTTCTCGCCACTGCCGGCACGCTGGATCAAGCCGCCAAGACGCTGGGCATCGACGCGTCGACGCTGTATCGCAAACGCAAGCAGTACAATTTGTGAGCCGCCTGCGATGAAACTGGCGATGAAGTTGCGGACCCGGCTGTTCCTGAGTATTTCCGCACTGATCACCGTTGCGCTGCTCGGGCTGTTGCTTGGTCTGGTCAGCGTGATGCAGATGGCCGGGAGCCAGGAAGCACTGGTGCGCAACAACTTCGTCACCCTCGATATCGGGCTCAAGCTGCGCCAGGCGTTGGGTGACCAGTTGATCATCATGCTCAGTGAACAACCGGATTCTGTGGCCTTCGAAGCATCCAAGCAGCGTTACTTCGAATTGCTGGAAGAGGGGATCGCCCAGGAGCCGGCGAGCATCGGCAGCGAATCCGGTTTCAAGAAAGCCAAGGCTGACTACCTGAGCTTTATCAAGGCGTACGAAGTTTCGCCTGACCCGACACGTGTGCTGAGCGGCGACGACGAACTCACCGAAAAATTCAACGCCCTGCGAAATGGTCTGATCACCGAACACAAGCGTGCGCTGGATGACATCACGCATACCGAGCGGCAGGCCCGTGAACGTGCATTGCTGATCGCTGGCCTGCTGGGTCTGGTCGGGTTGGCTGTTTTGATCATCGGATTCGTGACGGCCCATGCCATCGCCCGGCGTTTCGGCGAACCTATCGAGGCCCTGGCGCAGGCGGCGGATAACATCGGCCAGGGCAATTTCGACGTCACCCTGCCAGTCTCCTCGGCGGTTGAGCTGAATCAGCTGACCAAACGCTTCGGGATCATGGCCGAAGCGCTGCGTGAACATCAGGCCACCAACGTCGATGAACTGCTTGCCGGTCAGCAGCGGCTGCTGGCGGTACTCGACAGTATCGACGACGGCTTGCTGATGATCGATCGCCAGGGTCACCTGGAACACCTCAACCCGGTGGCACAGCGCCAGTTGGGCTGGGACGATGAGCGGATTGGCCAGGGGTTGGGCGCTGCACTGCAACGTCCCGAACTCGATGAGCAACTGCAACTGGTGCTGCGTGGCGGCACGCTGGAGCGAGCGCCGGAGGATTTGAGCATCGAGGTCGATGGCGAGGCACGGTTGCTGACCTACAGCTTGACGCCGGTCATTCATACCCAAGGGAATATTCTTGGTGCGGTCATGGTGCTGCATGACGTTACCGAGCAACGGGCATTCGAACGGGTGCGAAGCGAGTTCGTGTTGCGCGCCTCCCATGAGCTGCGGACGCCGGTGACCGGCATGCACATGGCGTTCGGCCTGTTCCGCGAGCGCGCACATTTTGCCCCGGACTCCCGTGAAGCCGATCTGCTGGATACGGTGAACGAAGAAATGCAGCGCCTGATGCAGCTGATCAACGACTTGCTGAATTTTTCCCGTTACCAGAACGGATTGCAGAAACTCACCCTGGCGCCGTGTTCCATTGAGGATTTGCTTGAGCAGGCGCAGATGCGCTTTACCTGCGGCGCTGAGGAGAAGGGCATCGAGTTGTTGGTGGAAGTACAGGGGCCATTACCACGCCTGCAGGCCGATCAGCCGCAATTGGATCGGGTGCTCGACAACCTGATCGACAATGCCCTGCGACACACTGCCTCGGGTGGCCTCATACGCTTGCAGGCCCGGCGTCATGGCGAGCGGGTGATCATCAGTGTTGAAGATAACGGCGAAGGCATTGCCTACGGACAACAGGGACGGATCTTCGAACCCTTTGTGCAAGTCGGCCGCAAGAAAGGCGGGGCCGGGCTCGGTCTGGCGCTGTGCAAGGAAATCGTGCAGTTGCACGGCGGACGGATGGGCGTCTATTCGCGGCCAGGGCAGGGCACGCAGTTCTACATGGCGTTGACGGTGTAGCGCGCTACGCTTCGTCATCCAGGCGTCGGCTGGCCAATCGGCGACCACGGGTAATCAACTCGATGAACTGCACGGCACTCAATGCATGGGCGAATAACCAGCCCTGACCAAACTTCACACCTTCACTGCTCAGGAGCGCGGCCTGGGATTCATGTTCGATGCCCTCGGCAATGACCTTCAGGTGCAGTGACTGTGCCATGTGGATGATGTGCGGAGCCACACCGCTACTGGCCGCGTCATGGCCCAGTGCGTCGATAAAGGCCTTGTCGATTTTCAGGCAATCCACCGGCAGGGTTTGCAGATACGCAAGGCTGCAATAGCCGGTGCCAAAGTCATCGATCAGCACCTGATGCCCGACATCGCGCAAGGCTTGCAGATTTTCCCGGGCCACCACCACATCGATCAGCCCGCGTTCGGTGACCTCAAAGGCAATCTGTTTGGCGGCAACGCGATGCAGGGTCAGCAGGCGTGCCATCACCTGGCCGATTCGCGGCACCATCACATCACACGCCGCCAGGTTGACCGAGATGTACAGCTGCGGATTGGCTCGCAGCAATTGCCCCAGCTGTTCCAGCAAGCGTTGCAGGACGAAGTCGGTCATCTGGCGGATCTGCCCGGTGTTCTCCGCCATTGGAATGAACAGGTCAGGGCTGGTCAGGGTCCCATCCGGCCGGCGCCAGCGCAGCAAGGCCTCGGCGCCGACGCAGTTACGGCTGTCGAGGTCAAAGATCGGTTGATACAGCACCTGCAATTCGCCCCGGCGTATGGCGCCGGTCAATTCGGCGTCCAGGGACTGCCGCTGGCGCACCAGCAGAAACACCAGAAAACCCACGCATAAGGCCAATCCCACGCAGACCGGCAACAACCACCACCACACCGGTGGTATATGGGGGCCGCCGCGGGGGCTGATCAGCACCAGTTGGTATTCCGGGTTGTCGGTGGGCATGCGGTAAATCAGACGCGACTGAGTGACTTGCAGCGCATCCCGGCTTTTCGGCGGCCACATTTTTGGCGGCCAGGCTTGCGCCACACCCAGTACCGGAATCGCCCGAGTACCGTGGTCGAGTACCACCAGCAGGCTGCTTCCCGGCGACAGGTCGACCATATCGGTCAAATGCCCGCGGGACGTCGCGACCCGGAAATTGCCCCGCCCGAGCATCAGTACGGCACGGTTTTCATCGGGTTCGGTGGTGGTGTTCAGCCAGTAGCTGTAGGTGGGGCCCTGGATGTCAGGTGGTCGTATCAGCGACAACGCTTCCTTGCGTGGGCGATTGGTACAGATCCGCGGAGCATCCATGTAGGCGGCTTCATAGACAAAACGATAATTGAAACTGACCTGCTGCAGCGTCGCGACCATCTCCTCATTGCAGGTCCGCAGCGGCTGGGCTTCCAGATCATCAAGGCTTTCGCGCAATTGCCCGAACAACTGCTCCAGCCGGGCGAGGAAGCGTTCGCCCTGCGCATTCATTTCCTGGCTTTCGCTCTGCTCGACTTGATGCAGGGCGATAAACAGGCTGCCGGTCATCAGCAGTGTTGCACTCAGGACAGCCGCCAGTATCGCCAGAAACCATGGGCGATAGAACCAACTACGGAATGTCTCTCGAGCAACAGTCATTATGGCAATATCCGAAGAATTACCAATGAGTTATAGCTGCTGATTGGAAAAAAGCGCTGACCGTCGGGCGGGCGTCATTATTTTGTCTGATTCAAAACCTGTAGCAGCGCCGCCGTTTGCGCATCTGGTGTGCCGTCGAAGCGCGATGGGCGGAAATGCATCTGGAAGGCGGCGATCACATGGCGTGTGGCGACATCCAGTTCGCCGGTCTGCGGTGTTTCATAACCGACGCGGGCCAGTTGTGCCTGGTACCAGCTGATGCTCGGCAGCTGTACTTCAAACTGTACCTGCTGTCGCGCCACGGCCTGCTCGTTCGGCCAGATGCCGATACCTTCCGCCGCCAGACGTTTCCAGGGAAACAGCGGGCCGGGATCGAGCTTGCGCAGCGGTGCAATGTCGCTATGGCCGACGATACTGCGAGGGCTGATGACGTAGCGTTTGCTGATGTCCTTGAGCAGTACGATCAAGGACTGGACCTGCGCTTCGCTGTAGGGGTACCAGAGGCGCCCGGTGGGTGTGTCCTTGAAGCCCTGATTGACGATTTCGATGCCCAGGGAGCTGGAGTTCATCCAGGTCCGGCCTTGCCATTGGCTTTCGCCGGCATGCCAGGCCCGCATGTTTTCATCCATCAGTTTGTAGATGGTCGCCTTCTTGTCGTCGCCGATCAGGTAATGGGCGCTGACTTCGCCATGGGTCAGCAGTTGCAGCGAGCGCTCCATCGAGGCGGAGGTGTAGTGCAGCACCACGAACTGGATGCGGCTGTCATGATTGGCTGAAGGGTGACTGGTGTCGAAGCGTGGGCCGCTGGTGCAACCAGCCAAGAGCAGCAGCGACACAATGAGAGCGATAAATTTCATGGCAGGAGGCAATACGCACTGGACAGTAATGCAACAGTGTAACGTAATGCCTGGTGTAGGGAGGGCAATTGAACAAAATGGAACAATTAGCCCTCAGCCTGTCTCCTAGCCCAGCTCCACTCGGTTGCGGCCCGCATTTTTAGCTCTATAGAGCGCCTGATCGGCTCTCTTGAGCACCAGATCACTATGCTCGTCGGGTTTGAATGCTGTCAGGCCCATCGAAATAGTGATCGTTACCCGCTCACCCTTGAAGTGGAACGGGCAGGCTTCGATCGAAGCGCGCAAGTGTTCGAGCAGTTTCATGCCGGCCGCCGGCACTGTCGACGGCAGCAGCAGGACAAATTCCTCGCCGCCAAACCGGGCAATGAAATCCGTCCCGCGCAGGCGCTTGCGCAACACGGTGGCAATGATCTTCAGCACCTTGTCGCCCGCCAGGTGACCGTAGTTATCGTTGATGCGTTTGAAGTGATCGAGGTCAAGCATGGCCAGCATCAAGGTGTTGCCGTGTTGCTGCCATTGGCTGATTTCATGGTCCAGCCGTTCGCTCCAGGCTGCGCGGTTGGGCAGCCCGGTCAACGGGTCGATTAATGCTTTCTGGCGCTGTTCTTCAAGATGTTCGCGAAAGCCCAAGGCTTCCTGCTCCATGTGTGCCACCCGATCGGCCAGGCTGTGCAGGCGGGCTGCGACCTCCTGCTCGCGCTCGTCGCGCTGCCGGCGGTGTTGGTCCATGGTGCCGAGCAGGCCTTCGAGGTGGTTTTCCAGAACATGCTTGAGCCCCTCCAGGTCGGCCGCCTCATGCATGCGGGTCTGCAGGCCGTCGACCTGTTCGCGGATCTGCGTATCCATGGCCTCTGCCGCGGAACGGTTGTCGGCATGGCCCGCGCTGGCGGCTTGCAGATTGCTCTGGAACGACTCGAGGCGTTCGTTTAGGTGCTGCAGGTACGCTTCGAACTCATGCTGACCACTGTCCGAGATCGCCAGCATCAAAGTCGCCAGATCGTCGAGGATCGGCAGCAACTCATACCAGTTCAAGCCGTTTTTCAGGCGATCGCGCATCGATTCGGCTTGCGGGCGGTGCCGTTCGGGGAGCGTCAGATCGTCGAGCAGCCCCAGCAGAGTGTCTTCAATGTGCTTGGCCACCGAGCTGTAGGATGGCTCGGGGGAGTCCGGCAGCGCATAGAGCATGTCGTGGCTGGGCAGTTCCGGCTCGCCGGGTGCCAGGGCTGTAGGCCGTGGCGGGGAATCGGGAAGCGCTGCATGCGTAAGTTCGTCGGGATTGATTGCCGGCTCGATCTGAAGCGCGGGTGTCTCGACGGGTATTGGTATTTCGTTGGCTTCATCCGGTCGGGCATGCGCCTCGGGGAGCGGATTGGGCGCTTGCTGCGGATCGAGGGCAGGCGCAGCAGTTGCAGGGGCGGCAAGAGGTTCGGGCGTCTCGGATGATGCCTGTACAGCCTGTGGCTGGGCGGCCACGATGGTCGGGTCCGAAACTTCGAGGCGTGGCTCATCGATTGCCGGTGCGGGTTCGGTGGTTGCGGGCGATGACGCGGCCATCGGCGCGGGGAGCGCTTCGACAGGCGTTGCAATGGCAGCTTGTCCGGCGACAGGGGTGAGCGGCGTCATTGCATCTTCAGTGTCCCGGTGACCGAACAACCGTTGCAACAGACCGGGGCGTCCAGGTTCTGCAGGGCTTTCCACCTGGCTCAAGGCTTTGCCTTGCAAGCCGCTCAGTTCGCTGAGCAACAAGGGAATCTCGCGAGCCTGGCTGACGCGGCTATCCAGCTGTTTGGCGAAGCTCTTCAGCGGTCGGCTGACTTCCCGGGGCAGCGGCAACGTTTGCAGCTGAGTCACCAGTGCGGTCAGTGCCGCGCTGGTCTGGTTCACTCGGGTTTCACGACGCTGCTCGGAGTCGAGCACGGCTTTTTCCAGGCGCGGAAGCAGGGCAGCGAGACCGGCGTCCATGTCATCGGTGCGCACGACTTCACGCATCTCCTTCATGCACTGGTCGACGGCGCGGTCGGTGCCTTCTGCCGCCAGGGTGCTGCGTACCAGTCCGCGACGCAGCAAGTCGAGGCGGGCGTCCCAGCGACGTTCGAGCTTTTCCTGTTGTTCGATGCTTTTGAGGTACTTCTCTTTCCAGCGCTGTGCTTCGTCGCTCATTCAGGGGTTCCGCGTGGGGGCAGGACTCAACGCGGGCAATGCATCGGCCGTGAGCGAACCCGGCAGACGAATCTCTACCGCGACCGGCAGGTGATCGGAAATGGGTTGGGCCAGCACCTCGACCTTTTCAAGGGTCAGGGTAGGGCTCAGCAGGATGTGGTCCAGGCAGCGTTGCGGGCGCCAGCTAGGGAATGTCGCTTCCAGTTGCGGTGCAAGCAGGCCGAGATCGCGCAATGGCGAGTGTTGCAGCAAGTCGCTGGCATGGGTGTTCATATCACCCATCAGCACTTGATGCTTATAACCGCCAATCACTTCGCGGATGTACGCCAATTGCATGCTGCGGGCTCGCGCGCCCAGCGCCAGGTGCATCATGACCACCACCAGCGCTTCCGGACCTTCGCCGAAGCGCACCAGGATCGCTCCGCGACCTTTCGGCCCTGGCAGCGGATGGTCTTCGATCGCCCACGGGCGCAAGCGGCTGAGCACGCCATTGCTGTGCTGGCCGAGGTGTCCGAGATTGCGATTGAGCTGTTGATACCAGTAGGGGAAGGCGCCGAGCTGGGCCAGATGTTCGACCTGATTGACGTAGCCTGAACGCAGGCTGCCGCCATCGGCTTCCTGCAAGGCGACCAGATCGAAGTCCCCCAGCAGGTTGCCGATTTTCTGCAGATTGTCAGCGCGCCCGGTGTGCGGCAACAGGTGTTGCCAGCCCCGGGTCAGGTAATGCCGATAGCGCTCGGTACTGATGCCGACCTGGATATTGAAACTGAGCAGGCGCAAACGGCTGTCTTCGGGCAGACCCGTCGACTCCAGATGATGCTCGTTGACCCGTGGATCATGCAGGCCAACGATGCGTTCAGTTCCCCAGCGGCGCATGGCGGGTGCTGCCCTTAGTTGGCGGCAGCCTTGTTAGCCGCTCGCTCTTTGTCGATCAGCTTGTCAGCCAATTGCAGGGCTTGCTCGGCGCCGCCGGCAGAGCCCACGTCAAAGCGATATTTGCCGTTGACGATCAAGGTTGGAACACCGGAGATTTCATATTTCTTGGCCAGGTCGGTGGCCTTGGCGATCTGACCCTTGATGGCGAACGAGTCGAAGGTGGCCAGGAACTTGTCCTTGTCGACGCCCTGGGTGGCCAGGAAGTCCGCCATGTCATTCTTGTCGGTCAGCTTTTTGTGTTCTTTCTGAATGGCTTCGAACACTGCAGTGTGGACCTTGTGTTCGACACCCATGGCTTCAAGGGTCAGGAACAACTGGCCGTGTGCGTTCCACGGACCGCCGAACATGGCGGGGATACGGACGAAGTTCACGTCGGAAGGCAGCTTCTCGACCCAGGGATTGATCACTGGCTCGAAGGCGTAGCAGTGCGGGCAGCCGTACCAGAACAGCTCCACAACTTCGATCTTGCCCGGAACGGCGACCGGAACCGGATTGCTCAGTTCGACGTAAGGGGCGGCGGGGGCTTCGGCAGCCTGGGCAGTCATGCCGAACAGGCTGGCAGCGACGAGTGCGGCGCTGATGATCAGATTACGCATGCTTTACTCCTGGACAAGTTTTATCGCCTCGCGCGACCTGTTTTCAGACAGATCATGGCGGGTCTGAGTTCTGTAGTGTAACGGCAGCGGCCACAAAAAAGGGCGGCCAAAGCCACCCTTTTTATACTTGCTGCGACGGATTAATCGAGCGTTAACGTTGCAAGCGTTGTAGGCCTTGCGCAACGCCCGATTCGCCGACCTTAGTGCAGGCCTTGAATGTAGCTCGACACTGCGGCGATGTCTTCGTCGCTCAGCTTTTTGGCAATGCTCTGCATCGGTTTGGTATCGCCGTCGTTGGCCCGACCACCTTCTTCCTTGCGGAAGTCGGTCAGCTGCTTGGCAATGTATTGAGCGTGCTGGCCACCCAGGTGCGGGAAGCCGGCTGCCGCGTTGCCTGTGCCGTTTGGCGAGTGGCAACCGGTGCAGGATGGCAGCCCCTTGGCCAGATCACCGCCACGGAACAGCGCTTCACCGCGAGCCACGATTTTCGGGTCGGCGGCGCCGACGCTGCCTTTCTGGCTGGCGAAGTAGGCGGAGATGTCCGCCAGGTCCTGATCGCTCAGATTGGTCAGCAGACCGGTCATTTCCAGAACGGTGCGCTTGCCCGACTTGATGTCGTGCAGTTGCTTGGTCAGGTAGCGTTCACCTTGCCCCGCCAGTTTTGGAAAGTTTGGCGCCATGCTGTTGCCATCCGGGCCATGACAGGCGCCACATACGGCGGCTTTTGCCTGGCCTGCGGCGGCGTCACCAGGTTTTACTGGCTCACCTGCAGCATGGGCAATGCCGGAGATTCCCACGGTCAACAGCAGACTCACGATCAATTTGTTCATCAGCTAATCCAACTACGGCTAAGGGTTAAGAGTTATGGACCGGGTTTACTCGCTCATCCACTGGATGATGGCTCGGTAATCCTCGGCACTGCAGTCCATGCACAAACCACGCGGCGGCATCGCCTTGAAACCCTGGGTCACGTGTTGCACCAGCGTCTCCATACCTTTCGTCAACCTCGGCGTCCAAGCTTCCTGATCGCCTCTTCTGGGCGCCATGGGTAGTTGGCCGGAATGACAGGCACCACAAACACGGTTGTACACAGCTTCCGGATCCTGTGTAGCCTGAGCGCTGTAAAGCGGCATCAAGACACCGGCGGCTAGCAGCCATTTCGTCATAAAACGACCTTTTCAGGGTTGAGAGCGTGCTGCGTTCTAGTGCGCAATCAAGGTCTGTCGCTCTCGTGAACTTCATCCTACGCTGGGACAAAGCGCACACAAAATCTGCGGCATTATATACTGGCGTCACTGAAACGGAAGCGACACTGCTTGCCGCGCCCATTCCCGGCGCCGCCCACATCGGAAATCCCATGCAACTCAAGAATCCCATCCTCGGTCTGTGCCAACAGTCCACCTTCATGCTCAGCGCCGCCAAAGTCGACCAATGTCCGGACGACGAAGGTTTTGAAGTCGCCTTCGCCGGGCGTTCCAACGCCGGCAAGTCCAGTGCGCTCAACACCCTGACCCATGCCAGCCTGGCGCGTACCTCGAAAACACCGGGACGCACACAGCTGTTGAACTTCTTCAAGCTAGACGATGAACGTCGTCTGGTCGACCTGCCGGGTTACGGTTACGCAAAAGTACCCATCCCGCTCAAGCAACATTGGCAGCGTCACCTGGAAGCGTACCTGGGCAGTCGCGAAAGCCTGAAGGGTCTGATTCTGATGATGGATATCCGTCATCCAATGACTGATTTCGACCTGCTGATGCTCGACTGGGCCGTGGCCAGCGGCATGCCGATGCACATTCTGCTGACCAAAGCGGACAAGCTGACCTATGGCGCGGCCAAGAACACGCTGCTCAAGGTTCAGTCGGAAATCCGCAAGGGCTGGGGCGACAGCGTGACGATTCAGCTTTTTTCGGCGCCGAAACGCATGGGCCTGGAAGACGCCTACACTGTATTGGCAGGCTGGATGGAACTGGCGGACAAGGGCGCCGAGGTGGCCGAATAAAAGACTGGCTGTGACGCGCTTTTGCCTTGCATGAGCGCGTCACAGCCAGTTTTCAGGCAAAAAAAACCCCGGACTTCTATGGGGAGGGGGAAGTTCCGGGGTTCAAGTTCTAGACCGCTAGGGCGGGGTCCAGATATCTGCCAACACTTAACACAACATAGGAGCATCGAAGGGCTTCACCAGCCATTCAGTAACTCTGAGTAGCGATTCCCAGACTAGTTCAGATTTTTTTCAAATACGTTTGGAATAACCCCAAGCATTTTCCGGACTAAGCGCTCTTTGCTTTTTCTGCCGCGGCACTATGCCGCAGCAAAACCCCCATCTTGATGGGCTCAGTGAGCCTCATCCCAGTTGTTACCTACACCCACTTCGACCAGCAGCGGAACATCCAGTTTCGCCGCACCGCTCATGTGGACGCGAATTTCATCGCGAACCTGGTCGACCAGATCTTCACGCACCTCAAGCACCAATTCATCGTGCACCTGGAGGATGACTTTGGCATCGAGGCCCGAAGATGCCAGCCAGTTGTCCACCGCAACCATGGCTTTCTTGATGATGTCCGCTGCGGTGCCCTGCATCGGCGCGTTGATCGCCGTGCGTTCGGCGGCCGCTCGTTCTTGCGGTTTGTTGGAGTTGATCTCCGGCAGATACAGCCGGCGCCCGAAGAAGGTTTCCACATAACCCTGCTCCGCTGCCTGGGCGCGGGTGCGGTCCATGTACTCGCGCACACCCGGATAACGGGCGAAGTAAGTATCGATGTAAGCCTTGGCGGTCTTGGTATCGACGCCGATGTCTTTGCCAAGCTTCTGTGCGCCCATGCCGTAGATCAGGCCGAAGTTGATCGCCTTGGCGCTGCGGCGCTGGTCGGAGGTCACGTCCGCCAATTCGACCTTGAACACCTCGGCAGCAGTGGCGGTGTGTACGTCCAGATTGTGGCGGAAGGCGTTCATCAGACCTTCATCCCGAGACAGATGCGCCATGATCCGCAGTTCGATCTGCGAATAGTCCGCTGCCAGCAATTTGTAACCGGTCGGGGCCACGAAGGCCTGGCGGATGCGACGCCCTTCAGCGGTGCGCACCGGGATGTTCTGCAGGTTCGGATCACTGGAAGACAGGCGCCCTGTGGACGCCACCGCCTGGTGGTACGAGGTGTGGATGCGCCCGGTGCGCGGGTTGATCTGCTCCGGCAAACGGTCGGTGTAGGTGCTTTTCAGCTTGCTCATGGAGCGGTATTCCATCAGCACCTTGGGCAGCCGGTAGTCGTCCTCGGCCAGTTTGGCCAGCACTTCTTCGGCAGTGGATGGCTGGCCCTTGGCGGTTTTCTTCAGTACCGGCAGACCGAGCTTCTCGTAAAGGATGACGCCAAGTTGCTTGGGCGAACCGAGGTTGAACTCCTCGCCGGCTATCTCGAAGGCTTCACGCTCCAGCGCCACCATCTTGTCGCCCAGTTCAATGCTTTGCACCCCGAGCAGTGCGGCATCGACGAACGCGCCTTGGCGTTCGATACGCGCCAGCACCGGCACCAACGGGATTTCGATGTCGGTCAGCACGCTGGCCAGGCTAGGGATGGCGGTGAGTTTCTCGAACAGTGCCTGGTGCAGGCGCAGAGTTATGTCGGCGTCTTCGGCGGCATACGGGCCCGCCTGTTCCAGAGCGATCTGATCGAAGGTCAGCTGCTTGACGCCTTTGCCGGCGATGTCCTGGAAACTCACCGTGGTGTGGTCCAGATACTTCAGCGCGAGGCTATCCATGTCATGGCGGGTCGCTGTGGAGTTGAGTACATAGGACTCGAGCATGGTGTCGAAAGCGACTCCACGCACGGTGATACCGTTGGCCTGATCGCCACCGATGGCGCAGTTGGCCAGGATGTTCATGTCGAACTTGGCGTGCTGGCCGACCTTGAGTTTGTTGGGGTCTTCCAGAATCGGCTTCAGGGCACGCAGGACCGTGTCGCGGTCCAACTGCTCCGGCACGCCGATGTAGGAATGGGTCAATGGGATGTAGGCCGCTTCGTTGGCCTGCACGGCAAACGACAAACCCACCAGTTGTGCCTGTTGCGCGTCGATGCCAGTGGTTTCGGTGTCGAAGGCGAACAACTTGGCGTTGTTCAGTTTCTCCAGCCAGACGTCGAATCGCGCCTGATCGAGGATGGTCTCGTATCGGGTTGCAGACGTCGTCACCGGTGCCTCGGCTTCGGCGGCGCTGAACAGATCGACGACCGGCTCAGGCTCGACGGCAGCGCTCAGCTCAACGCGCTTGGCGTCCCGTTGCAGATCGTTCAGCCAACTCTTGAATTCGAGCAGGTTGTAGAGTTCGGTGAGTTTGACCGGATCTTCCGGACCCATTTGCAGGTCATCGAGGCCAATGTCCAGCGGCACATCGACCTTGATCGTTGCCAGCTGGTAGGAGAGGAACGCCATCTCCTTGTGCTCTTCGAGCTTGGCCGGCAGAGTCTTGGCACCGCGGATCGGCAGGGTCGGGACGATATCAAGCTGCGCGTAGAGTTCGGTCAGGCCGCCATTCACACCGACCAGCAGGCCGGAGGCGGTTTTCGGACCGATTCCTGGAACACCCGGAATGTTGTCGGAAGAATCGCCCATGAGCGCCAGATAATCGATGATCTGCTCCGGAGCGACGCCGAATTTCTCCTTCACGCCCTCCACGTCCATGCTGCTACCGGTCATGGTATTGACCAAGGTAATGTGGCCGTCAACCAGTTGCGCCATGTCCTTGTCGCCCGTGGAGATAACCACCGGGCGATCGGCGGCGGCGCTGCTGCGGGCCAAGGTGCCGATCACGTCGTCGGCTTCGACGCCTTCAACGCACAGCAGCGGGAAGCCCAAGGCGATCACGCTCTGATGCAACGGCTCGATCTGCACGCGCATGTCGTCGGGCATGCTCGGACGGTTAGCTTTGTATTCGGCGTACATCTCATCGCGAAATGTCCCACCCTTGGCGTCGAACACCACGGCAAACGGACTGTCCGGGTACTGCTTGCGCAGACTCTTGAGCATGTTCAACACGCCCTTGACCGCACCGGTCGGCAGGCCTTTGGAAGTGGTCAGCGGTGGCAGCGCGTGAAAGGCGCGGTACAGGTAAGACGAACCGTCCACCAGGACGAGGGGGGCTTGGCTCATGAGCAGGATCAACCTTTTCGGCGGGTCCGGCGCTAGAATAGCGGGACCGTTGACGACAAAGGGACAAGGTTATCATGCGCACACTAAATCGCCTGTTGCTGGCTGGGTTGTTTGCAGTCACTCCGTTGGCCGTGATGGCGGCGGACGATGCGCCATCGCCGGAACCGGAAGTCACCATTCGCACTGAAGGCGACAATACGATCAAGGAGTACCGCCAAAATGGCTTTCTGTACGCCATCCAGGTCACTCCGAGTGTCGGCAAACCGTATTTTCTGGTGCGCGCCGATGGATCGGACGGTAACTTCATCCGCTCGGATCAGCCGGATATGCTGATTCCGTCGTGGAAGATCTTTGAGTGGAAGTAGTTTCTTAATTTCAATCGGCGCTGGCTCAACAGCGGCGCCCGTACTGGCAGTTTAAACATGTCTGTGTTCACCCCCCTGGCTCGGCCCGAGCTGGAAACCTTTCTCGCCCCTTATGGCCTCGGCCGCCTGCTTGATTTCCAGGGGATTGCCGCCGGTAGCGAAAACACCAATTTCTTTATCAGCCTGGAGCAGGGCGAGTTCGTCCTGACCCTGGTCGAGCGTGGCCCGGTGCAGGAGATGCCGTTCTTCATCGAGTTGCTCGACGTACTGCACGAAGCCGACCTGCCGGTGCCTTACGCCCTGCGCACCACCGACGGCGTTGCGCTGCGCGAATTGGCCGGCAAGCCAGCGCTGTTACAACCGCGCCTGGCCGGCAAACACATCAAGCAAGCCAACGCGCAGCATTGCGCGCAGGTGGGTGAGTTGCTGGCGCACCTGCACCTGGCGACCCAGGCCAAAATGATCAAGCGCAAGACCGATCGTGGCCTGGACTGGATGCTGGAGGAGGGCACGCAGTTTCTGTCGCACCTCAATGCCGACCAGAAAGAATTGCTGGAGCGGGCGCTGGAAGAAATCACCCAGCAGAAAGAGAAAATTCTGGCGCTGCCTCGGGCGAACATCCACGCCGACTTGTTCCGCGATAACGCGATGTTCGAAGGCACGCACCTGACCGGCCTGATCGACTTCTACAACGCCTGTTCGGGGCCGATGCTCTACGACGTGGCGATTGCCCTGAACGATTGGTGCTCCGACGATGACGGCCTGATCGACGGGCCACGGGCGCGGGCGTTGCTGGGAGCTTATGCCGCACTGCGTCCGTTCACCGCAGCCGAAGCCGAGTTGTGGCCGACGATGTTGCGGGTGGCGTGTGTGCGTTTCTGGTTGTCGCGGTTGATCGCGGCGGAGTCATTTGCCGGGCAGGATGTGTTGATTCACGATCCGATGGAGTTTCAACAGCGATTGGCGCAGCGGCAGACGGTCAACACACCATTGCCTTTCGCCCTGTAGGAGCGAGCTTGCTCGCGAAGAAATCCGCAGCACCGCGGGGTGTCAGGCACCCCGCGTCACCGTTCAAGATCATCGCGAGCAAGCTCGCTCCTACAGATATCTGTGTTGGTTACAACGACTCCAGGCACCCCACCAAATCATTCCCCAGCTTTTCCAGCACCTGCTCATAGCCCTGAGCAGTCGCCGGCGTGTACCCGCCCAGCGCATCCAGTTCCGCCAGTTTCACCGGCAGGCCGGCCACCAGGGTTTCCGCCAGGCGTGGGCGCAGCGGTGGTTCGCTGAACACACAGGTCTTGCCGACTTCCTGCAGTCGTGCGCGCATCGCCGCGACATGCTGGGCACCGGGTTGCACCTCGGCTGCGACACTGAACACACCCGCGTGCTTGAGACCGTAGGCATCTTCGAAGTAGTCGAAGGCCTCGTGGAACACGAAGTAAGGTTTGCCTTCAACACCCGCCAGACGTTTCTTCAGGCGCAGGTCGAGGTCATCCAGGCGTTCATCAAAGGCCTTGAGGTTGCTTTGATACCGCGCTGCGTTGGCGGGATCGGCCGTGCTGAGGTCGGCGGCCATTTTCGTGGCGATGACCCGGGCGTTGATCGGCGACAGCCACAAATGCGCGTCCAGGCTGCCTGGGCGGTGATCGTGGTCATGTTCGTCGGATTCTTCGGCGTGGGAGTGGTTATCTTCGGCGAAATGGCGAAGTTTTAGACCGGGCAGATCCTGTACAGCGACGCTGGGCAGCGTACGGCCATTCAGTACCCGAGGCAGGAAGCCTTCCATGTCCGGCCCGATCCAGTACAGCAGATCCACCGATTGCACCTTCCGTACGTCGGAAGGGCGCAGGGCATAGTTATGCGGCGAAGCGCCGGGCGGTAGCAAGACTTCCGGGATCGCCACGCCATCCTGTACGGCAGCGGCAATCAGCTGTAGCGGCTTGATGCTGGTGAGGACCTTGACCTCGGCTTGCGCCGGACCAATCAGCAGAAAACTTGCGACAAATGCGACAAAGATAGAAAAAAGTCGGGACACGATGACCACTCGAAGAGGCGAGAACGGGTAACATAATAACGTCTCTCACAAAACTCGTCGCCGCTCATGCCTAAAACACCGATTGCCAGCCGTCCCCACGACCACTCTCATTGCGTGCACAGCGCTCTGTCTGAGGCCGATGCCCTGTGCGAACGCCAAGGTCTGCGTCTGACCGCGTTGCGTCGGCGGGTGCTGGAGCTGGTATGGCAAAGCCACAAGCCGTTGGGCGCCTATGACATTCTCGCGGTACTCAGTGAGCAGGATGGCCGCCGCGCGGCGCCACCGACCGTGTACCGCGCGCTGGATTTCCTGCTGGAAAACGGCCTCGTACACCGCATCTCTTCGCTCAACGCCTTCATTGGCTGCAATCACCCGGAACACGCACACCAGGGCCAGTTCCTGATCTGCCGTGATTGCCACGCAGCCATTGAGCTCGAGCAGAAATCCATCAGCGACGCGATCATCGCCAGCGCCCAGGATGTCGGGTTCGTCGTCGAAGCCCAGACGGTCGAAGTGATCGGCCTCTGCTCGGGTTGTCAGGGGGCTTGATGAGCAACGCGCTGATCCGCCTCGAGCAGGTTGCCGTCACGTTTGCCGGGCAAAGTGTGCTGGATAATATCGAGCTGAGCGTCGAGCCAGGGCAGATCGTCACCCTGATCGGCCCCAACGGTGCCGGCAAGACCACCCTGGTGCGCGCTGTACTGGGATTGTTGAAACCCGACAGCGGCAGTGTCTGGCGCAAGCCGAAACTGCGGGTCGGCTACATGCCTCAAAAACTGCATGTCGATCCGACCCTGCCGCTCTCGGTCCTGCGCTTCTTGCGTCTGGTGCCGGGCGTGGACCGAGCGATGGCCTTGGCCGCGCTCAAGGAAGTCGGTGCCGAACAGGTGATCGACAGCCCCGTACAAAGTGTTTCCGGCGGTGAGATGCAGCGTGTCTTGCTCGCCCGCGCCCTGTTGCGCGAACCGGAATTGCTGGTGCTGGATGAGCCGGTGCAAGGCGTCGACGTGGCCGGGCAGGCCGAACTCTACAGCTTGATCACCCGCCTGCGTGACCGTCACGGCTGCGGTGTGCTGATGGTTTCTCACGATCTGCATCTGGTGATGAGCACCACCGACCAGGTGGTGTGCCTGAATCGCCACGTTTGCTGCTCCGGCCACCCCGAGCAGGTCAGCGGCGATCCGGCCTTCGTCGAGCTGTTCGGAAAAAACGCACAAAGCCTTGCGATTTATCACCACCATCACGACCACGCCCACGATTTGCATGGCTCGGTGGTCAAGGCGCCCGCGTCGGGCCATAACCATGTTCACGGAGATAGCTGCAAGCATGGCTGATTTTCTGCTCTACGCCCTGCTTGCAGGCTTGGCTTTGGCGGTCGTCGCGGGGCCGTTGGGTTCTTTCGTGGTGTGGCGGCGCATGGCGTATTTTGGCGACACCCTGTCCCACGCGGCGCTGCTGGGTGTGGCGCTGGGCTTCCTGCTGGATGTCAGCCCGACCGTTGCGGTCACCGTGGGCTGTTTGCTGTTGGCAGTGATGCTGGTGACGTTGCAGCAGCGTCAGCCGCTGGCATCCGACACGCTTTTGGGAATTCTCGCACCCAGCACCCTCTCTTTAGGCCTGGTGGTACTAAGCTTCATGCACGAAGTGCGGATCGACCTGATGGCCTATCTGTTTGGCGACCTGCTGGCGATCAGTCCGACCGATCTGGCGTGGATTCTCGGCGGTAGCGCGGCAGTGCTGGCGTTGCTGGTGACGCTGTGGCGGCCATTGCTGGCAATCACCGTGCATGAGGAGTTGGCCAGGGTCGAAGGCCTGCCGGTGGCGGGGTTGCGCATGGCGCTGATGTTGCTGATCGCCGTGGTGATTGCCGTGGCGATGAAAATCGTCGGCGTGTTGCTGATCACTTCGTTGTTGATCATTCCGGCGGCTGCGGCACAACGTCACGCCCGCTCGCCGGAACAGATGGCACTGGGCGCGAGCCTGCTGGGCATACTCGCCGTGTGTGGCGGGCTGGCGCTGTCCTGGTTCAAGGACACACCGGCCGGCCCGTCGATTGTAGTGACGGCCGCCGCGCTGTTTCTGCTGAGTTTTGTTCTGCCCCGTCGAGGGGTGTAGACTTGCTCGTTTTTTGCGCAAATAGAGAGTCGCAGGAATGAAGTCGTTCCCCTCCCGTTATCTGCTCCTTGTCGCATTTTCCTTGCTGCTGGGCGCTTGCCAAAGCACGCCACCAGCGGCCACCGAGGTCCCGGATGCGCGGGCCACGGCCATTGCACAGCTGGAACAAAGCCTGGCCAGCAGCGAACTGGCCACTGCCGAAGGGCAACTGGCCGCCTTGCAGGCTGAATCGCCCAACGATCAATCCCTGGAGCAATACCAGCGGCAGTTGGCCGAAGCCTATCTGATGCGCAGCCAGATCGTGCTGCAAAAAGGTGATGTAAACGCGGCCGCCACCGCCCTGGCTCGGGCCCGCGCCTTGATGCCCAAGGCTCCTGCGCTCACCGGCGGGGTCAATGGTGCGCTCGCTCAAGCCCGCAAGGCTGAACTGGAAAAAACCGAAGCGGATCTCAAGTCCGCCGAAGCCAAGCGCAAAGCCAAGGTCATTGACCCGGAAGCTGAAAGCACCACGGTGAAACTGAAAATCACCGATATGGGCAAAATGCGCCGTCAACTGGATGCCATTGCCGCCGATGTGGTGAATTTTCAGTGCGATGTGAGCCTTCAGGTGCCACGTACTGATGATTATCCATGGTTGGCTAACCTGCTGACCAAGCGGGTGAATAAGCTGGATCCGCAGTTTGATTTGAAGCTGGAGCGGCAGATTCTGCGCAGTGTTCCGGCGCAAGTTGTTCTGAGTCCTCGCAAAGCCCCTTAAAAGCTTCGCGGGCAAGCCCGCTCCCACAGGGATAGCGTAAAACCTGTGGGAGCGGCGGTGCGACGATTCGACTTGCCCGCGATGGCGTCCTCTCTGACGATGCAGATTTCTAGGCCGGAATTGCTTTGGCCTTCGCCTCCCTCTCCCAAACCCGATGCTGCTCAATCGCGGCGAAGAACGGCTTGGCCAACTTGCCATTCACCCCTACGACCAACCCCGCATCAACCTCCAGCTTCAACACATCCAGCAACTGCTTCGCCTCGCCATGCAACGCAATCGCATTTCAAATGCTTGTAAGCCTCCAGCACGTAATGCAACGCCACGCCGTCAGTGCTCAGCGCCTTGATCGACGCCGCGCCTCCAGGCACGAACACCGCATCGAACGCCACTGAAGGCAAGCCTTCGATCGAAGCGTCCACCGGCATCGACTTGCCATCGGCAGTTTTCACCGGTGCCGAGGTCGGGCCGAGCAATTTGGCATGCGCCCCTCGGCTTCCAGCGCTTTCTTCATGGCTTCGATTGCTACTCCGTCTACGCCATCGGCCGCCAGAATCGCCACTTTCCGGGTTTTGATATCGCCCGGCAGCAGATTGGCCTGACTCAGAGCCGGCGAGCGTTCCAAGGACGCTTTCGGTACTTGGACCGTTCCGGCTTTCGGCACCGGCAGGCCAAGGTTCTGTGCCACCGGTTTGGCAAGTTCCAGATCAATGTTGGCCAGGATCTCATTCACTTCCCTTGCCCGAATGAACTCACGTTCCACCTTGCCCAGCTCAAAGCTGTACGCCGAGATGATGTGTTCCTGCTCGTGCTTGCTCATGCTGTGGAAAAACAGGCGCGCCTGGGAGAAGTGGTCGCTGAACGACTCGCTACGTTGACGGATCTTGTTGGCGTCGAAGCGCTCCGCGTAGCTCTCGAAGCCGCCGTCTTGCGCTGCGGGCGGGGTTTCTATCGGCCAGCCGCCATCGATGGAGTTCGGTTCGTAGGCCGCACGTCCTTTGTCGATGGTGGTGCGGTGCAACGCGTCCCGCTGGCCATTGTGCAGGGGTGAAATCGTTCGGTTGATTGGAATCTCGTGAAAGTTCGGGCCACCGAGTCGGCTGATCTGTGTGTCGGTGTAGGAAAACAGCCGACCCTGCAGCAGTGGATCGTTGGAGAAGTCGTAGTACTCATCAGGCGAGACTCCTCAGGCTTTTTGGAGATGCCTAAGTAGTGACTGGTGACGTTTTTAGCCGTTCCTTTTATCTGACCTTTGATCGCGTTATTGCCAAATGGCTGGTTGAATACGAAATAAATGCTAAGAACCTCTATACGGACAGGCTAAAATGCGCGCCCGGCTAACCGCTGATCCTTTTCCAACGCGCCCCACAAGGTTCGCTACGTGATCGAGTTTCAAAACGTCCATAAAACCTACCGCGTCGCCGGTAGGGATATCCCCGCCCTGCACCCGACCAATCTGACGATTGAGAACGGTCAGGTCTTCGGCCTGATCGGACATTCCGGTGCAGGGAAAAGTACCCTGCTGCGTCTGATCAATCGCCTGGAAAACTCCACTGGCGGCAAGATCATTGTCGATGGCGAAGAAGTCACCGCGCTCGATGCCAACGGCCTGCGCCGTTTCCGTCAACAGGTCGGGATGATTTTCCAGCACTTCAACCTGCTGGCGTCCAAAACCGTGGCCGACAACGTCGCGTTGCCGCTGACGCTGGCCGGTGAACTGTCCCGCAGCGATATCGATCAGCGCGTTGCCGAGTTGCTGGCCCGGGTCGGTTTGTCCGACCACGCCAACAAGTACCCGGCGCAGCTGTCCGGCGGTCAAAAGCAGCGCGTCGGCATTGCCCGCGCCCTGGCCACCAAGCCAAAAATCCTGCTGTGCGACGAAGCCACCAGTGCGCTGGACCCGCAGACCACCGCGTCGGTCCTGCAATTGCTGGCCGAGATTAATCGCGAGTTGAAGCTGACCATCGTGTTGATCACCCATGAAATGGACGTGATCCGCCGGGTCTGCGACCAGGTCGGGGTGATGGACGCTGGCGTGATCGTCGAGCAAGGCTCGGTGGCCGAGGTGTTCCTGCACCCGAAACACCCGACCACCAAGCGCTTCGTGCAAGAAGACGAGCATATCGACGAAAGCGAACAGCGCGACGACTTCGCGCACGTGCCGGGCCGCATCGTGCGCCTGACCTTCCAGGGCGAAGCGACCTACGCGCCGTTGCTGGGTACCGTCGCCCGGGAAACGGGTGTGGACTACAGCATCCTCGCCGGTCGTATCGATCGCATCAAAGACGTCCCTTACGGGCAACTGACCCTGGCCGTGACCGGCGGTGACATGGAAGCGGCCTTCGCCCGCTTCACCGCCGCAGACGTCCATATGGAGGTGCTGCGTTAATGGAAGCCCTGACAAGTTTCTTCGCCAATATCGACTGGTTCGAAATCTGGCTGGCCACCGGCGACACCCTGCTGATGCTCGGCGGTTCGCTGCTGTTCACCGTATTGCTAGGCCTGCCGCTGGGTGTATTGCTGTTCCTCTGCAGCCCGCGTCAATTGCTGGAGGCCAAAGGCGTCTACGCGATGTTGTCGTTGATGGTGAACATTCTGCGTTCGCTGCCGTTCATTATTCTGCTGATCGTGATGATTCCGTTCACCGTCTTGATCACCGGCACTTCGCTGGGTGTCGCCGGCGCGATCCCGCCGCTGGTGGTGGGCGCCACGCCGTTCTTCGCGCGATTGGTGGAAACTGCGTTGCGTGAAGTCGACCGCGGCATCATTGAAGCGACCCAGTCCATGGGCGCGACCACGCGGCAGATCATCACCAATGCACTGTTGCCAGAAGCCCGCCCGGGCATCTTCGCGGCGATTACGGTGACGGCCATTACGCTGGTTTCCTACACGGCGATGGCCGGTGTGGTGGGTGCCGGTGGATTGGGCGACCTGGCGATCCGTTTCGGTTACCAGCGTTTCCAGACCGATGTGATGGTGGTCACGGTGGTGTTGCTGCTGGTGCTGGTACAGGTCCTGCAAACCGTCGGCGACAAATTGGTCGTCCATTTTTCCCGTAAGTAAGACATTAGCCGGCCATTCGCTGGCAGGCGCCGAATCCAGGCGCCTCACAAGGAGTTCGCTGAATGAAAAAACTACTCGTCGCGTTCGCTGCCGTCGCAGCCTTTTCCGCCCATGCCGCCGACACCCTGACAGTCGCCGCCACGCCAGTGCCGCACGCGGAAATCCTCGAGTTCGTTAAACCGGCGCTGGCAAAAGAAGGCGTGGATCTGAAGGTCAAGGTCTTCACCGACTACATCCAGCCGAACGTGCAGGTGGCGGAAAAACGCCTGGACGCCAACTTCTTCCAGCACCAGCCGTACCTCGATGAATTCAACAAGGCCAAGGGCACCAACCTGGTGTCGGTGGCCGGTGTGCACCTGGAACCTCTGGGCGCTTACTCCAGCAAGTACAAAGCGCTGACCGAACTGCCGGGCGGTGCCAACGTGGTGATCCCGAACGACGCCACCAATGGCGGCCGTGCGCTGTTGCTGCTGGCCAAGTCCGGACTGATCAAGTTGAAGGATTCGAACAACATCCTGTCGACCGTCAAGGACATCACCGAGAACAGCAAAGACCTGAAATTCCGTGAACTGGAAGCTGCGACCATCCCGCGCGTGCTGACCCAGGTCGACCTGGCGCTGATCAACACCAACTACGCGCTGGAAGCCAAGCTCGATCCGGCCAAGGACGCACTGGTCATCGAAGGCAGCGACTCGCCATACGTGAACATCCTCGTTGCCCGTCCGGACGACAAGGACAGCGAAGCGATGAAGAAGCTGGTGGCTGCCTTGCACAGCCCGGAAGTGAAAGCGTTCATTATCGAGAAGTACAAAGGCGCGGTCGTGCCGGCGTTCTGATCTGGAGCGGTAACGAAAATGGGGCGCATTGAATGCGCCCCATTTTTTTTGCCTGAAAAACGGATCCTGTGGGAGCGGCATTTTTACGGTCGGTTAAGCATCACCGGCAACTGCGCCACCAGCTTCGTGTTGTTCAGCGGCGCGCGAATAAACCCACGCTGCGTGCCATCCGGCCCGATCACCGCGAGGTTGCCGCTGTGGTCGACGGTGTAGTTCGGTTTGCTGGTGTCCGCCGGAATGAACGGAATGCTCACCGCGTTGGCGACTTTCTGCAGCTCCTCGATCGAGGTCGGCGTCAGGCCGATGAACTGCGGATCGAAGTAACCCAGATACTGCTTGAGCTGCTTGGGTGTATCGCGGTTCGGGTCGACGCTGACCAGCACGATCTGCAACTTGTCCACCGCTTCAGGTGGCAATTCGCTCTTGATCTGGCGCAGTTGGGCGAGGGTGGTCGGGCAGATGTCCGGGCAGAAGGTGTAGCCGAAGAACAACAGGCTCCACTTGCCTTTGAGCTCGTTGACCGCCACCGGTTTACCGTCCTGGTCGGTCATCTTCACATCCGGCAGATTGCGGCTTTGCGGCAGCAGGATGATGCCGGCGTCGATCAGGGCCGTCGGATCGCCCTGGCCTTTGCCGGTGAGTACTTTGTTGATGGTCAGGCCCAGGACCAGCGCGATCAGGGCGACAAGGATGAAGACGGTTTTCTGGGTTCGGGTCATAGGTTCAACAATAGGTAGTGGTCTACGAGCAGCGCGATGAACAGCAGGAACAAGTAGTAGATAGAGTACTTGAAGGTGTTGATCGCCGCGTGCGGCCGAGTGCCACGGTACAGCACCACGGCCCATTGCAGAAACCTCGCGCCCAGGCCGATGGCGCAAATCAGGTAGAGCAGGCCGCTCATGTGGATCACGTAGGGCATCAAGCTGACGGCCAGCAAGGCACAGGTGTAAAGCAGGATGTGGATTTTGGTGTAGTGCTCGCCGTGGGTCACCGGCAGCATCGGGATATCGGCCTTGGCGTATTCCTCTTTGCGGTGGATGGCCAGCGCCCAGAAATGCGGCGGGGTCCAGGCGAAGATGATCAGCACCAGCAACAGCGGTTCGGCGCTGATGTGACCGGTGGCGGCCGTCCAGCCAAGCAGGGGCGGAGCGGCACCGGCCAGCCCGCCAATCACAATATTTTGTGGTGTCGCACGTTTGAGGAAGCCGGTGTAGACCACCGCATAGCCGAGCAGCGAGGCGAGGGTCAGCCACGCGGTCAGCGGATTGGTGAAGGCCAGCAACAACGCCTGGCCGAGCAATGCCAGCACCAGGGCGAAGGTCAGCGCGGCGGCAGGCGAGACGCGACCTTCGACCAAGGGACGTTTGTGGGTGCGCGCCATCACCGCATCGATCCGCCGGTCCACCACATGGTTCACTGCCGCTGCTCCGCCGGCACACAAGGCAATGCCCAGATTGCCGAACACCAGCACGGTCCATGGCACCCCGGCGCGAGTGGCCAGGAACATCCCGACCAGCGAGGTGATGAGCATCAGCACCACCACCTTGGGTTTGGTCAGTTCCAGGTAGTCACGCCAGATTGCCTGGCTGTGACGCTCGCCGATCAGAATCGCCATGGCATTTCTCCTTTTATTGTTATGGGCCCGGCTGAATGTTTACGCGGGCTGAAGCGCCAGCGATTCGGCTGCTTGATCCGAACCAGGCTGGTTCGCGCGTGATAGTTGACCAGTACCATCGTCAGCAGCAGCGCCGCGCCCCCGGCGTTGTGCGCCACGGCCACCGGCAGCGGCAGATGAAACAGCACGTTGCTGATGCCCAGGGTGATTTGCGCGGCGAGGGCGATCAACACCAACCCGGCCAGCCGTGTCATGCCGACGACTTTCAGTTGCCAGGCCAGGCCGAGCAACACCAGGGTCACCAGCAGCGCGCCGATGCGATGCGTCAGGTGAATCGCGGTGCGGGCATCGCTGTCCAGTTGCCCGCCGAGGTAGTTCGGGCCTATGTGCTGGGTCAGGTGGAAGCCGTTGGCGAAGTCGGCAGGGGGTAGCCATTGGCCGTGGCAGGTCGGGAAATCGATGCACGCCACGGCGGCATAGTTGGAGCTGACCCAGCCACCGAGGGCGATCTGCCCGATCACCAGCAGCAGCGCGGCGGTCGCCCAGTGCTGCAAGCGACGTGGCACCGTCAGCGCCGGCAGTACGCCGGACAGGCGCAAGGTCAGTAAAAACAGCAGGCTCAAGGTGGCGAACCCGCCAAGCAAATGCCCGGTCACCACTTGCGGCCAGAGCTTGAGCGTGACCGTCCACATGCCGAAGGCGGCTTGGGCGAACACCACCGCCAGCAGGAACAACGGCAGCTTCACTGGTTGCCCCGGGTCCCGACGATGAACCCAGGCCCGACCGGCCAACACCGAAATCAGCAAGCCGAGGGTGCCGGCGAAGTAGCGATGGACCATCTCGTTCCAGCCCTTGTGGGCCTCCACCGGGGCGTCCGGGAAATGCAATTCGGCATGGGCCAGTTGGGCTTCGCTCTTCGGCACGCTGATAAAGCCATAGCAACCAGGCCAGTCCGGGCAGCCGAGGCCGGCGTGAGTCAGGCGTGTATAGGCGCCGAGCAACACCACAATCAGTGCCAGGAAGGTGGCAAACAGCGCGAGGCGAAATCCAGGTTTGGCCATGACGATGCCCTTATCCGATGTTCGACAGTTTCAGCAGGTGTCGCAGGTCGTTGAGCAGGTCCTTGCCTTTGACCGACGGGTCGTAGCGCAGCACCAGATTGCCGTGGGGGTCGATGATCCACAGGTGTGCAGCTTCATTGCTCTGAGCACCTTTGGTGTAGATCTGCGAGTCCAGGGGATAGCGTTGCAACTGCGGGTACTCGCGTTGAAGTTTAGCCTCGTAATCACTGCTCAGCGGTTGGGTCACCGCCAGTGCGTGACTGGCGCGACCGGCATCACGACCGAGGCCGATCTGGATTTGTCGCGCCAGGTAAACCAGTTGCTGACAGTCCACCGAACACGCCTTCGGTGCCGTGACCAGCAACTGCCAGCGATCTTCTTGCGCCTGCACGCCCAGGTCGGCGCGGGTCTGGCCGTTGCCGATCAGTTCGCCGTGATAACTGCGACCTTCCGGCACCCAGAACTGCCATTTGTACATGCCGGTGGCGAGGATCATCGGACCGACCACTCCGAGCACAATCAGCAGCAGCTGCAAGCGTCCCTTGCGCCGGTTCACCGGCGTTTTTGCCTCAGACATGCTGGGTGGATTCATGGCCGCTCCCATGGTGTTTCTCCTTTGCGTTGTGCCAACCGAGGTAGAGATAAAGGCCGAGCAGGGCGATCGACATGGCGAACCACTGCACGGCATAAGCGATGTGTTTTTCCGGACCTGTGGCAACCACCGGCCAATCGGCCTGGTAAGTCGCGGGTCCGGTTTCTGCGCGTAATTCGTAGGCAAAGCCTTCGCGGTCCAGGGCTGTCCAGAGTGCGTTCGGGTCAATGGCCGTCAGCAGTTTTGGCCAGGTGCTGGTGCTTGGGTCGGCGTGAAGCTGGAAGACCGCGCCGGGGGAAACGTAGACCCAGGCGTCAAGACTCAGAGGGGCGTCGGGGGTGGTGAATTGCGGCGGTGTACGGCGATCCGGCCACGGCAGCCAGCCGCGATTGACCAGCAGCCACAGCCCGGTCGCCTGGTCCTGAAACGGTTGCAGCAACTCGACCCCGACCTTGCCGCCACGCTGACGGTTATCCAGCAGCAGGCTATGGGCGGCATCGAACTGGCCGTGCAGGCGCACCCGGCGAAAGGCCGGGTCGGCGGTGTGTCGCAGCTCGGAGCTGGACATCGGTTCGGCGGCCCGGCGCTCGGTCCAGGTTTGCAGCAGCGCGCTTTTCTCCGCGCCCCGGCTCAATTGCCAGAACCCCAGGGACACCAGCAGTGGCAGCAGGACTGCGACCACCAGCGTCGGCACAACGCCCGGCCGGAAACGCTTCATGGCGTCGCCAGCCAGTCGGTCAACGCGATAGCTATACTCATATGCATCGCTTGTCCCCCCGGAGTTCCACCATGCTCAAAGCAGCTATCGTCCTGATGCTGATTGCCACGGTTGTCAGCCTGTTCAGCGGCCTGTTTTTTCTGGTCAAGGACGACAGCAGCTCGAACCGCCTCGTCATTGCCTTGAGTGTTCGTGTTGCCCTGGCCGCCATTACCCTTGGGTTGATCGCCTGGGGTTTCTTCAGCGGCCAGCTTGTATCTCAAGCGCCCTGGTAACTGTAGGAGCAAGCTTGCTCGCGAAAAACTTCATGACAACGCGTTAATTCAGATAGCCCGCGTTATCGCTAACGCCCATCGCGAGCAAGCTCGCTCCTACAGCACGTAGACAAAAATGAACAGCCCGATCCACACCACGTCCACGAAGTGCCAATACCAGCTCGCCGCCTCGAAGCCGAACTGATGCTCGTTGTCGAAGTGCCCGCGCAGGATGCGCATCAGCATCACGAACAGAATGATGGTGCCGATGGTCACGTGGGCGCCGTGGAAACCGGTGAGCATGAAGAAGGTGGCACCGTAGATGCCCGAACCCAGGGTGAGGCCCAGCTCCTTGTAGGCATGAATGTATTCTTCGGCCTGGAACCCGAGGAACGCGCAGCCCAGCAATACGGTGATCGCCAGCCAGAGTTTCAACGCGCCGCGATGGCCCTTTTTCAAGGCATGGTGGGCGATGGTTATCGTGACGCTGGAACTCACCAGCAACACGGTATTGAGCAACGGCAGGCCCCAGGGGCTGATGACGTCCTTCGGGGGCACGAAGAGTTTGGAGTCCGGGTTGTTCAGCAGCGGCCAGGTCCACTCGAAGCCAGGCCATAGCAGATGCGCGAGGCCTTTTGTGCCTTCACCGCCGAGCGCCGGACCGGAAACGTGGCGCACGTAAAACAGTGCACCAAAGAAGGCGATGAAGAACATCACCTCCGAGAAAATGAACCAGCTCATGCCCCAGCGGAACGAGCGATCCATTTGTGCGCTGTACAAGCCGCCGCGGCTTTCCTTGATCACCGTGCCGAACCAGCCGAACAGCATGTAGGCCAGCAGCAGGCTGCCAACGAAGAAGATCAGCGGGCCGTGGGATTCCGGCCGCGCGGCTTTCAGATCATTGAACCAGGTGCCCAGGCCAAACACTGTGACGAACATCCCGACCGTGGCGATGATCGGCCATTTGCTCTGGGCCGGGACGTAATAATGTTCATGAGTTGCCATTTATTGTTCTCCTTATCGGGCACGCTCAACCGCCAGTGTTTACAGCTACCGGTGGATGTCGGGCGGTGATATCGAACAGCGTGTAGGACAGCGTCAGGTGCTTCACATCCTTGGGCATGTCTCGGTCAACGATGAAACGTACCGGCATCTCGATCCGTTGACCGGGCTGCAGCACTTGCTGGGTAAAGCAAAAACATTCGGTCTTGTGGAAATACGCCGCCGCGGCGCTCGGCGCGATGCTCGGCACGGCCTGGGCACTCATCGGGCGATCAGTGGGGTTGTGCGCAATGAAGATCATCTCGTTCACCGCCCCGGGGTTGGCCGTCAATTCATCGCTCTTGGGATAGAAATCCCAGGACATGTCGGCGGAATTGGTCGACAGAAACTGCACGCGAACCTGTCGCGACGTATCGACCGTCTGCTCGCCCTCGTACTGCCCGGCGGTCTTGCCGTTGATGCCGAAGGCCTTGCACATCACGTCGTAGATCGGCACCAGGGCAAACCCGAAGACAAACATCGCTACCACCACCAGCAATAGACGGGTGACCAGTTTCTTCATTGAAATCGAGTCAGCCATGATTCAATCCCTCAACACATATTCCTGTGGGAGCGGGCTTGCCCGCGATGGCGGTATGTCTGACACACCGCATCGGTCGAGCGCGACCCCGGTTCATCGCAGGCAAGCCAGCTCCCACAAGGATTCCCACAAGGCCGAGATTGTTCATTTCACTTCCGGCGGCGTGGTGAACGTGTGATACGGCGCCGGTGACGGAATGCTCCACTCCAGGCCTTCAGCCCCATCCCATGGTTTGGCCGGTGCAGGCGGGCCGCCGCGGATGGTCTTGATCACGATGAACAGGAAGAAGATCTGTGTGGCACCGAACATGAACGCACCGATCGACGACACCATGTTGAAGTCGGCGAATTGCAGGTTGTAGTCCGGAATCCGCCGCGGCATGCCCGCCAGCCCCACGAAGTGCATCGGGAAGAAGGCCATGTTCATGCCGATGAACGACAGCCAGAAGTGCAGCTTGCCGAGGGTTTCGTCGTACATGTGGCCGGTCCATTTCGGCAACCAGTAGTAGGCCGAAGCGAAGATCCCGAAGATCGCCCCCGGCACCAGTACGTAGTGGAAGTGCGCGACCACGAAGTAGGTGTCCTGGTACTGGAAGTCCGCCGGGGCAATGGCCAGCATCAACCCGGAGAAACCGCCGATGGAGAACAGGATCACGAACGCCACCGCGAACAGCATCGGCGTCTCGAAGGTCAGTGAGCCCTGCCACATGGTGCTGGCCCAGTTGAACACCTTCACCCCGGTCGGCACCGCGATCAGCAGCGTGGCGTACATGAAGAACAGCTCGCCCACCAGCGGAATGCCCACCACGAACATGTGGTGCGCCCAGACGATGAACGACAGGAACGCGATACTCGCCGTGGCGTAAACCATCGAGGTGTAGCCGAACAGCGGCTTGCGCGAGAACGCCGGAATGATCGAGCTGACGGCACCGAAGGCCGGCAGGATCATGATGTACACCTCGGGGTGGCCGAAGAACCAGAACACATGCTGGAACAGCACCGGGTCACCGCCGCCGGCGGCACTGAAGAAGCTGGTGCCGAAGTGGATGTCCATCAGCATCATCGTCACGCAACCGGCCAGCACCGGCATTACCGCAATCAGCAGGAACGCGGTGATCAGCCAGGTCCAGACGAACAGCGGCATTTTCATCAACGTCATGCCGGGGGCGCGCAGGTTGAGGATGGTGGCGATCACGTTGATCGCGCCCATGATCGAACTGATCCCCATCAAGTGGATGGCGAAGATGAAGAAGGTCACGCTTTCCGGCGCATAGGTCGTTGATAGCGGCGCGTAGAACGTCCAGCCGAAATTCGGCCCGCCACTGGGGGTGAACAGGGTCGAGACCAGCAAAATGAACGCCGCCGGCAGCAGCCAGAAGCTGAAGTTGTTCATTCGCGGCAGGGCCATGTCCGGCGCGCCGATCATCAGCGGGACCATCCAGTTGGCGAGACCGACGAAGGCCGGCATCACCGCACCGAACACCATCACCAGACCGTGCATGGTGGTCATCTGGTTGAAGAACTCCGGCTGGACGATCTGCAACCCCGGCTGGAACAGTTCGGCGCGAATCACCATCGCGAACGTGCCGCCCAGGAGGAACATGGCGAAGGCAAACCACAGGTACAGCGTGCCGATATCCTTGTGGTTGGTGGTCAGCACCCAGCGCATCAGGCCTTTGGCAGGGCCGTGGGCGTGGTCGGTGTGGGTATGAACAGGGTCATCAATTACAGCAGTCATGTCCTGTCTCCTGCAAACAGATGGGCTGGGCGGGCCGGGGCGCGTTGCCCCGACCGGTTCCTGATGTACGCAATAGACCGGGTCATTTGCTTTCCGCCTGTTTCAGCTCCAGCACTTCTTTAGGCGTGACCATGTCGCCCTTGTTGTTGCCCCAGGCGTTACGTTCGTAGGTCACGACCGCTGCGATATCGACTTCCGAGAGTTGCTTGCCGAACGCCGCCATCGAAGTGCCTGGCTTGCCGTGGAAGACAATGCCCAAGTGAGCGTCTTTTGGTCCGGTGGCGATTTTCGAGCCCTTGAGCGCCGGGAACATCGGCGGCAAGCCCTGGCCTTCGGCCTGGTGACAGGCTACGCAAGTGGTGTGATAGACCTTGTCGCCGCGCTCCTTGAGTTCGTCGAGGGTCCATTCCTTGCTGGTCAGCTCCTTGAGTTGCGCGGCTTCAGCCTTGCGCTCGCCCAGCCATTTCTCGTAATCGGCCTTTTCCTTGACCTCGACCACGATCGGCATGAATCCGTGGTCCTTGCCGCACAGCTCGGCGCATTGACCACGGTAGAGGCCGGGTTTTTCAACGCGGGTCCAGGCTTCGTTGACGAACCCCGGGATCGCATCGCGCTTGACCGCGAAGGCCGGCACCCACCAGGAGTGGATGACGTCGGCGGAGGTCACGAGGAAACGCACCTTGGCGCCGATCGGCAGCACCAGAGGCTTGTCGACCTCGAGCAAGTAGTGCTCGCCCTTGGTTTCCTTGTTGTTGATCTGGTCGGCGGGTGTGGCCAGGTTGCTGAAGAATTCGACGTCCTGGCCCAGGTATTTGTAGTGCCACTTCCACTGATAGCCGGTGACCTGGATATCGATATCCGGCTCACTGGCGTCGTACATCTTGATCAGGGTCGCGGTCGCCGGAACCGCCATGGCCACCAGAATGATGAAGGGCACGATGGTCCAGAGGATTTCGACGGTGGTGCTTTCATGAAATTTTGCGGCGACCTGCCCGGTCGAGCGGCGATGCAGAATCATCGACCAGAACATGGCGCCAAAGACGATGATGCCGATCACTACACAGATCCAGAAAATGGTCATGTGCAGGTCAAATACAGCGTGACTGATTTCAGTCGCTCCAGGCGCCATATTCACAGTCCAGGCCGCTTGCGCCTGACTGAAAATCGACCACAACAGGAGGCCCATCCAGACATGTGGATGTCGCATCATTGCGGGTTCCCCTTATCGTTCTTGTTATCCCGCCGGCTTTCACCTGCGGCAAGGGAGCGGCTGCATCAGACTACGAACTTGAATCGCCGGGCCTTGCTGCAGTGCAGTCGGGCGTCATCAGCTAACTCCATTCATGAGCGAGTATAGACAGCGACTCTCAGCTGGCAATGTGAAGGCGTAAATCATCTGAAACAGCATTAACTTGCTTTGCAGGTCACGAATGGAGAAGGATGCAGACGAGTGGTGGCAAACCGATATAACGGAGGTGTCTCAAGGATGAAACAATTATGACAAATGCGTCTTAGCATTTTTCGTAAGCCAGCTAAGTTATGTCTTCCCTATTTCATTGCCTTTGTTTCCTGGAGTTTTCATGAACACCGCCGCATTGCGCGAGCAGATCCAAAAAGCCCAACAACACGAAGCCGAAACCGGCCTGCTGACCCGTCAGCTGGAAAGCAAGCTGCCTCATCTACACCCGGCGATCCAATTGCCGGAAGCGGACGCCAATGGCGTGCTGACGCGTTTTGTCTCCGCCTATATCGACGAAGTTCCTGATCTGCTGGAAGCAGCCAATGAAGTCGCCAGGGAAGCGGGCATCGAGTCACAGATCAAACCGGTGCTGCAAATCGCCGAACAGTACTTCCTCCAGCCGCCGGCAATCATGGCCGGGCACGTCGGGCTCGACAGCCTGCTGGACGAAGCTTACCTGGCGCATCGGTTCGTCGAAGAGGTCAACGACCTGTACATCAAGCATTTTGGCCAGCCACTGATCCCCTTGGACATGACGGTCGCCAATCTGATTGCTCACCAGCTGATCGGTGAGGAATTTGCCAACCAACTGGACGAGGCCGTGCATCACACGGTGGACGAGATGCTCGACGACGAAAGCTTTGCGCTGGAGTCGGTGGAAACCTACCGCGAGAAGCTCAGCAGCCCGGACACCGGCGCCGCGTGGAAACGCTGGCCGTGCATGTCCCGCCGCCTGGGTGTGGGTCTGGAGCTGGATCAGACTGTGGCGTGATCCACCCCGGTCTTCACTGTAGGAGCGAGCTTGCTCGCGATGGTCGACAACGATTACGCGGGTATCCTGACACCCCGCGGTGTTCTTTCGTCCATCGCGAGCAAGCTCGCTCCTACAGATGGGTTACTTAGCCAGCCGCGCCGATACCGGTATTGGTCCGAACCCGTCCTTCAAGCCTGCGCTTCAACCCTCGGGATTCGATCAACAATTTCGAGCCCTTGGCCGCATTCGCCCGACCCCACTCCTCCAACAATTCCAGACACGAATGATCGATGTAGCTCAGGTTGTTGAGTGGCACATGCACCGTTGCGCCTGGGGGAATGCTGCTCAGCACTCGAGTCAGCGCCGGCACTTTGAGAAAGGTCGCCGCACCTACAAGTCGCAGCTCCATTTCGCCGTCCCGAGGCAGGTCGATTAGGCTGATTTTCAGCCGTGAAGCCTTCAGCGCCAGTTTCACCAGAGTCAGGCCGAAACCGATCAGTACGCCGGTCAGCAAGTCGGTGAAGATGATCGCCAATGCCGTCGCGGCGTAGGTGAACATGGGCATTCGGCCATAGCGACCCAGGCCGCGGAAGGCCTTGAGGTCCACCAGTTTGAAGCCGGTATAGACCAACACACCGGCCAGGCTCGCCACCGGAATGCTTTGCAGCACGCTCGACAATAGCAACACGAACGCCAGCAACCACAGCCCGTGGAAAATCGTCGAGTAACGGGTAGTGGCGCCGGCCTGGACGTTGGCTGAACTGCGCACGATCACCCCGGTCATCGGCAACGCACCGAGCAATCCGCAGAGCATGTTGCCCACACCTTGAGCCGACAGTTCACGGTCGAAGTCCGAACGCTGGCCACTGTGCATGCGATCCACGGCGGCGGCGGACAGCAGGGTTTCGGCACTGGCGATGAAGGCCACGGCAAATGCGGCGATCAGTAATGTGGGATCAGCCAGATTGAGCAGGTCCGCAGGTTTGAGCCAGTCGATGGCTTCGGCCAGATTGGCTGGTACTTCGACCCGTTTGACGGGCAATGCCAGCATCAGACTGGCGATTGTTGCCAGACCGACCCCGAGCAACGCCCCGGGAATGAAGCGCAGTGAGTGCGGGCGCAGTTTTTCCCACAGCCACATCACGGCGATGGTCGAAAGTCCGAGCAGACCGGCCTGCCAGCCGAACGACGGCAGTGCCTGGGCCACCGCGCCGGGGAATGCTGTGAGGTTATCCAGACCGGAGGGTTTCGGGGCTGCGTCGAGCATCACATGCACCTGCGAAAGCACGATCAGCACGCCAATCCCGGCGAGCATGCCGTACACCACCGCAGGCGCGGTGACCCGGAACCAGCAACCCAGCTTCAAGCGCCCGGCCACCAGTTGCAGAAAACCTGCCAATAGCAGGATCGGCCCGAGCATGGCCACGCCGTGCTGGCGCACCAGTTCGAACACCAACACAGCCAGACCTGCCGCAGGACCGCTGACTTGCAGCGGAGAACCCGCCAGCCAGCCCACGACCAGACCGCCGACAATCCCGGTGATCAGGCCTTTGGCAGGGGGCAGCCCTGAAGCGATGGCAATGCCCATGCACAAGGGCAGGGCGACCAAAAACACAACCACCGAAGCCAGCAGCTCCCGTGGCAGAACAGCTTTGAGTTGAGCAGCACGCATGGTGATTCTCCCGAAGATTTCTTCAGGCATGGCAAGGCCGGGCCGCTGATACAGCGGCCGGCGTCAAACCACACAGATGGTTAGGAGGATTTAGAAGCGCGCTTTGGGCGTCGCCACCGGAATCGGATGGCTGCCGTCGAGCGGCAGGAAACGACCCTGATCCGCGTCGTAAGCTTTTATTTCGCTGGTTTCGATGTCGTAGACCCAGCCATGGATGAACAGTTGCCCGTTCGCCATGCGCGAGGCTACCGAGGGATGGGTCCGCAAGTGCTGCAACTGGGCGATGACATTTTCATCGGTGAGGACATGCATGCGCTCGTTTTCGTCGGCGCAGTTGCAGTTGTCGTGCACCATGGTTTTCGCGACTTCCGCGTGCCGCAGCCAGGCTTTGACCGTAGGCATTTTTTCCAGACTGTCGGGATTGAGTACCGCACGCATCGCGCCACAATCGGAGTGGCCGCAGATGATGATGTGCTGTACGCCCAGTGCCAGCACCGCGTACTCGATGGCGGTGGAAACACCACCGTTCATCTGGCCGTAGGGTGGAACGACGTTGCCGACGTTGCGGGTGACGAACAGGTCGCCAGGCGAGCTGTGGGTGATGAGCTCGGGCACGATGCGCGAGTCGGCGCAGGTAATGAACATCGCCCGTGGCTGCTGGGCCGTGGCGAGTTTTTTGAAGAGTTCTTCCTGCTGTGGAAAGACCTCATGATGAAAATGCAAAAAGCCGTCAACGATGTGCTTCAACGCTGCATCCGCGCTTTCCACCCCGGGTTGGGCTGAAGCCGACGCAGCCAGCGGCTGTTTATCCTTGTCACTCATGATTCATCCTCTTTGGCGGGCTCAGGGAGTTGTCCCGTATTGTCCGGTGTGAAGCCAGTGGCTGTTTAAAAAACATCCAGGTCATGAAGCTCGACCCGTCAGTCACTCGATGAACAAGGTAGCGGCCGAATCTTAACTCAAACTGAATCAAAGGCTCTAGAACGTGTGTTCCAGGTCACAAAAAACGTGACCAGCCTAAAGTTTGCACGGGTTTCCCAGTACTCAACCATAGGCCAATTGTCCTCAAATCAGTGACATTTGGCGACCCGGCGGACAAAAGGCTTCGCAATCCAGATTGAAGCCTTCCCGACTATTGAGCCCCAGGCGCTTGATGGTTTTGGCGAAGCGCTGCGCCAGCAGGTCGGCAAAGGGTCCTTCGCCACGCATCCGCGCCCCGAAGCGACTGTCGTACAACTCACCGCCACGGGTCTGGCGAACCAGGCTCAGCACATGCGAAGCCCGTTGCGGGTAGTGGGCGGCCAGCCATTCTTCGAACAGCGGAGCCACCTCCAGCGGCAGGCGCAACATCATGTAAGCAGCACTTTGTGCCCCGGCCGCATGGGCTTCAGAGAGCAGGTTTTCGAGTTCGCTGTCGTTGATCATCGGAATCATCGGTGAACACAGTACGCCCACCGGTATCCCCGCGTCGCGCATGACCCTGATCGCCCGCAACCGGGCCTTTGGCGCCGCAGCGCGGGGTTCGAGGATGCGCTTGAGTTCGTCGTCCAGGCTGGTCAGGCTGATCATCACCGCCACCAGCCTTTGCCGGGCCAGTTCGGTCAGCAGGTCCAGATCGCGAAGAATCAGCGAGCCCTTGGTGACGATGGTCACCGGATGGCGGTAACGCAGCAGCACTTCGAGGGTTTGCCGGGTGAGCTTGTAGTCACGCTCGATCGGTTGATAAGGATCGGTGTTGGAGCCGAGGTTGATCGGCGCGCACTGATAACCACGTTTGGACAGCTGTTCCTCCAGCACGTCCACGGCGTTGGTCTTGGCGATCAGTTTGGTTTCGAAATCCAGACCTGGCGACAGGTCCCAGTAGGCATGGCTGGGGCGCGCATAACAATAGATGCAGCCGTGTTCGCAGCCACGGTAGGGGTTGATCGAGCGATCGAACGGCAGATCCGGCGAGTTGTTGCGGGTGATGATGGTCTTCGCCGTCTCAATCCGCACCTCAGTGCCCTGGGTCATCGGCACTTCCTGAAACCAACCGTCGTCCTCGGCCACCGAACGGTTGGGGGCGAAGCGGTTGTGCGGGTTGGTCGCGGTGCCGCGTCCGCGAGGAGGCAGGGGGGTAGCCATCAGTGCGATCCTTTAGCTGTATGTGCATACAGTATCCGAGGTTCGACTGGCAGACCAGTGCCGTTCGGCATCCAAAGGGTTTTTGAGCGTTTCCAAATCGCCGATGTTCATGACGGGAAACATATCGCCCGTAGTGTTTCGCTATTTCATCAGTACCCTCTACTTCACACGAAATGATCGTGTATTCATTAATAAAAGGATTTATTCATGTCGCATTACAATCAACGTGGTGTATTTCTGCAGTTACTACGCCCTTCTGCCATGAACCCAAAAGAAATGCGGGTTTCCATGCAATTTGCGCTCAAGGAAGAAGGCTACGACCCGGTCGTCGGTGATGTCACCTGTTCCTTGCTCGACTCGACCATTCGCGAGGCTGTATCGAATGATGGCGGTGCCACCTTTACGATGAAAAGCCCGACTGACGTTGACGGTGATGGCGACATCGACGCGCAGGACAAGGTGGTATTGGTAGGACTGGCAAAAGCTTATTCGAAGATCATCAACCCCTGACCCGCAGATGTATCGGGCTCTTCAAGTACGTAGCGCTGTATAGCCGGCGATATAAAACGGCACTTTGGTTTTGTGCCGTTTTGTATTTTTTGAACTGCATGTTTCTAAACAGAAATAAATTAGAGCCTCCAATTCACAATTCTTTGACAGGCACCTCACAGGCCTTTAACCAGCAAGCCGCGACACTGCGCCAACTCACACTTTCCCATGGTCGTCCAGGTATGTCCTTACCGCGTCTTTCAATCGCGACGATACTGTTATCACTGTCCGCATTGTTCACTTTCGTCCACGCCGACGACTCCACGGTGTCCCGCCCAGCAGAATGGGCGCAACCGGTCGAGGCGCAATACAACCTGTTTCAGATGTCGCCGACGCTTTACCGCAGCGCGCTGCCCGACAGTGGCGCGGTGCCGTTGCTGGAAAAACTCAAGGTCGCAACGGTGATCAATTTTCTGCCCGAGCCGGACTCACGCTGGTTGATGAGACCCGCTATCGCCCAGGTGCAACTGCCCTATCGAACCAATCATGTCGATGACGCCGATGTACTCAAGGCGCTGAGTGCCATTCAAGCCGCCGAAGCCAAAGGTCCGGTGCTGATGCACTGCAAGCATGGTTCTGACCGGACCGGCCTGATGGCGGCCATGTACCGCGTGGTGGTGCAGGGTTGGAGCAAGGAAGATGCACTGAGCGAAATGACCGAGGGTGGCTTTGGCGACAGCACCCACTTCAAGGACGGTGTGCGTTACATGATGCGAGCTGATGTCGAGAAGCTTCGCACGGCGTTGGCCAATGGCGATTGCAGCACGAGCCCGTTCGCGGCGTGTTCGATGAAGAATTGGTTCCAGTCAGCCCACCTGCAGTAGCAGTACCTTCCACCGCCTTGCGCGGTGGAAGGGCATCTTTGCAACTCAATGCTGCTCGTCAGGCTTTTTCTTCAGTTTTGGGTTCGGAAAAAACTGCACGGCTTGCACTTTGGTATCCGGTGTTTTCACCACGGGCGTATTGACCCGCGTGCCCAATTCCTTGGGCACGGACAGACCTTGTTCATTCAGCGTGTCGGAATAACCGCAGGACACGCATTCGCGATGTGGCACGCTGTCTTCGTTCCACATCATCAACTTGTCCGGCTCGCTGCAGGCCGGGCAAACCGCGCCGGCGATAAAGCGTCGTTTGGTAATCACGGGACCCTCGCTCATGCTGCCGCGCCCTCGGTCAGGCCGCTGTGGCGCAACAGTGCGTCAATCGATGGCTCACGGCCACGGAAGTCGACGAACAACACCATCGGTTCCTGAGAGCCGCCGCGCGCAAGGATGGCTTCGCGGAACGCACGACCGGTCTCGGCGTTGAGTACGCCTTCTTCTTCAAACTTCGAGAAGGCATCGGCTGACAGCACTTCTGCCCATTTGTAGCTGTAGTAACCCGCGGCGTAACCGCCGGCGAAGATGTGGGCGAAGCTGTTCGGGAAGCGGTTATAGGCCGGAGGACGCATCACCGAAACCTCGTCACGTACGCCTTCGAGTACTTGCAGCACACTGCGACCGTCACCGTGGGTGGCGTGCAGTTCGAAGTCGAACAGCGAGAATTCCAGCTGGCGCACCATCATCAGGCCGGACTGGAAATTCTTCGCCGCGAGCATTTTTTGCAGCAGGTCCTGAGGTAGAGGCTCGCCGGTTTCGTAATGACCGGAAATCAGGGCCAGGCCTTCCGGCTCCCAGCACCAGTTCTCCATGAACTGGCTCGGCAACTCGACCGCATCCCAGGCCACGCCGTTGATGCCGGAGACGCCCGCATGCTCGACACGGGTCAGCAGGTGATGCAGGCCATGACCGAATTCGTGGAACAGGGTGGTCACTTCATCGTGGGTCAGCAGCGCAGGCTTGCCGCTGTCGGCCGGGGTGAAGTTGCACACCAGATTGGCCACCGGGCTTTGCAGCGCACCCTCGGCGGTGCGGCGACGATCGCGTGCACCGTCCATCCAGGCACCTCCACGTTTGTTGGCGCGGGCGTACAGGTCGAAGAAGAAGCGGCCGACGTGCTGACCGTTTTCCTTGATTTCGAACAGGCGGACATCCGGGTGCCAGGTGTCGAAACCTGTTTGCTCGGCGATCTGGATGCCGTACAAACGTTGCACGATGGCGAACAGGCCGCTCAGTACTTTATCGATCGGGAAGTAGGCACGCAGGGCTTCCTGGGCAACGCTGTAACGCTGCTCGCGAAGTTTTTCACCGTAGAAACCGCTGTCCCAGCTTTGCAGGTCCGGGCAGCCTTGTTCGGCGGCATAAGCCTTGAGCTGTTGCAGATCCTGAGCGGCGAACGGCTTGCTACGCTTGGCCAGGTCACGCAGGAAACTCAATACCTGATCGCTGGATTCGGCCATTTTGGTCGCCAGGCTCAACTCCGAGAAACTGGCGAAGCCCAAGAGTTTCGCCAGCTCCTGACGCAGGTCGAGAATTTCTCCCATGACCGGGCCGTTATCGTTCTGACCGGCATTCGGACCCTGGTCCGACGCCCGGGTGCAGTAGGCAGCGTAGACTTCTTCGCGCAGCGCACGGTCCTGGGCGTAGGTCATTACCGCGTAGTAGCTCGGGAATTCCAGGGTGATCAGCCAGCCTTCAAGGTCTTTGGCCTTGGCGGCAGCGGCCATTTGCGCCTTGGCCGAATCGGTCAGGCCGGCGAGGGCGGCTTCATCGGTGATGTGCTTGGTCCAGGCCTGGGTCGCATCCAGCAACTGGTTGGAGAAGCGGCTGCCCAGTTCGGACAACTTGCTTTGTACTTCGGCGTAACGCTTTTGCTCGGCCTCAGGCAAATCGATACCTGACAGGCGGAAATCGCGCAGGGCGTGTTCCAGTATGGTTTTTTGCGCCACGTCGAAACCGGCGGCTTCCGGGCTGTTGGCCAGGGCTTCATAGGCCTGGAACAGTTCACGGTTCTGGCCCAGTTCGGTGGAGTAGGCGCTCAAGGCCGGCAGGCAGGATTCATAGGCTTCGCGCAACTCGGCGCTGTTGCACACGGCATTCAAGTGGCTGACCGGGCTCCAGGCCGCACCCAGTCGATCATTGAGCTCGTCCATCGCCAATACCAGGCCGGCCCAGGTCGGTTGTTTGCCCTGGGTCTTGAGGATCTCGATAATGGCGGCGCGGTTGTCAGCCAGGATCTGTTCAATGGCCGGTTGCACGTGTTCGGCACGGATCGTGGAGAACGGCGGCAGGTCGTAGGACTGCAAAAGAGGGTTGTTCACGCTCACGGTTGGCACCTTGGCTGGAAGAAACATGCAGCCATCTTAATTACAATCGACACTCACCGCAGCTATCAGCGACAGAGAGAGAACCTATCGTGTCCCTTCGCAAGTATCAGAACCACACGCCATTGCTCGCAAAAGGCGCTTTTGTCGACCGCTCGGCGGTGGTGATCGGCGACGTCAAGGTCGGCGAAGATAGCTCGGTATGGCCATTGACGGTGATCCGCGGCGACATGCACCGCATCCGCATCGGTGCGCGCACCAGCGTGCAGGATGGCTGCGTGCTGCACATCACCCACGCCGGACCGTTCAACCCCGACGGTTTCCCGTTGCTGATCGGCGATGATGTGACCATCGCTCATAAAGTGATGCTGCATGGATGCACCGTCGGCAGTCGGGTGTTGATCGGCATGGGCAGCATCGTGATGGACGGCGCGGTGGTCGCCGATGATGTCATCATCGGCGCCGGCAGCCTGGTGCCACCGGGCAAACGCCTGGAGAGCGGTTTCCTGTATGTGGGCAGTCCGGTGAAACAGATCCGGCCCCTGACTGACAAGGAACAAGCCTTTTTCACCTACAGCGCGGCGAACTACGTGAAGCTCAAGGATCTGCATCTGGCCGAAGGCTACGACCAGATCTGAAACGTCTCGCTATTGCCCAGGAATTTTCATGCATTACCAAACCGTTTTGTTCGACCTCGATGGCACCCTGACCGACCCGCGCGAAGGCATCACCCGTTCGATTCAGTTCGCCTTGAGCAAGCTCGGTATCGATGAGCCCGACCTGACCAAACTCGAACATTTCATCGGCCCGCCGTTGTTGCAGGCGTTCATGCAGTTTTATGACTTCGATGAGGCCAAGGCGTGGGAGGCGGTGAACTTCTACCGCGAACGCTTCAAGGTCACCGGTCTGTATGAAAACCGCGTGTTCGATGGCGTCATGCCGCTGCTGGAAACGCTTGGCGGACAGGGACGACAGCTGTACATCGCGACCTCCAAGCCCTGGGTCTTTGCCCGGGAAATCGCCCGCCATTTCGACTTCGCCAAACACTTCAAGGTGATCTATGGCAGCGAACTGGACGGTACCCGTACCAATAAAGTCGAATTGATCGCCCACTTGATGGCCGAAGAAGGTCTCGACCCGACCAACACCCTGATGATCGGTGACCGCAAACACGACCTGATCGGTGCGCGCAGCAACGGGCTGCGCGCGGCGGCGGTGGGTTACGGGTTTGGCAGTCGCGAAGAATTGAGCGCCGAGACCCCGGCCTATCATTTTGAAACGCTGGACGAGATGCATCAGGCGTTTTTGCGGGGTTAGCCAGATAGCCTTCGCGGGCAAGCCTCGCTCCTGCAGGTATCCGGGCGCACTCGATCCCTGTGGGAGCGGGCTTGCCCGCGAAGAGGCCCGCTCAGGCACCGGAAATTCCGAATTCCGTCAGGGCCTTCAGCGCCAACTTACGCTGTTCAACCGGCAGCGCCCCCAGCTTCTCGACCTGCGTATAAAACTTCACCCAATCCCCACCCACCTGCTTGAACAACGCCGCAAACGCCGGCACCCATTGGTCATACAGGCCGAACGGCAACAGCCGTGCATTGTTCATCGGTGCATAAATCCACGCGTCGTAACGCTTATCTCCCGCCCATTGGCCATCACGTAGTTGTCGATACTCACCGCGCATACGCTCGAACTCCGCCGCTTTGCGCTGGCGCATTTGTTCGGGTGGCAGTGGCAGGGTGTAGAGCTTTTCAAGCCGGGTGCGGGCGTTCAGCACCAGTTGAATGAACTGATCCCGTCGTTGTGCTTGTGTCCCGGTGTCTGGCGGCAGGCTTCGGTAGGCACGCCATTGGCGGGTGCCTTCCTGCTCGACGAAGGTGGCGAATGATTCGTTGAACTCAGTGTCATCCTTCACATAAATACGCTGATGCGCCAGTTCGTGAAAAATCAGTGTGGCCAGGCGCTCGTCGCCCCACCCCATCATCGAACTCATGATTGGATCGTTGAACCAGCCCAGGGTCGAATAGGCTTCGACGCCACCGATCGACACGTCCATGCCCTGCAAGCGTTGCAGCGCCGCCTCGCCACGGGCCGCGCTCTGGCTGTAGTAACCGCGATAGGCCACGCAACCGGCGACAGGGAAGCAATGGTTCTGCGGCTTCAGGGAGAATTCCGGCGTGACAAACAGGTTCCAGACGACGAAGGGACGGCCAATGTCCGCGTACAAGCGGTAGCTTTGGTTGTCAGGCAGGTGCAGCTGTTGGCTGGCGAAAGTCCGGGCTTTTTGAGATTCGACCAAATGCGCACGCAGTTTCTGATCTCGATGAGGATCGGCAATCACGCTGGAAACCGGTTCCCGTGCCCGCAGCAGTTGCCATTGGCCACTGGCCAATTGGCTGTAGTAGCTGACGCTGGAGCAACCGTTGAGCAACAAAAGCAACACACCCGGAAACAAAATGCGTAAAACGCGATCAAGTAATCCAAGGCTTGGACGCGGCCTGATCAAAATAAAAAATTCCTGGAGAGTCTGCTCGCAAGACTATCCCGCTTGACTGGAGCTCCGCTATGCGCAAATTGATGCTGACGGGAGGCCTGCTGATGCTGGCCGGTTGTGCTGGATTCGGATTACCTCGCCATGACCCGAGCCAAGCATGGATCGAGCTCGAATCGCATCAGGAGGACACTGCCCTGCAAGCGCTGGAAGTGGATAACAAGGCCGCTACCGACAAACGCTATTTCGAGGTGCAGCCCGGCAGTCATGAACTGACGGTGCGCTACCTGTTTCCGGTCCAGCCCACCAACATCGGTCCCGACGCCGAGCCGCTGTGGCGCGATTGCCAGATGAATTTGAAATACAGCGGTTTCAACGCCGGGGAGCGCTATCAGTTGCGAGCGGGGAATATCGGATTTCGGCCGTGGGCCAAGCTTTACGACCAGCAGCGAAAAGTGATTGGCCAAGGTACACCGGCAGGCTGTCAACGCACCTGATCGGCGCTATTCTGAATATCCAGTATCCAGGACATTCATCATGCGCAGGTTGATGCTATTGCTCGCTGCGAGCGCCATTGCCGGCTGTTCGACCCCGATGCCGGCGGCCAACCCGCAAATGGCGTGGGTCGACTTTTCTACGCCATTTCCCAACGATAAATTGCTGATGGCCGAGCGACTGGACGGTCAGCGATTGCGCGACGGGCGTTTTTTCCAGGTGACGCCCGGTAGCCACGAATTGACCGTGCGCTTCGACTTTGAAGTGCCCAGCGGAGGTTCGGACTTGTTCGACGGAGGCACGGAACGGCTGTGCTACATGATCATCAAGTACGATCATTTCGAAGCCGGCCAGCGTTATCTGCTGCAAGCCCGCTCCATGGCGTTCACCCCCGAAGCCCGCTTGTATAACGCCAGGCACGAGATCGTTGCCGAGGATCGCCAGACCAACTGTGTGCCATGAGGCTCATCAGCGGTCGTTCTTCTGGTAGATGATTTTTTTGGTGCCGTATTCGCACGAGCCCACGACCATGTTCTGATCGTGTACTTCGTCGTTGGTGACAATCTCCAGGGTATAGGACGTCACTCCACGGGCCTGGATCTTGGCTTCGATTTCGGCCTTGAGCTCTTCACAGGGTTTCGGCGCCGCCACGACCGAAGTGGCCAGTGCGCAACAGATAACCGTCAAGGCAAAACGTTTCATGGTTGAAGCTCCCTTGAAGCAGCACGCAGGATTCTGCGTTTTGGCTGCTGTCATTTATTCGACCACAGTTTTATGAGCCTTGTTTTGTTTCAAGGCAAAAAAGATCGCAGCCTTCGGCAGCTCCTACTGGCGTTGAGTGAACCTGTAGGTGCTGCCGCAGGCTGCGATCTTTTCATTTCAACGCTTAGTTGATCAACGTCGCGTCCAGGCTGATTTTCGCGTTCAGCACTTTGGAAACCGGGCAGCCCTCTTTGGCCTTGTTGCTCAGCTCCTCGAATTGCGCCTGGCTGGCGCCGGGGATTTTAGCTTTGAGGATCAGTTTCACTGCCGTGATCGCAAAACCGCCCTCCACCTGGTCCAGGGTCACTTCAGCATGGGTATCAATGCTGTCGGCCTTGAGGCCGGCATCGCCGAGAATCATCGAGAAAGCCATGGAGAAGCACCCGGCGTGGGCCGCGCCGATCAGCTCTTCCGGATTGGTGCCTTTACCGCCTTCGAAACGTGCCTTGAAGCCGTAGGGCGCTTCCCTGAGTACGCCGGTTTCGGTGGAAATCGAGCCGATGCCGGTTTTCAGATCACCTTCCCAATGGGCCGATGCTTTTTTAATGATAGCCATGCCTGTCTCCTCAAGTTTCGGTGCGAGGCCCGCACCTAAGGGCTTACGTTCGTTAAGGTTCTGAGGATAGTCCGCAGGTCAAAGTTCACGTATCGGATCAATCCGTCTCATTTGTAGGAATTTGCTCGGGCGCTATTGAAACTCGGGTATATGCCCTCATTGCATGAAACACGCTTTGGATTCGGCAGGTTTTCGTTCTCGAGAAAAAACCTGCGTCCTCAATTGGAGAAGCAGGTTCATGAAACGACTGTCCGATATCAAGTTTTCGACCCTCGATCTGGTGCCCGTGCGGGAAAACGGCAGCGCGGCCCAGTCGCTGCGCAATTCGCTGGACCTGGCACAGCACGTCGAAAAATTCGGCTACCACCGGTTCTGGGTCGCCGAACACCACAACATGGACGGCATTGCCAGTTCCGCGACTTCGGTGCTGCTGGGCTACCTGGCGGGTGGCACGTCGACCATTCGCGTGGGTTCCGGTGGGGTGATGCTGCCCAACCATGCGCCTTTGGTGATTGCCGAACAGTTCGGCACCCTTGAAAGTCTGTATCCGGGTCGCATCGACCTGGGTTTGGGTCGTGCCCCCGGTTCCGATCAAATGACGGCCCGTGCCCTGCGTCGCGAGCGTTCCGGCAGCGCGGACGACTTCCCGGAAGATGTAGCGGAACTGGTGCGTTATCTTGGCCCGCGCACGCCGGATCAGCGTGTCATCGCGATGCCGGGTACCGGTACGAATGTGCCGATCTGGCTGCTGGGTTCAAGCCTGTTCAGTGCACAACTGGCGGGCGAGCGCGGTTTGCCCTACGCCTTCGCTTCACATTTCGCACCGCGCTTGATGCATGAAGCGATTCGCGTCTATCGCAATCACTTCAAGCCTTCGGCGGTGCTGGACAAGCCCTATGTGATGCTCGGTGTGCCATTGGTGGCCGCTGACACCGACGAACAAGCCGACTATCTGGCCACCTCGGTGTTCCAGCGCATACTCGCGCTGATGCGCGGTCAGAGCCTGGTGCAGCGCCCACCGGTGAAAACCATGGATGGCCTGTGGCTGCCCCATGAGCGGGAGGCGGTTATGGATTTCCTGGGGTTGGCAATGATTGGCAGCCCGCAGAAAATTCGCGCCAAACTGGACGTGTTGGTCGAGCAGACCCAGGCCGATGAGCTGATTTTTACCTGCGACCTGTATGAACATGCCGATCGTTTGCATTCCTATGAGCTGCTGGCGCAGGTCATGAAGGGCTGAGGCTTGGCACATTGACTGTAGGAGCGAGCTTGCTCGCGATGGTCGTTAACGATTACGCGTGTTTACCGGTTAAACGCGGCGTTCTTGAATCCATCGCGAGCAAGCTCGCTCCTGTAAGGGTGAGTCTGGCTTATCGCTTGTAGACGATTTCCTTGGTGCCCTTTTCACAGGTACCGACGACTTTTCCGCCAGAGGCGGTGCCTTTATCGACAATCTCCAGCGAATAACCGGAAACGCCCTTGGCATCAAGTTTTGCCGCGATCTCCGCTTTCAGTTCTTCGCAGGATTTGACGTCAGCCAAGGCTGTCCCCGCCAGACTCAACAAACCTGCCGCCAAAATAAACTTCTTCATCAGTCGCATTCTCTGGTCGTATCAAAAGGGAACACCCAGCCTTTGGCCAGATTTAGTTATATAGCGCCTAGCCATTCCCTATGGCACTCGGCCAGCGCGCAAGTTCAGAAGGTTAGACCAACGTCAGCTGCTGGCAATCCTGAACCCGACCTTGAGCGTCACCTGGAAATGCGCAGCCTTGCCGTCCTTGATATGCCCGCGGGTTTCGGTCACTTCAAACCATTCCATGTACTTGAGGCTTTTACTGGCCTCGGCCAGTGCGTTGTTGATCGCGTCTTCGATGCTGCTTGTGGACGAGCCAACCAGTTCGACTTTCTTGTAGGTGTGATGGTCAGTCATGGCGTTCTCCTTAGGGGGTGAAATACAGCCTAGCAGTGATTTTCGGTCTTACTTCTGTCGGTCGGACTGATATGTAAGTTCACATTTACTGCACTTTCTCGACCCCCTGAAGTCCCAACCAACACACGCCACTCATCAACAATGCAGGAGAGCCACCATGGCCAATAGCTCGTTACGTAAAGCCTCATTGCAAAGCATGGAAGCGGAGATCGAGAGTCTGCTCAAATCCTTGGAAAACCTTAAGGACGACGCCTCGGACGAGTCGCGTAAAACCCTCAAGGTACTCAAGGGCAACGCCGAGAACGCGCTGAGACATTCGCGCCATCTGCTCTCCGATGCTTATGAAGAGGTCAAAGTGAAAACCCGGGAAACCGGGATTGCCACCCGGGACTACGCCCAGGAGCATCCTTGGACGACAGCCGGTGTTGCCGTAGGCGCATTGGGCCTGCTGGCGGCCTACCTGCTGTTCAAACGCGGTGACTAATTCGTCTGGCGCAGCTCGTTCTTGAGCCATTGCGCCAGTTGCCGGGCGCGCCCGTCCGCGGCGCGCTTGGGCAGCCACAGCGCCAGTTGTGCCGGGGTTTCACTGAAACCCCAGGGGGCGACCAATCGACCGGCCTTCAAGTCCTCGACGACCAGCGGTTCGGGAGCGATCGCCACGCCCAGTCCGGCCACCGCCGCTTCCAGCAAGTAATACAAGTGCTCGAAACCCTGACCGTACTTCAACGCTTTGGCGTCGAGGCCGCTTTGCTGCGCCCAACTGGGCCAGGCTTGTGGACGCGAGGTGGTGTGCAGTACTGATTCACTGAGCAGGGCTGAGGCCGGTGCGTCTTTAAGCCTGTCGTAGCCGACGAACCGGGGGCTCATCACCGGGCCGATCCGTTCACTGGCAAGCTCGAACACCTGCATATCCGCCGGCCAGGGTGGCTCGGCAAACACCAGCAAGGCATCCAGGCCTGGACGGCGAGGATCAAGATCCCCTTCACCGGCCGACAGGTGCAAGCGCAGATCTGGCAGATCGGCATTCAACCGTCCCAGGCGTGGAATAAACCAGCGTGCGAGCAGGCTGCCCGAGCAGCCGAGCACAAATGGCGCATCGGCGGTGCTTTGGGTGAGTTCGGCGCACACCGTGCGCAGGCGCTCGAAGGCTTCAGCGCTGGCGTCGCGTAAACGCATGCCGGCATCTGTGAGTTTCAGGCCGCGCCCTTCCTTGGTGAACAAGCTGACCCCGAGGTGTTCTTCGAGTACTTTCAGTTGGCGGCTGACCGCGCCGTGAGTAACGTGCAACTGTTCCGCAGCCTGACTGACGCTGTTGAGGCGGGCGGTAGCTTCGAAGGCGCGCAAAGCATTTAAGGGGGGCAGGTCGTGGCTCATGGTATGTGTGAGTTTTCCTGACAGGTTGCGGCGATCTTATCGGTTTTCAGGCCTTCGCGGCAGGGGTAGAGTGAAGCCCACTGTCTCTTCACGCATTCAACTGGAGCGCCCCATGACCCAGACTAATCTGCGCAACGGCCCTGACGCCAACGGCCTGTTCGGCGCGTTCGGCGGCCGTTATGTCGCTGAAACCCTGATGCCGCTGATCCTCGATCTGGCCCGTGAATACGAAGCGGCCAAGGAAGATCCTGCATTCAAGGAAGAATTGGCCTACTTCCAGCGCGACTACGTCGGTCGTCCGAGCCCACTCTACTTCGCCGAACGCCTGACCGAGTTCTGCGGTGGCGCCAAGATCTATCTCAAGCGTGAAGAGCTGAACCACACCGGCGCGCACAAGATCAACAACTGCATCGGTCAGATCCTGCTGGCGCGGCGCATGGGCAAGAAACGCATCATCGCCGAGACCGGCGCCGGCATGCACGGGGTGGCGACCGCTACCGTGGCCGCGCGTTTTGGCCTGGACTGCGTGATCTACATGGGCACCACTGACATCGAGCGTCAGCAGGCCAACGTCTTCCGCATGAAGTTGCTGGGCGCCGAGGTGATCCCGGTCGTGGCTGGCACCGGCACCCTGAAGGACGCGATGAACGAAGCCCTGCGTGACTGGGTGACCAACGTTGACAGCACCTTCTACCTGATCGGTACCGTAGCCGGTCCGCACCCTTATCCAGCGATGGTCCGCGACTTTCAGGCCGTTATCGGCAAAGAAACCCGCGACCAGCTGCAAGCCCAGGAAGGCCGCCTGCCGGACAGCCTGGTGGCGTGCATCGGTGGCGGCTCCAACGCCATGGGCCTGTTCCACCCGTTCCTCGACGACAAGAGCGTCGAAATCATCGGTGTTGAAGCGGCCGGTTACGGCATCGAAACCGGCAAACATGCGGCCAGCCTGAATGGCGGCGTACCGGGTGTGTTGCACGGCAACCGTACTTTCCTGTTGCAGGATGACGATGGCCAGATCATCGACGCCCATTCGATCTCCGCAGGCCTGGACTACCCGGGCATCGGCCCGGAACACGCCTGGTTGCATGACATCGGCCGTGTTCAGTACACCTCGGTGACCGACGACGAAGCACTCGCCGCTTTCCACCAATGCTGCCGCCTGGAAGGGATTATTCCTGCACTGGAAAGCGCCCATGCCCTGGCCGAAGTGTTCAAGCGCGCACCGAAGCTGCCGAAAGACCACCTGATGGTGGTCAACCTGTCGGGTCGCGGGGACAAAGACATGCAGACCGTCATGCACCACATGGAACAATCAAAGCAGGAGAAACACTGATGAGCCGCCTGCAAACGCGCTTTGCCGAACTCAAGGAACAGAACCGTGCTGCCCTGGTGACCTTCGTCACCGCTGGCGACCCGGGCTACGACACTTCCCTGGCGATCCTCAAGGGGTTGCCGGCAGCGGGTGCCGACGTGATCGAACTGGGCATGCCCTTCACCGATCCGATGGCTGACGGCCCGGCGATCCAGCTCGCCAACATCCGCGCTCTGGCTGCCAAACAGAACCTGGCGAAAACCCTGGAAATGGTTCGTGAGTTCCGCAAGGACAACAACGAAACGCCGCTGGTGTTGATGGGTTACTTCAACCCGATCCACAAGTACGGCGTACCGCGCTTCATCGCCGAAGCAAAAGAGGCCGGTGTCGATGGCCTGATCGTGGTCGACATGCCGCCCGAGCATAACGGCGAACTGTGCGATCCGGCCCAGGCGGCCGGTCTGGATTTCATTCGTCTGACCACGCCAACCACCGACGATATGCGTCTGCCAACGGTTCTGAACGGCAGCTCCGGGTTTGTGTATTACGTGTCCGTTGCCGGTGTGACCGGTGCCGGCGCGGCGACACTGGAGCACGTCGAGGAAGCGGTCGCTCGCCTGCGTCGCCATACCGACCTGCCGATCAGCATCGGTTTCGGTATTCGCACACCGGAACAAGCGGCGTCTATCGCGCGTCTGGCGGACGGTGTGGTGGTGGGGTCGGCGCTGATCGATCACATCGCCAATGCCTCGACGCCGGATCAGGCGATCGATGGCGTACTGAGCCTGTGCTCGGCATTGGCCGACGGCGTGCGTAAGGCTCGCGTCAGCTGAAGGTAAAGTTCCTGATACAGAGGAATTAGAGCCTCCCGACACAGACTAACCAGCAAGACCGAGGGCTTCAGGACTACGTTCTGAAGCCCTTTTTGCTGCATGTGTTGTGAGGAAAGACCTAATGAATATGTCGAAACGTCTGATTGCCAGCCTGGGCGTGCTGATGCTCAGCGCGACCCCGTTGCTGCACGCCAGCGCCGATCAACGCGACGATCACGACCACGGCGGTCCGCAACAGGGCCATTACGACAATCGCGGTGACGATCACCGTGGCGAACAGGACAACCGTCGCGGCGGACCTCCACCACGGGACTTCGGCCAGGTGCGCCAAACCATTCACGACAACCACGGCAATTTCGTACGCGGTGCGCCGCCACCACCGGGCATCCATCTGGTCCGTGGCCGGCCTCTGCCTCACGGTTACTATGGTGAGCGACTGGATAACCGCGCACTGGGTCGACTCCCGTATTACCCAGGATACGAATGGCGTCGGGCGGGTGGCGATATTGTGCTGATCGCGGTGGGGAGCGGGATTGTTTATGAAGTGTTGGAAGGGGTTTTGTACTAGGTAGGAAGATGGCTCACAAGATGCGTTCGCATGTCCCAATATGGTAGTGACCTGTGGGAGGACGAAACTGTGACTTGGCGGTCATCATGCGAGAAACAGGGTTGATCTTCTTCTAACGCAACTCGATAGTGGCGTTCTTTATCCAAGTCGCTACACTGCGCCAGCCGTTCATTTTCTTTTTGAGGCTTGCGCATGAAATTTCGTTTTCTGCTGTGGATGCTGGGTTTGTTGATGGGCAAGGCCAGTCGGAGCAATCCGGCGTTTCAGCAGCAGTTGGGTGACAAGGAACTGGTGTTTCAGCTGCAGACCCTGGACGGGAAAGTGGCGCGGCATTTTCGGGTGAAGGACCAGCGCATCACCAGCAAGTCCGGGGTGTATGCCGAGCCGGCGTTCGCCATTGCCTTCAAGGATGCCGGGTATGGCTTCGCCACGATGCAGGCGAAGAACAAGCAACTGGCGTTCATGACGGGAATTCAGGACAAGTCGATTCAGATCAAAGGCAACCCGGCACTGGTGATCTGGTTTCAGGGGTTGACCAAGTATTTGAAGCCGAAGAAGGCAAAAGCCCAGGTTTGAGGTTTGCCATTCAGACCGCGTTGGATTCTTCGCGAGCAGGCTCGCTCCCACAGGAAATACCGGACCTCCGTGGGAACAAGCTTGCTCGCAACTGCGTCTAGGCCTGGCTGAACTGCGAAGCCAATTCGCGCAACAGCACTTCGGCTTCGAGGACTTTGCTGACGACGTCTTCGGCTTTGGCGCGGCTCAGGCCAAGGCGTTCGAGCAGAGCGTCGGGGATGTCTTCGTCCGGGCCGGAACCGATGCCACGGCTGCGCAGCAGGCGCACGGCGAGGCACACCAGATTCGGGTACTCGGCGTAGGCGCCGTCGTAGCCCGGGTCGTGCTGGAAGCGCAGCGCAGTGGCCAATTCATCGGGCATGTCCCAGTAGCGCATCAACCACGCGCCGATCTGTTCGCGGCTGATGCCCAGCAGGTGTTGCTCGATGTAGCTGTGGCACAGGTGCGGGTTAACCTCCAGGTGGCGGCAGATCAGCGAAAAGTGCGGCGGGAACACATGGGCCAGCAACAGATAACCGAAGTTGTGCAGCAGGCCCGCCAGGTAGGTCAGGCCGGCTTCCGGGCGCTGGGCGCGTGGCATGGCGCGCGTCAGGCCTTCGATGACGGCCGCGGTGTAGATCGATTGCTGCCAGTACGGTGTGCTCTGTTGCGGATGGTCTTTAGGCAGGCTCAGGGTTTTACCAAGAGCCAGGCCCAGCGCCAGATTGATCACCAGATCGAAACCCAGCACTCGCACGATGGCATCTTCCACCGAGCGAATCTTGCCTGGCGAAGCGTAGTACGGCGAAGCAGCCCAACTCACCACTTGTGCGGCCAGGGCCGGGTCGGTTTCGACCACGCCGGTGATGTCGTCGATGGTGGCGTTGGGGTCGACGCGCAGCTTGATGATCTTCTGCGCGGTTTCGGCCAGCGGCGGAATTTCGATGGTTGCTTCCAGGCGTTGCTGGATGCGCCGCGCGGTGAATGCCTGGACCGCCTGGGTGATTTCCGCGCGGTCATCATCGGGGCGGTCGAGGTTCGGACGAATGCTGCTCAGGGCTTCGCCGAAGTTGGCGGCGCTGGCCTTGTTGAGCATCGATTTGAACGCTTCGCTGGTGATTTCCAGCAGGACGCCTGGCTCACCCGAATTGACCAGCACCGTCGGCTCGCGCAACAGGCTTTCGTCATACAGGCACGGCGAACTGGTGAGGGCCGGCAGGCCTGGCAGCAGGCTCAGGCTGTGTTTGCCCAGCATTTTTACCAGGCGCTCGGTCGGTACGGCGGTGAGGCGGCGGCCAGTGAGTTCGGTGAGGCGGTTGAGATCGAGCAACTGGCTCTGCGGAAACAGCACCATCAGCGCGCCAATGGCGTCATCGAGCAGTACAGCCTGGACTTTTCTGGCGGGGTTCAAGCCGTGATGATCGAGGACTTCTTCGTAGGCAATGCCCAGTTTGCCCAGCAGCAGCCGAATAACCGACGGAGCGTGCGGGGAGGCGGGTGCGAGGGCAACTTCGGTCATGGTCTGTATCCGGACTAAAACAATTGCAGGAGTATAACCAGCTTGCTCAAACCCATCCTCCAGAAACTGCGACGCTGCTCACACTTGGCCGTATTGCTGCCCGTGACGGAGCCAGCGGTCGAGTAACGGGCTGACATGGTCCGGCCAGCGCTCCAGCAAGGCCTGAGCGGCGTCGCGCACGGCGGGTAACAGATCGGCATCGCGCATCAGGTCGGCGACCTTGAACTGGAGCAGGCCCGTCTGCCGTGTGCCGAGCATTTCGCCGGGGCCACGCAGTTCGAGGTCTTTTTCGGCGATGACAAAGCCGTCGTTGGTTTCGCGCATGATGCCCAGGCGCTGACGACCGATCTGCGACAACGGCGGATGGTAGAGCAGTACGCAATGGCTGACGGCGCTGCCCCGGCCGACGCGGCCACGCAACTGGTGCAGTTGTGCCAGGCCCAGGCGTTCGGGGTTTTCGATAATCATCAGGCTGGCGTTGGGCACGTCCACGCCGACTTCGATCACGGTGGTAGCCACCAGTAGTTGCAGGTTACCGGCCTTGAACTCGGCCATCACCGCGGCTTTTTCGGCAGGCTTCATGCGGCCATGGATCAGCCCCACTTTCAGCTCGCCTAGGGCGGCGGTCAGGTCTTCGTAGGTGGTTTCGGCGGCCTGGCAGGTCAGTTCTTCCGACTCTTCGATCAGCGTGCAGACCCAATAGGCCTGACGCCCTTCGGCACAGGCGCTGCGCACCCGTTCGATGACTTCGACGCGTCGGGTGTCGGTGATCAGCACGGTATTGACCGGGGTCCGGCCGGGCGGCAATTCGTCGAGGATCGAGGTGTCGAGGTCGGCGTAGGCGCTCATGGCCAATGTGCGCGGGATCGGGGTGGCGGTCATGATCAGCTGGTGCGGACACATGCGCCCGCCGACGCCTTTCTGCCGCAAGGCCAGTCGCTGCTGCACGCCGAAGCGGTGCTGCTCGTCGATAATCACCAGCGCCAGGTTCTTGAACTGTACTTCGTCCTGGAACAGCGCATGGGTGCCGACCACCATTGGTGTGCCGTTGGCGATTTGCTCCAGCGCGGCCACCCGGTTCTTGCCCTTGAGTTTGCCGGCCAGCCACGCAACCTCGATGCCCAGCGGTTCGAGCCAGCGCTTGAAGGTGATGAAGTGTTGCTCGGCGAGAATTTCAGTTGGCGCCATCAGCGCCACTTGATAACCGGCTTCCAGGGCCTGCAGCGCGGCGAGGGCGGCGACTACGGTTTTACCCGCGCCGACGTCGCCCTGAATCAGCCGCAGCATGGGCTCGCGCTGACTCAGGTCGTAGGCGATTTCGTTACCGACCCGTTGTTGCGCGCCCGTGGGGTTGAAGCCGAGGTTGGCCAGGTATTGGGCCGGTAGGTGCGTGGCCTTGGGCATGGCCGGCGCGCGCAGCGAGCGCATGCTTTCGCGCAGCCGCTGCTGGGACAGCTGATGGGTCAGCAGCTCCTCGAAGGCCAGGCGATGCTGCGCCCAGTGATGACCGAGGGCGAGTTCGTCGACATCGGCATCGGCCGGCGGATGGTGCAGATAGCGGATCGCATCGGCCAGTGGCGCCAGTTGGTAATCACGGGCCAGTTCGGTCGGCAGCCAGTCGGGCAGGCTGGTGGGACCGAGCAACGTCAGGGTTTGCATACACAGTTGGCGCAGGCGTTGTTGCGTCAGGCCTTCGGTGAGCGGGTACACCGGGGTCAGGGTTTCATCCACCGGCGGCGGTTCGTCGCCAGTAAGGGCGCGGTATTCCGGGTGGTAGATTTCCAGTCCCGACGCGCCTGGCCGCGCTTCGCCGTAGCAGCGAATCCGTGTGCCGCGCTTGAGGCCTTCTTTCTGTGCGTTGCTGAAATGGTAGAAGCGCAGACTGAGTCCGCCGGTGCCATCCTGCAGGCGCACCACCAGACTGCGGCGACGCCCCATGACCACATCGGCACCGCTGACGGTGCCTTCGATCACGGCATCTTGCCCGGGGCGCAGCGCGCCGATCGGGACCACACGGGTGCGGTCCTGATATCGCAGCGGCAGGTGAAACAGCACGTCCTGGAGATTTTCCAGGCCAACCTTGGCCAGTTTCTCGGCCATGGCTTCACCGACACCCTTGAGTGCCGTCACCGACACTTGCGACAACTCGGTCATGACGCTTGCTTAGCCCGCCACCACCTGCGCGGACGGCTTGGCCACCGAGCACAGGCGAATGGAGTCGGCGAGGATTTCGATTGCCTTGGGTCGCGGGAAACTTGCGCGCCAGGCGATGGCCACGGTGCGATAGGGCGTTGGTGCGGACAGCGGCCGAACTTCGATCACGCCGGGGGCGTAGTGATGGCTGTCGACCGCCGACAGCGGCAGGATCGAAACGCCGAGGCCGGATGCGACCATGTGGCGAATGGTTTCCAGCGAGCTGGACTCCACCGTGGTGTGCTTGGCGCCGTCGTTGCCTTTGGTCAGGGTCGGGCAGGCTTCCAGTACCTGGTCGCGGAAGCAGTGGCCTTCGCCGAGCAGCAGCAGGCTCTTGTCGTTGAGCAAGCCGGCGTCGATGGATTCCTTTTGCGTCCACGGGTGCTGGGCCGGCATCAGCACGTAGAACGGCTCATCGTATAGCTGCAGGGTCAGCACGTCGGCTTCGTTGAACGGCAGGGCGATAATGATCGCATCGAGCTCACCGTTGCGCAGCTTATCGCGCAGCACATGGGTGAAGTTTTCTTCGATGTACAACGGCATCTGCGGAGCGACCCGGTGCAGTTGCGGAATCAGGTGTGGAAACAGGTACGGGCCGACGGTATAGATAGCGCCGACTTTCAGCGGCGCGGTCAGCTGGTTCTTGCCGGCCTGGGCCAGTTCGCGAATGCCTTGGGCCTGTTCCAGAACTTTTTGGGCCTGGGCCACAATGCCTTCACCCACCGGAGTCAGGCGCACGGCACTTTTACTGCGCTCGAAAATCAGCACACCGAGTTCGTCTTCAAGCTTTTTCACGCCCACCGACAGAGTCGGCTGGCTGACGTGGCAACGCTCGGCCGCGTGGCCGAAGTGCTGCTCTTGGGCGAGGGTAACGATGTAGCGTAATTCTGTGAGAGTCATAGCAAGCGTCCATGAAGATGCGGGCCAAGCATACCGCCTGCAATCGATAGACGCACGTTATCAGAAGGTAGGTGTCGAGTGACACCGGGCAATGTCGGTTTGCCGCTGGCAGATATGCAAAAGGCACCTTTCGGTGCCTACCTGGTTGTTGCGAGAACCTATGTGGGAGCGAGCCTGCTCGCGAAAGCGGTTTGACATCCAGTAGATGTTAAATGTGCTGGCCTCTTCGCGAGCAGGCTCGCTCCCACAATGGTTTGGTGGTTCTTCTAACGCCGGCGGTTTTCCAGCGAGTAAACAAAGGGTGCAACAATTTCGATGGAGCCGTTGTTCAGCATGTCGGCCGGTGGTTTTGGCAGGGGCTGGGCGCGGCGAATCATGTCCAGAGTTGCCCGGTCCAGATCGGCAGTGCCGGAGCTACCCACCAGTTCAAACGACAACACGTTGCCTTCGGCATCCACGACGAAACGCAGACGGTTCATGCCTTGCTTGCCCCGTGCCTGTGCGCTGGCCGGGTACTTTTTGTACTTGGCCAAATGCGCGAGCAGGGTGCCTTGCCAGCTGGCCTTGGCCGCCACTTGAGCGGCCGATGGACCTGGCGCGGGCTGAGCGGATTTCTCGGTCGGCGCTGGAGTCGGTGGTGCTTCGCTCGGTTTGGCTTCGGACGGTTTTTCCTTCGGCGGCTCGGGCTTTTTCTCCACAGGCTTGGGCGGTTGAGGCTTCGGCTTGGGCTTGACCGGTTTCGGTACCGCAATCTCGGCCTTTGGTGCCTCGGCGAGCTTCGGTATCGGCAGTTCTTCAACCGGAGCCGGTGGCTGCGGTGGTGTGACGACCTTCGGCGGTGCGGGCGGTGGCGGGGCTGGAATCGGTGCCAGCTCGACCATCATTGCCTGGGGCGGCAATTCGATGGGCGGGCGGGCCGTCCAGTTCACGGCCAGCGCAATGGCCAGCGCGTGAACGCCCAGCACCACAGCCAGGCTACCGCTGTAGCGCGTCAGCTTATGGCGCGTCGTGATCATTTCTTGACTGCCGTCTCGAGTCCGACCAGACCGACCTTCAGGTAACCGGCCGAGCGCAGGTTGTCCATCACGCTCATCAGGTCGCCGTAATCCACGCCTTTATCGGCCTGGAAGAAGATCGTCGTGTCTTTTTTGCCCTGGGTCCTGGCGTCGAGCGTGGCGCCGAGTGCTTCGGCCTTCACTTCGTCTTCGCCCAGGAACAGGCGTTGGTCAGCCTTGACGCTGAGGAACACCGGCTTCTCTGGCCGCGGTGCCGGTTTGGCGGTGGACGCGGGCAGGTCGACCTTGATGTCCACGGTGGCCAGCGGGGCCGCCACCATGAAAATGATCAACAGCACCAGCATCACGTCGATGAACGGCGTGACGTTGATTTCATGGTTTTCGGACAGATCGTCGTCTGCCCCTTCTTTCAAATGCAGGCCCATGGCCGATTACCCCACTTTCACCATGTGCGGATGCGAGCTGCGCTCAGGCTGGTGATCGAGGTCGCGGCTGACCAGCAGCAGGACTTCTGCCGAAGCGTCGGACACCTGCGCCTTGTAACCGGCGATGGAGCGGGCAAACACGTTGTAGATCACCACCGCAGGAATCGCCGCGACCAGGCCCAGGGCAGTCGCCAGCAAGGCTTCGGCGATACCGGGGGCCACGACGGCGAGGTTGGTGGTCTGGGTTTTTGCGATGCCGATGAAGCTGTTCATGATGCCCCATACGGTACCGAACAGGCCGACGAACGGCGCGGTGGAGCCGATGGTGGCGAGTACGCCGGTGCCGCTGCTCATGTTACGACCGCAGGCGGCCACCAGGCGCTCAAGGCGGAAGCTGACGCGTTCCTTGATGCCTTCTTTCTCGCGGCTGCTGACAGACAAATGCATCTCTTCCAGGGCGTCATGCACCAAGAGATTGGCCAAGGTACCTGGTTTGGTTGCCGATGCGGCGGCTTCCTTGAGCGTGGCGGCTTTCTTCAGGTGTACGATTTCGTTGCGTAGACGACGCTTGGCGCCCATCAGCTCGAAGCCTTTGGCAATCCAGATGGTCCAGGTGATGATCGAGGCGATCGCCAGGCCGATCATCACGATCTTCACGATGATGTCGGCGTTCTGGTACATGCCCCACGGCGACAGGTCATGAGCCATGCCCAGGCTGTTGTTGGCTTCGAGGACTTCAGGAACGTCTTCGCCGAGCGATTCTTGAGCGGTTGCTGCCTGGGCCGGGTCGGTTGCGGTCGCGTGGTCAGCCGGGGCCGCTGCAGTAGCGGCCGGGATGGCGGGTGTTTGTGCGTCAGCGAACGCCGCGGTCGGTGCCAGCATCAGGCTGAGCAGCAGGGCGGCCACCGCGCTCCAGGCGCGAGGTCGTTTGGTTGGCGAAGCGGGGATTTGATTGCGTGTCATGCTGGCCGGACCTGAGATAGAAAAACGATGATGCTCTTCCAGGCCTCGTAAGGCCGAGAACAAAAGTGGTGCGTATTATTGCAAGTAATTCTTGTTAACAAAAGTAATAGAGTATCTTTTTTTCCTGTATTGCTAGCCGCTCGTCCATTGCCGGCGCTAGTCTGTCCGTTTCCAAGGGGAGTTCTCTGATGTCCGCGCCTTCTGTTTTGATCGCCGGTTGCGGTGATGTCGGCAGCCGTCTGGCCACGCAATTGTTGACCGCCGGTTGGGAGGTTCATGGCCTGCGGCGCGACATCTCGCGCCTGCCCCAGGGTGTGGTTGGCGTTGCCGGCGACTTGTTCAACAAGGAATGTCCGGCGACCTGGCCGATTGGTGCGGTGGATTACCTGGTGTACTGCGCGGCCGCCACCGATCACGATGAGGCCGGTTACCGCGCCGCTTACGTTCAAGGCTTGAAGCATGTGCTCGAGTGGCTGGACGACTACGGGCAGGTGCCCAATCGTCTGCTGTTCGTTTCCAGTAGCAGCGTTTACGGTCAGCAAGAGGGCGAGTGGGTTGACGAGAAGTCGCCAACGGTAGCGGCTGGCTATTCAGGGCGGGTGATGCTCGAAGCCGAGCAGATTGCCCTTAATAGTGGCATCCCGGCGAGCATCGTACGTTTGACCGGCATTTACGGTCCGGGCCGTGAGTGGTTGCTGACCCAGGTGCGCCGGGGTTACCGCGTAGCGGTCGATCCGCCGTTGTATGCCAATCGGATTCATGCCGACGACGCCGCCGGGTTGATGGCGTGCTTGCTTGAGGCGGATCGGCGTGGCGTGGCGCTGGATGATGTGTACATCGGTGTCGATGACGCACCGGCAGCACTGGCGGATGTGGTGGGATGGTTGCGTGAGTATCTGGGCGTGACCGAATGGGCGGACGACGCCACTGTGCGCCGCACCGGGAGCAAGCGCTGCAGTAATGCGCGGGCGAAGGCGTTGGGGTGGGAGCCGAAGTACCCGAGCTTCCGCGAGGGCTATGCCGCGATCCTCGAAGGACGCTGCTGAATTCCAGTCACCCCATAACAACTGTGGGAGCGGGCTTGCTCGCGAAGAGGCCGTTACATCCAACATCATCGTTGGATGTGAATCCGTCTTCGCGAGCAAGCCCGCTCCCACATGGGACCTTCTTTGCAGTTAGACCCGGGTTACTGCTTTTCCAGCAACCACTTGCGATCACCCGGCGTGAACTGAGGCTGTTCGTCCGCCAGCGCGGTATTCACGGCCTGGAAGATTTCCAGCTCCTTGCCTTTGCGCGCAAAGATCCATGGATTTCCCTGGCCATTGAGTTGTAGCCACATGTTGTCGTTGCCGCCACTCATCGAGGCGCAATCACCGGCCAGGCACAACGCATAACGATCAGCGCCCTGGAGGCCGGTCACCTGGCCGTCAGCCTGGAACTGAACGGTGTTGCCTTCGCCGGGGCCGCTGATGACTTTCCAGCTCCCGCCCATGTAGGCCGAATACAACGCGCGTTCGAAGCTGGCGCCAATCGGTGCGCCATCCGGCACCGGGATCAATGCGCGGTCGAAGACCTGTGCGGGTTCGTTCTCGGTCGCGGCCTGGCTCAGTTGTTTGCCGTCGCGCTTCAGTTCACTGCCGGAACTGCCGTAAAAGTCGATTTTCCAGGCGCCGGACTCTTCGCCCAGCAGCTTGCCGTCGACATTTTCAAAACCATTGGTGTAACGGGCCTGACCGGCCTTGGTGTTGACGTCCCATTCCAGGTTCGGGCCATAGGCCTGGAGCGCTTCACGCAGGGGGACACCCTTGGATGCAGCATCGATCGCCACCTGATTGATCCAGGTGCCGCTGATATCTCGGTCGGCAGGGTCGCTGGCACAACCGCCCAGAAGCAGGGCGAGCAGCGAGAGAGCAAGCGCTTTGCGCATGGTGGAATCCTTTCAAGCTTTCTTTACAGCAGAGCAGTCGGCGCAGCCTGAGGCTGCGCCGGACACATTACTCGATGACCAGGATGGCATCCATTTCAACCTGCGAACCCTTTGGCAGGGCCGCTACGCCAATGGCGGCGCGGGCTGGGTAAGGCTGGTCGAAGTACTTGCCCATGATCTCGTTGACCTTGGCGAAGTGGCTCAGGTCGGTGAGGAAAATGTTCAGTTTGACGATGTCCTTGAACGAACCACCGGCGGCTTCAGCCACGGCTTTGAGGTTCTCGAAGACCTGGACGGTCTGGGCTTCGAAGCCTTCAACCAGTTCCATGGTTTTTGGGTCCAGAGGAATTTGACCCGACATGTAAACGGTGTTGCCAGCCTTGATCGCCTGGGAGTAAGTGCCGATGGCGGCCGGGGCCTTGTCGCTGGTGATAACAGTCTTGGTCATGAATGACTCCTTGTAATTGATGGATGGCTACGCGCGCATGCGGGTGATGCGGATCACCCCGGTCAGGGCGCGCAGTTTCTTGATCACACGGGCCAGGTGCACGCGGTCGTGCACGCTGACCACCAGTTGGACCACGCTGATGCGACCATCGCGTTCGTCCATGCTGATTTTTTCGATGTTGCCGTCGGCCGCGTTGACGCTGCTGGCCAGCAGGGCGATCAGGCCACGCTGGTGCTCCAGCTCAACGCGCAGTTCGACATTGAATTCACCGGTGACATCCTTGGCCCATGAGAGCTGGATGCATTTTTCCGGGTTATGGCGGATTTCGCTGATGTTGCGGCAGTTGTCCAGGTGCACGACCATGCCTTTGCCGGCGGACAGGTGGCCGACAATCGGGTCACCCGGGATCGGTGTACAGCACTTGGCGTAGCTCAGTACCAGGCCTTCAGTACCGCGAATGGCCAGCGGACCTTCCGGACTTGGCAACTGTTCGCCCTCGCCGAGTAACCGGCGCGCCACCACATATGCCATGCGATTGCCTAAGCCGATGTCTTCGAGCAGGTCTTCGATCAGTTCGAGGCGATACTCGGTGAGCATGGCCTTGACGCGCTCAGCCTGGATTTTCTCCAGCGAACTGTCGAAGCCATTGAGGACTTTGTTCAGCAGGCGCTCACCCAGGCTGATGGACTCGGAACGGCGTTGCAGTTTCAGCGCATGGCGGATGTGCGTGCGCGCCTTGCCGGTGACCACGAAGTTGAGCCAGGCCGGGTTCGGCCGCGCACCGGGGGCGCTGACGATTTCCACGGTGGAGCCGCTTTGCAGCGGTTCGGACAGCGGCGCGAGACGCCGATTGATCCGACAGGCAATACAGCTGTTGCCCACGTCGGTGTGTACCGCGTAAGCGAAGTCGACCGCCGTGGAGCCCTTGGGCAACTCCATGATCCGGCCCTTTGGCGTGAACACATAGACCTCGTCCGGGAACAGGTCGATCTTCACGCTTTCGATGAATTCCAGCGAGTTGCCGGCGCGCTGCTGCATCTCCAGCACGCCTTTGACCCACTGGCGGGCACGGGCGTGAGTGCCTTTTGGCTGCTCGTCGCCACTGGATTTGTACAGCCAATGGGCGGCGATGCCGTTGTTGGCCATCTCTTCCATTTCACGGGTACGGATCTGGATCTCGATCGGAACACCGTGCATGCCGAACAGTGTGGTGTGCAGCGATTGATAGCCGTTGGCCTTGGGTATCGCGATGTAATCCTTGAAGCGGCCCGGCAACGGTTTGTACAAATTATGAACAGCACCCAGCACGCGGTAGCAGGTATCGACCTTGTCGACGATGATCCGGAACGCATAGACGTCCATGATCTCGTTGAAGGCCCGACGCTTGCCGCGCATTTTCTTGTAGATGCCGTAGAGGTGCTTCTGGCGACCGCTGACCTCGCCCTGAATGCCATCGATGGCCAGGCAGTGACTGAGGGACTCTTCGATCTTGTTGACGATTTCCTTGCGGTTGCCCCGGGCGCGTTTGACCGCCTGGTAGATCCGCGCGGAACGCATCGGGTGCATGGCCTTGAAGCCGAGGTCTTCGAATTCTATGCGGATGGCGTGCATGCCCAGCCGATTGGCGATGGGCGCATAGATTTCCAGGGTTTCCTTGGCGATGCGCCGACGTTTTTCGCCGGACAACACTTCCAGCGTGCGCATGTTGTGCAGCCGGTCGGCCAGCTTGACCAGGATCACGCGAATGTCGCGGGCCATGGCCATGGCCATTTTCTGGAAGTTTTCGGCCTGGGCTTCGGCCTTGGTCTCGAAGTTCATCTGGGTCAGTTTGCTGACCCCATCGACCAGTTCGGCCACGGTTTCGCCGAACTGCGCTTGCAGCGCTTCCTTGGCAATACCGGTGTCTTCGATCACGTCATGCAGCATGGCTGCCATCAGGCTCTGATGGTCCATATGCATGTCGGCAAGAATATTCGCCACCGCGAGCGGGTGCGTGACGTACGCCTCACCGCTACGGCGGCGTTGGCCGTCGTGGGCTTGTTCGGCGTAGAAATACGCTCGGCGGACCAGGTTGACCTGGTCATTGCCGAGGTAGGTCGATAAGCGATCGGCGAGGGCGTCTATGCTCGGCATGATATCTCCTGCCGAAAGCTTTGTTCCCGCGCCGTGCTACGTCGACCAGGCATAGGCTTAGACGGCCTCGTTGGACTCGTCCTCGAATGCAGCAAAAAGCGGTTCATCTTCAACGATTTCGGCTTCGGCGATAGCTGCGTAGTCGATCAGGCCTTCAGCGATTTCACGCAGGGCTACGACGGTAGGCTTGTCGTTTTCCCATGCTACTTTCGGCTCTTTGCCGCCGGTGGCCAGTTGACGGGCACGCTTGGTAGAGAGCATGACCAGCTCAAAGCGGTTATCCACGTGTTCTAGGCAGTCTTCAACGGTTACGCGGGCCATGGTCTTCCTCGTAGCAAATGCAATATGCGCGCTGCCCGGATGGGCGAGCGGACTCAACAGTTTAAAAAATCACCAGCGATTAGGGAAGCGCTGATTTTTTGATCAAGCTCTTCAACGCGCTGCAAGTGCCAATGTAAAGCCCTTGCAGCGGTTTTGGGAAGAGTGGATTAGCCCAGCAATTCAGCCAGCAGTTTGCCGAAACGTTGCTGTTGGCGTTTCTGTTGCAGCTGATTGGCGCGGAAAATCGCCTTCAGATCGTGCAGGGCGTGGGCGAAATCGTCATTGATGATCAGGTAGTCGTAGTCGACGTAGTGGCTCATTTCACTGACGGCTTCGCGCATGCGGCCGTCGATGATCTCGTCGCTGTCCTGGCCGCGATTGGTCAGGCGTTGGTGCAGGGCTTGAAGTGACGGCGGCAGGATAAAGATCGAGCGGGCCTGAGGCATCAGCTTGCGCACTTGCTCGGCGCCCTGCCAGTCGATTTCCAGAATCAGGTCGTGACCTTCATCCAGCGTTTGTTGCAGGTGGCTTTGCGAGGTGCCGTAGAGATTGCCGAACACTTCGGCGCGCTCAAGGAAATCCCCGTGTTCGATCATCTTCACGAACTCGCTGCGTTCGACGAAGTGATAGTTCACGCCGTCCACTTCACCGGGGCGCATGGCGCGGGTGGTGTGGGAAACGGAAACGCGGATCTCCGGATCGGCGTCGGTCAGGGCCTTGACCAGGCTGCTCTTGCCCGCGCCCGATGGGGCGGAAATGATGTACAGGGTGCCGGTGCTGTGGGTCATGTCGGGTATGCCTTACTCAATATTCTGCACTTGTTCGCGCATCTGCTCGATCAACACCTTGAGGTTGACCGCCGCTTGGGTGCTGCGCGGGTCGAAGGCTTTGGAGCCCAATGTATTGGCTTCGCGGTTGAGCTCCTGCATCAGGAAGTCCAGGCGCCGTCCGGCAGCGCCGCCGGATTTGAGGACCCGGCGAACTTCGATGATGTGAGTGCTCAGGCGATCCAGTTCTTCGGCGACGTCGCTTTTTTGCGCGAGCATGACCATTTCCTGCTCCAGGCGCTGCGGGTCCATCTCGGCCTTCATGTCGGCAAAGCGGTCGAGCACTTTCTGGCGCTGGGTGGCGAGCATCTGCGGAACCAGTTCGCGCAGGATCACCACGTCTTCTTCAATGGACGTCAGGCGATCATTGATCAACCGCGCCAGCTCCGCGCCTTCGCGCTCGCGGCCGGCCTTGAGCTCTTTCAGGCCCTGGTTAAACAGTGCCAGTGCTTCGGCGTTCAGCGCTTGCGGGTCGGTCGCGTCGCCCACCAATACGCCGGGCCAGGCCAGCACTTCGAGTGGGTTCAGCGCTGCCGGATTTTTGATCAGGCTGGCGACGGTCTCGGCGGCCGCAACCAGTTGTGCGGCGCGTGCCTGGTCCACTTGCAGTGGTTTGCCGGTGTTTTCTTCGGTGAAGCGCAGGGTGCATTCGAGCTTGCCCCTGGACACGCCCTGGCGCAGCGCCTCGCGGACGGCGCTTTCGAGGTCGCGAAAGGACTCCGGCAAACGCAGGTGGGGTTCCAGGTAGCGACTGTTGACCGAGCGCAGTTCCCAGCTCAGGGTGCCCTGGACGCCGGCTTTCTCGACGCGGGCGAAGGCGGTCATGCTGTGCACCATGGAGGTACCTCGCAATGCAGATCGGCCCGGAACTGACGTTCCGGCAACCCGATATCAATGAATTTAAGCCGACTGGCAGCAAAGGCGCAGGATTGTAGCGCAGTGCGGCGGATGCGCCCAAACACACGGTGTCACAAAGGACTGCAGGCCCTCGGCGACGGGCTATCCAGAGCCTTCAGTCGTCGGAGGATTTTTTTAGAAGTGCCCAGTCGTGGCTGGCAGCTCTATAATGCTCCGCAGTTTTCCGTCCCCGTACAGGTATCCCTTATGAAACGTCCAAGTGGTCGCGCTGCCGATCAGCTCCGCTCGATCCGCATTACCCGCAACTACACCAAACACGCCGAGGGATCCGTACTGGTCGAGTTCGGTGATACCAAAGTCATCTGCACCGTCAGTGTCGAAAACGGCGTGCCGCGGTTCCTCAAGGGGCAGGGCCAGGGTTGGTTGACCGCCGAGTACGGCATGCTGCCGCGCGCCACCGGCGAGCGTAACCAGCGTGAAGCGAGCCGCGGCAAGCAAGGCGGCCGTACCCTGGAGATCCAGCGTCTGATCGGTCGTTCCCTGCGCGCTGCGCTGGACATGTCCAAGCTGGGCGACGTGACCCTGTACGTCGATTGCGACGTGATCCAGGCCGACGGCGGTACTCGTACCGCTTCCATCACCGGTGCCATGGTTGCTCTGGTTGATGCCTTGAAAGTGATCAAGAAGCGCGGCGGCCTGAAAGGCGGCGACCCACTCAAGCAAATGATCGGTGCCGTTTCCGTCGGCATGTACCAGGGCGAGCCAGTACTCGACCTCGATTATCTGGAAGACTCGGCTGCCGAGACCGACCTGAACGTCGTGATGACCAGCACTGGTGGCTTCATTGAAGTCCAGGGCACTGCCGAAGGCGCGCCGTTCCAGCCTGAAGAGCTGAACGCCATGCTGGAACTGGCCAAGAAAGGCATGAACGAAATTTTCGATCTGCAAAAGGCTGCATTGGCTGACTGATCGGAATACCGCAGGCAAGGAGGGCGTCATGAGTGATGAGCAACAGCTGCTTCCCACCCCGAGCAAAGAGGTTCGGCAGTGGGCGATGTTTTGTCACTTGTCCGCCTTGCTGGGAATCTGGATTCCGTTCGGCACGCTGATCGGCCCGTTGATTCTGTGGCAGATGAAGCGTGAGATGGACCCGTTCATCGATGCTCAAGGCAAGGAGGCGCTGAACTTTCAGATCACCGTCGCCATTGCCTCGGCCATTTGCTTCCTGCTGATGGTGGTGATTATCGGGTTCTTTCTGTTCGGGTTGGTGGCGATCGGTGCGCTGGTCTTGACCATCATCGCAGGCGTGAAGGCCAACGAAGGGTTCCCGTATCGGTATCCGTTCACCTGGCGGCTGATCAAATAACGGTCACGCAGATCCCCTGTGGGAGCGGGCTTGCTCGCTCCCACAAAAAGCACAAAATCAGTACCCACAAAAAAGCCGACATTGCTGTCGGCTTTTTTTGCATCTGACGTTTAGATGGTCAGCGTCCAGTCGTAGTCCACGATCAGCGGCGCGTGTTGCGAGAACCGCGGCTGACGTGGCAGGCGTGCGCTACGCACGAAGCGGCGCAGGCCCGGGGTCAGCAGCTGATAGTCGAAGCGCCAGCCGAGGTTGAGCATTTCGGCCTGTTCGTTATCCGGCCACCAGCTGTACTGGTCGCCTTCGCGGCTGACTTCGCGCAGGGCATCGACATAACCCATGTTGCCGACAATCTCGTCCATCCAGGCGCGTTCAGGCGCCAGGAAGCCCGGGGATTGCTGGCTGTCGCGCCAGTTCTTGATGTCCAGCTTCTGTTGCGCCACGTACAGCGAGCCACAATAAATGTACTCGCGGCGTTTGCGCCGTTGCTTGTCCAGGTACTTGGCGAAGTCGTCCATGAGCTTGAACTTCTGATTCAAGTCCTCATCGCCGTTCATACCCGACGGCAGCAGCAACGTTGCAATACTGACTTTGTCGAAATCGGCTTGCAGGTAGCGCCCGTAGCGGTCGGCCGTCTCGAAACCGAGACCGCTGATGACAGCCTTCGGTTGCAACCGCGAATACAAAGCCACGCCACCTTGGGCGGGAACTTCGGCATCGCAGGCATAAAGGAAGTATCCATCCAGTTGGAAGGCTGGATCGTCCAGTTCAAAGGCGGAGGCACGGGTGTCCTGCAGGCAGATGACGTCGGCATTCTGTGCTTGCAGCCAACTGAGCAAACCTCGCTCGACTGCAGCCTGAATACCATTGACGTTCACACTGATGATCCGCATAAATGGCCCCAAAAATCGCGTGCGTGTATGATACACGGCGTCAAGCTAATTAGCTAAATCCGTGGTATTTGGGGTTTTTTTCATGCAAGCGTATCAGCGCGATTTCATTCGTTTTGCCATCGATCGCGGCGTTTTGCGCTTCGGTGAGTTCACCCTGAAGTCCGGGCGCACGAGTCCTTACTTCTTCAACGCGGGCCTGTTCAATTCGGGTTCGGCCCTGGCGCAGCTGGGTCGTTTCTACGCCGCAGCCATTGCTGAAAGCGGCATTGCCTTCGATGTTCTGTTTGGTCCGGCCTATAAGGGCATCCCTTTGGCGGCGACCACTGCCGTGGCACTGGCCGAGCATCACAACCGTGACCTGCCATGGTGCTTCAACCGCAAGGAAGCCAAGGCTCACGGCGAAGGCGGCAGCCTGGTTGGCGCACCGCTGACCGGCGATGTGCTGATCATCGACGACGTGATCACGGCCGGTACCGCTATCCGTGAAGTGATGCAGATCATCGCTTCCCAGGAGGGTGCCAAGGCTGCTGGTGTGCTGATAGCCCTGAATCGTCAGGAACGTGGCAACGGTGAGTTGTCGGCCATCCAGGAAGTGGAGCGCGATTTCGGCATTCCGGTGATCAGCATTGTTTCGCTGAACCAGGTGCTGGAGTTCCTGGCTGACGATCCGCAGCTCAAGCAGCACTTGCCGGCCGTGGAAGCGTACCGCGCCCAGTTCGGCGTTTAACGCATACCGCCTTTTGTGGGAGCGGGCTTGCCCGCGATGACGGAATGTCAGTCGACGGTGATGTTGGCTGACAGATAGCTATCGCGGGCAAGCCCGCTCCCACAGAGGTCGAGGTGAAAAAAAGACCCCGCTCAGCCAGGCTGAGCGGGGTCTTTTTGCATCCGCTATCGCTTAGTGGCGCTTGCGATTGCTGATCAAGGTGCCCACGCCGGTATCGGTGAAGATTTCCAGCAGAATCGCATTCGGCACGCGGCCGTCGATGATCAGCGAGCTACCCACGCCACCCTGGACCGCTTCCAGCGCGCAACGGATCTTCGGCAGCATGCCGCCGTAGATGGTGCCATCGGCGATCAGATCGTCGACCTGCTGCGTACTCAGGCCGGTCAGCACCTTGCCAGACTTGTCCATCAGGCCGGCGATGTTGGTGAGCAGCATCAGTTTCTCGGCCTTCAGTGCTTCGGCAACCTTGCCGGCCACCAGGTCAGCGTTGATGTTGTACGACTCGCCGTTGGCGCCGACGCCGATTGGCGCGATCACCGGGATAAAATCGCCTTTGACCAGCAGGTTCAACAGGTCGGTATTGATCCCGACCACTTCGCCGACGTGGCCGATGTCGATGATTTCCGGCTGGGTCATCTCCGGGGTCTGGCGGGTGACGGTGAGTTTCTTCGCGCGAATCAGCTCGGCGTCTTTACCGGTCAGGCCAATGGCGCTGCCGCCATGACGGTTGATCAGGTTGACGATGTCCTTGTTGACCTGGCCGCCGAGGACCATTTCCACCACGTCCATGGTTGCTGCGTCGGTGACGCGCATGCCATCGACAAAGTGGCTCTCGATCGACAGGCGCTTGAGCAAGTCACCGATTTGCGGACCGCCACCATGAACGACCACAGGGTTGATGCCGACGGCTTTCATCAGCACGATGTCGCGGGCGAAGCCGGTTTTCAGCTCCTCGCTTTCCATCGCGTTGCCGCCGTATTTGATCACCAGTGTCTTGCCGACATAGCGGCGAATGTAAGGCAGCGCTTCGGACAGGACCTTGGCGGTGTTGGCGGCGGCTTCGCGTTCGAGGGTCATTCAGGGCTCCGGGTGAATCAGAACGGTAGTTGGAGATCAGGTGCAACACGCTTCAACTGGACATGGAAGACGTCCTTGATGCGCTGCAATTCAGCCTCGTCATCGGCCTCGAAGCGCAGTACCAGCACCGGTGTGGTGTTGGAGGCGCGAACCAGGCCCCAGCCTTTGGCATAGTCGACTCGCACGCCGTCAATGGTGGTCAGGTCAGCGCCTTCGCCCCACTGTGCATCGTGCAGTGCATCAATGATGCTGAATTTGCTCTCTTCGGTCACATGGATATTGATTTCTGGCGTAGAAATATCGTTCGGGAAGGTTGCGAACAATTCTTCAGCCGACGATTTTTCCTTGCTGAGGATTTCCAGCAACCGTGCGGCGCTGTAGATGCCGTCGTCGAAACCGAACCAGCGCTCCTTGAAGAAGATGTGGCCGCTCATTTCGCCGGCCAACAGGGCACCGGATTGTTTCATTTTCTTTTTGATCAACGAATGACCGGTCTTCCACATGAGCGGACGACCGCCATATTCCTTGATCAACGGGATCAGGCGGCGGGTGCATTTGACGTCGAAGATGATTTCCGCGTCGGGGTTGCGTGCTACCACGTCCTTGGCGAACAGCATCAGCAGGCGGTCCGGGAACACGACGCTGCCGGTGTTGGTGACCACGCCCACGCGGTCGCCATCGCCGTCGAAGGCCAGGCCTAGGTCAGCGTTGGTTTCCTTGACCTTGGCGATCAGGTCTACCAGGTTTTCCAGCTTGCCCGGGTCCGGGTGATGGTTCGGGAAATTGCCGTCGACTTCACAGAACAGCGGGATGACTTCGCAGTTCAGTGCTTCGATCAGTTGTGGGGCAATCACGCCGGCAGCGCCGTTGCCGCAGTCCACCACGACCTTCAGGCGTCGGGCCAGTTTTATGTCCTGGACGATTTCGGTGGTGTAGCGGTCGAGGATCTCGACCTTGGTAATGCTGCCCTGGCCGCTGCTCAGGTTGTTGCTCTTGAGGCGGTCATGCAGGGCCTGAATCTGCTCGTTGGCGAGGGTGTCGCCAGCGATGACGATCTTGAAGCCGTTGTAGTTCGATGGGTTGTGGCTGCCGGTCAGCATCACGCCGGATTTGCCAGCCAGTACGTTGGCGGCGTAGTACAGCGCAGGGGTTGGTACCAGGCCGACATCGCTGACGTGGCAGCCGCTGTCGGCCAGGCCCTGGATCAGTTGCTCCACCAGTTCCGGGCCGGAGAGACGCCCGTCACGGCCGACGGAAACATTCGGTTCATTCTGGGCCAAGCTTTGGGCACCGATGGCACGACCGAGCCAGTAAGCCGTTTCGGCGTTCAGAAATTCCGGGACAGTGCCGCGAATATCGTAGG
>NZ_SCOO01000010.1:0-172760 GCF_005502415.1 Pseudomonas sp. G(2018) | reverse complement strand
CGACTTCGACAAGGCGTACATGGGGTGGGAGGGACATGGGGTTCGACCTGTATTGGTTGAAGGCCCTGTAGAAGCGAGCATGCTCGCGAAAAACGTCCCGGCGACGCGTTCATCCAGACAACCCGCGTCATCGTTGACGACCATCGCGAGCAGAGCTCGCTCCTACACGGCCTGTTGATTCTTGAGGGTTTGCTCCAGCGCCTGCACACAGCGCTCTTCAGCGGTATCAAGCTCCAGTTTCATCTGTTCGATGTCCAGCAGCTGCTGTTCCAGCTGTTCCCGACGCTCGCTGATCTTGGCCAGCATGCTGTGCAGTTGCTTGGTGTTACCGCTGGACGGGTCGTAGAGTTCGATCAATTCGCGGCATTCGGCCAGGGAAAAACCGATGCGTTTGCCCCTCAGGATCAGCTTCAGGCTGACTTTGTCACGGGGCGAATAGATGCGTTCCTGACCACGGCGTTCGGGGCTGAGCAGGCCTTGCTCTTCATAGAAACGAATAGCCCGGGTGGTGATGTCGAGCTCGCGGGCGAGGTCGGAAATGCTGTAGGTCTGGCTGCTCATGGAAGCGCTCGCAAAAGGTCATGGCGCTAAGCTAATGGCAGGTTGACGTTTACGTCAAGGGGCAGGGTTTCTCGGTGTCATCAATGGCCTCTTAGCGGGCAAGTCGGATCGCCGCACCGCCGCTCCCACAGGGATCACGCTGAAACTGTGGGAGCGGGCGCGAAGAACGATAACTCGGTGTAAAGCCTTATATCTTCTCCAGCTTCTTCTCATGCGCCGTCACCTGCTGGCACAGCTCGATCATCTGTTCGCGCATCCAGCGGTTGGCCGGGTCCTGGTCGGTGCTTTCGTGCCAGTAGAGGTGGGTTTCCACCGGCGGCACATCGTTGACCGGCAGGCTGAAGGCGTGCAGATCGTTACGGCGGGCGAAGCGTTCCGGCACGGTCATGACCATGTCGGTCTGCTGCAACACTTGCGAGGCCATCAGGTAATGCTGGGAGCGCAGGGCGATCTTGCGCTGGATGCCCATCTTGCCCAAGGCCAGGTCGACATGACCCAAACCGCTGCGACGACTGGAAATATGGATGTGGGTCAGGCCCAGGTAATCGTCCAGGGTGAATTTCTCTTTGGCCGCCAGCGGGTGCCCTTTGCGCATCGCACAGACGTAGCGGTCTTCCATCAACTTGACGTGGCGCACCTGGGGGTCGGTGTTGAGCGGTGCGTCCACGGCGAAATCGAGGCGACCGGCCGCCAGCTCCTTGGTGGTCTCACGGCGCTTGGACAGGAAACTCTCGATGATCACCGTCGGTGCGAGGCGGCGCAGGCGCTGGAACAGCGGCGGCAGGATCACCGCTTCGGTCAGGTCGGTCATGCTGATGCGGTACGTCTTCACCGCCTGCAGCGGGTTGAAAATGCGGCTTTCCTGGACCGATACCCGCAGCAGCGAAAGGGCGTTACGCACGGGGCCGATGATGTTCTGCGCCATCGGCGTGGGCACCATGCCCTGGGCGGTGCGGACGAACAGCGGATCGTTGAAGGTCTCGCGCAGGCGGGCCAGTGCGTTCGACACCGCGGGTTGGGTAATGCCGACAATCTGCCCGGCGCGGGTCAGGTTGGCTTCGGTGTAGATCGCGTCGAAGACGATGAAAAGGTTGAGGTCGACCTTGCTCAGATTCATTTACGCGGCTCTCTTATTGTGTGGACGGGTAGCCTTGGCTATCAGTCGATCATATATCGGTGATGAATGTTAATACACGCCGAAAATAGGCTAGGTAAATTTTCGTAGCTGTTCTAGCATCGATCGCATGTCTTGAACAACTCCTCTGAAACCCTCGAAAAGGTAGAGCTGCCCATGGATTTCGCTTATTCGCCCAAGGTGCAAGAACTGCGTGAGCGCGTGACCGCGTTCATGGACACCTACGTCTATCCCGCCGAAGCCGTGTTCGAGCGCCAGGTTGCCGAAGGCGATCGCTGGCAGCCGACCGCGATCATGGAAGAACTCAAACTCAAGGCCAAGGCCGAAGGCTTGTGGAATTTGTTTCTGCCTGAGTCCGAACTCGGCGCCGGCCTGACCAACCTTGAATACGCGCCGCTGGCGGAAATCATGGGCCGCTCGCTGCTGGGGCCGGAGCCGTTCAACTGCTCGGCGCCGGACACCGGCAACATGGAAGTGCTGGTGCGTTACGCCAACGAAGAACAGAAACAACGTTGGCTGGAGCCGCTGCTGCGCGGCGAGATCCGCTCGGCGTTCGCCATGACCGAGCCGGACGTTGCGTCCTCCGATGCCACCAACATGGCGGCCCGCGCGGTGCGTGATGGCGATGAGTGGGTCATCAACGGCAAGAAATGGTGGACTTCCGGCGCCTGTGACCCGCGTTGCAAGATCCTGGTCTTCATGGGCCTGAGCAATCCCGACGCGCCACGCCACGCGCAACACTCGATGATTCTGGTGCCGGTCGATACCCCCGGCGTGAAGATCGTGCGTCCGCTGCCGGTGTTCGGTTATGACGATGCACCCCACGGTCACGCCGAAGTGCTGTTTGAAAACGTACGGGTGCCGTACGAAAACGTCCTGCTGGGCGAAGGACGCGGCTTCGAGATTGCTCAAGGTCGTCTCGGCCCAGGCCGGATTCACCACTGCATGCGCTCGATCGGCATGGCTGAGCGCGCGCTGGAGCTGATGTGCAAACGCTCGGTGAACCGCACCGCGTTCGGCAAGCCTCTGGCGCGCCTGGGCGGCAACATCGACAAGATCGCCGACTCGCGGATGGAAATCGACATGGCCCGCCTGTTGACGTTGAAAGCGGCGTACATGATGGACACCGTCGGCAACAAAGTGGCGAAGAGCGAAATCGCGCAGATCAAAGTGGTGGCGCCGAACGTGGCCTTGCGGGTGATCGACCGGGCGATCCAGATCCATGGCGGGGCAGGGGTGTCGAACGATTTCCCGTTGGCCTATATGTACGCGATGCAGCGCACCCTGCGCCTGGCCGACGGCCCGGATGAAGTGCACCGCGCGGCGATCGGCAAGTTCGAAATCGGCAAGTACGTACCGAAAGAGATGCTGCGTAGCGGGCAGTAAGTCCGCGTTATCGTTCATCGCGGGCAAGTCGGATCGCCGCTCCCACAGGTTGAGTGTGATCCCTGTGGGAGCGGCGGTGCGGCGATCCGACTTGCCCGCGATGGCATAGGCCCATTCAACACAGAAACACCTGATTCAATAAACCCAAACCTCAACCCGCCGATTCTTGATCCGTCCTTCATCCGCGCTGTTGGCCGCCACCGGCATTTCGGCACCGAAGCCGCGAATTTCGCGCAGCACCACGCCGCTTTTCACCAGTTCCCGCCGTACCGTCATGGCCCGCAGTTTCGACAACAGGTCGGCACGCGCCGGGTCGCTCTTGGCATCGCCAAAACCCACCAGCGTGACTTGCCGATCGGTTTTGTCATGCTGCTTTATATAGTCGAGTACCCGTGACAGGTCCTGCCGGGCCTTGTTGTCGAGGCTGGCGCTGCCTTCTTCGAAGCGAAAGTTGACGCTCAGTCGTTGGGCGTGGCGGCTGAGTTCCTGATAGCCCTCGGGCATCAGCGCATTGGGGGTGACGGCCATGGCTTGCACGGTCTGGGCGATGAAACCGTTGGCGGCAACAATCGCCTGGCCCTGGCTGCTTTGGGCAAAGGCCACCAGCGCCTCGGCCCAGGGATTTTTCCCGTTTGGCGGCAGGTAAAAGAACAAGCGGCGGGACAGCGGATAGTCTTCGGTGGCAATCAGGCTGCCCTGCGGCAGCATGGCCTGGGATTGACCATCGACAATCGCTACGGCTTTGGCATTGCGCACGTAAGGCAGTCCAATAAAGCCTATGCCTTGCGGGTCGAGGCTGACCGCGTCGGACAATTGTTCGCTGGATTCAAAGCGTTTCGCGCTGCCGCCGAGGGTTTTTCCGTGGCCACTGAGGACCAGTTCCTTGAAGGTGTCGTACGTGCCGGACTGATCATCCCGCGCATATAGATGAATCGTCCCGCCGCTGCCGCCGAGATCTTCCCAGGTTTTGACTTCGCCACTGAAAATGCGCGCCAGTTGCACGGTGTCGAGTTGGTTCAGCGGATTCTGCGGGTGAAGGATGATCGCCAGGCCGTCGATGGCGATGACCTGTTCGGCACCAGGGCTTTTCAGATCACCCAGTGACTGGAGGTCGGTCACCTCGCGATCCTTGATCGGACGTGATGAGGCCGCCAGATCGGCGCTGCCGGTTTTCAGCGCGCTGAAGCCGGTGCTGGAACCGTGGGCCGTGAGCTCTACCTCGACCCGGCGTCCCAGTGCGGTTTCACCGACGATCCGCAGTTCATTGGCCTTGTCAGGGGCCTCGGCATGTACTTTGACAAGGCCCTGTTGGCGCATCAAGCCTTCGACCAACGCCGGGCCCAATGCCGCGCCGATGGTGTTGGAACCCTGGATGCGCAGCACCGGGCCTTGTTCGGGCGTCGGTAAATCGCTGGCCGAGGCCGTCAATGGCAGCCAGCTGCACAGCATCAACAGGAACAACACGCGCAGCGTCATGCCGGCACCTTACATAGCGAAAGAGGTGTCGGGAGATTAAGTCAGTAAGGTTTCCGAAATATGACGCTTTCCCCTGTGGGAGCGAGCCGGCTCGCTCCCACAGGGGGGGAATTGCGCTGTGCTTGAGATCAGCTCAATTCAAGCCAGATCGGCGCATGATCCGAGGGTTTCTCCATGCCGCGCAGCTCGTAATCCACGCCCGCATCCTTGACCCGCGGCAGCAAGCCGTGGGACGCCAGGATCAAGTCGATGCGCAGGCCGCGCTTGGGCTCGTCTTCAAAACCGCGGCTGCGGTAGTCGAACCAGCTGAAACGATCGGCCACATCCGGGTTGAGGTGACGGAAGCTGTCCACCAGGCCCCAGTTTTTCAAGCGGGCCATCCACTCGCGCTCTTCCGGCAGGAAGCTGCATTTGCCGGTTTTCAGCCAGCGCTTCATGTTGTCCGGACCGATCCCGATGTCGCAGTCTTCCGGGGAAATGTTCACATCGCCCATGACTACCAGCGGCTGCTCGTTCTTGAACTGGCTTTCCAGCAGTTGCTGCAAATCGCTGTAGAAACGTTGCTTGGCCGGGAATTTGGTCGGGTGGTCGCGGCTTTCACCTTGTGGGAAGTAGCCGTTCATGATGGTCACCGGCACACCATTGGCGTCGGCGAATGTGCCCCAGATGAAGCGCCGCTGCGCGTCTTCTTCATCGGTGGCGAAACCTTTGTGCAGGGCCAGTGGCTCCTGACGCGAGAGCAGGGCCACGCCGTAGTGCCCCTTTTGCCCGTGGAAATACACGTGATAGCCCAGGGCCTTGATTTCTTCGAGCGGAAACTGGTCATCGTGGACCTTGGTTTCCTGCAAGCCGATCACATCGGGCTGGTGCTTTTCAATCAGCGCCGCCAGCTGATGGGGACGGGCGCGCAGCCCGTTGATGTTGAAGGAGACAATCTTCATGGTCGGCAGTCCTGGCAAAAGGGCGATGCTAGCTGACATGGTGCAATGGAGCCAGTGTTGGGGGATTCAATGTGTTCTGTCAGATCTTTGTTGGCAGTGCGGGCCTCTTCGCGGGCAAGTCGGATCGCCGCGATGAGGCCGGTGCAGCCAGCCTGAACCCTCTACCGCTCCCACAGCGATTCACTCTGGTCTATACCTGTGGGGGAACTGTGTCATCACCCATAGGCTCGTACGAATAAGAGCGCAGCCACCCGCGCCGCGCCGGGGAGATCAACCGTCATGCCCGAAACCTCCACCGCCATCGCCGATATCCACATGCTCGACAGCGGCTATTCCCGCGAAGCGCGTTCGTTGTTGTACCAGGCTTACCGGCACGAGCCGACCTTCAGTTACCTGTTCGAGTCGGAGCGCCCCGGGTACGAACAGCGGGTGCGCGCCACCGTACGGGAACTGGTCCAGCAGCACTTCCTGCAGGACTTACCGGCCATTGGCCTACTGGTCAATGACCGCTTGATCGGCATCGCTCTGATCGCGCCGCCGCAACGTCGGCTGGGCATCACCGAAAGCTGGGCCTGGCGCCTGCGGATGGTACTCAGCACCGGCTTTCGCTGCACCCGCCGCTACCTTGAGTATCACGATGCGGTCGCGGCCTGTGCGCCGTCGGACTCGGTGCATGTCCTGCCGTTGCTGGGCATTCATCCGCAATTCCAAGGCAAACACTTCGGCGAGCAGTTGCTGCAAGCGGTGCACAACTGGTGCGCGGTGGATGAAAGTTCCCAAGGGGTGATGCTCGATACCGGGGATCCGCGTTACCTGGATTTCTACAAGCGGCAGGGCTATGAGGAAATCGGCGAAGTGGCCGTAGGGCCGGTACGCGAGCATGTGTTTTTCCACGCCAACCCTCAGGTGGTACAAACCGCCACGGCTTGAACGGCGAACTTTACAGACGCGCCAGGCTCTATCACGCTCCCACTGTTTACGAACCCGCACGTGATAGCATCCGCGCCTATGAAGTTTCCAGGAAGAATAACCAGTGGCGTGCTCATGCTGATCAGCAGCTGCGCGGCACTGGCCCAAAGTGAATTGGATGTGCGGATCAACCCGTCCAACGATGCACTGAAAGCCAATATAGAGGGCTATATCGGCAGTCTCGGCGATCGTGACGAAGAAGCCTTGTTGCGCTTCAGTCGTGGCGCTGAGGAGCAGGCGCGCAAGGCTGCCCAGGCCCTGGGTTATTACCAGCCGCAGATCGACAGCGATGTGAAGGGCGGCAAGACGCCGCGTCTGATACTCAACATCGAGCCCGGTGAGCCGGTGCATTTGCGCAACGTCACCATCCGCGTCGACGGCCCGGCGGCGTCCCTCAAAGCCTTTCGTGTGCCCAAGAGCCATGCGCTGCAAACCGGTGCAGTGCTTAACCATGGCCAGTACGACGACGCCAAGCGCCTGATCCAGAACCAGGCCTCGCGCTACGGTTTTTTCAGCGGCCGTTTTACCCGTTCGAAGCTGTCGGTCGATCCGCGGGCCGGTGTGGCCGATATCGAACTGATTTACGACAGCGGCCCGCGTTATTCCCTGGGCAAGGTCAGCTTCGAGGGCGACACGCCGTTCGACGAGGATCTGCTGCAACGCATGGTGCCGTTCAAGGCTGGCACGCCCTATGACTCCGAACTGATCGCCGAACTCAACCAGGCGCTGCAATCGAGTGGTTACTTCGAAGGCGTGCGGGTCGATGCGGCTCCGACGGCATCCAAGGAGGATGTGATCCCGGTGGACGTCAAACTGGAAACCCGCAAGCCGCGAACCATGGGCCTTGGCCTTGGCTATTCCACCGACGTCGGCCCCCGGGTCAAGGCCAACTGGACCCGCCACTGGGTCAATCCACAGGGCCACAGCTATGGCTGGGAGACCGAAATCTCGGCGCCGCGGCAAAACGTCGGGGTGTTCTACGACATCCCGCTGGACCCACCGCTGACCGACAAACTGCGCTTCGCCGGTGGTTATCAGAATGAAGAAATCGCCGACAAGGACAGCCTCAGCAAGTTGCTGACGCTGGGCCCGGAATGGCACAGCAAGTTACCCAGCGGTTGGCAGCGGGTGGTGTCGCTCAAGTGGCAACGCGAGGAATACCGGCTGGGTGACGACTCCGGGCTCAGCACCTTGCTGATGCCCGGCGTGAGCTATTCGTACCTCAAAAGCGACAACCGCATCGATCCGCACAACGGTTATCGCCTGGAATTCGAAACCAAAGTGGCCAAGGAAGGCTTGGGTTCGGACAACAACTTGCTGTACGGCACGGCGCTGGTCAAAGGCCTGACCACGGTGTTCGACAAGCACCGTTTACTCGGTCGGGTACAGGTCGGCGGCAGCGCCACCAACGGCTATAAATCGATACCTCCTTCGCTGCGGTTCTTTGCCGGTGGCGACCAGAGCGTGCGTGGTTACGACTACCAGAGCCTGTCCCCGGAAAACAACCAGGGCGATCGCATCGGCGGCCGTTACATGGTCACCGCCAGTGCCGAGTATCAGTACTCTGTTGCTGAAAAATGGCGGGTTGCGACCTTTATCGACCAGGGCAACGCCTTCAATACCCTCGAACTGCCGAACCTCAAGACCGGGGTCGGTATCGGCGTGCGCTGGGTCTCGCCGGTGGGGCCGATCCGCCTCGACCTGGCCCATGCGATGGACGACGATGGTGGCATTCGACTGCACTTTTCCATGGGGCCTGAGTTGTGAAGCCTGTTTTTGTGAAGCGTGGCTTGAAAGTAACGCTGCTGGCGATCACGGCGCTGCTGCTGTTGGTGGTTTTGACGCTGACCACGGTGCTGGGTACGGCGACGGGCAGTCGCTGGGCGCTGGGGTTTGTACCGGGGCTGAGCCTGGATAATTTCCAGGGTCGCTTGGGCGGACAGTGGAGCGCCGACCGTGTTCTGTGGCAGCAAGACACCAGCCAGGTCGAACTCAATAAAGTCATTTTTGCCTGGTCGCCGTTGTGCCTGACGCGCATGACCTTGTGTATCGAGCAGTTGAAGGCCGATCAGGTCAGCCTGCAATTCCCGCCTGGTGCGCAGGAAGAGAGCAGCGGACCGATCAGTCTTCCGGATTTGCAGCTGCCCGTGGCGCTCGAATTGGGGGACATTCAGGTCGGCAGCCTGCTGTTCAATGGCAGCGAACAGCTCAAAGGTCTGCAATTGGCGGCGCACTGGACGGTCAACGGCTTGCAGATCGATTCGGTGCAATTGCAGCGCGATGAGCTGAGCCTGAATCTGTCCGGTTTGCTGCAACCGACCGGCAACTGGCCGCTCAAGGCTGAAGGCAAATTGACCCTGCCGGCGCCGGGTACTGAACCGTGGGCGCTGGCCCTGAAGGTCGATGGCGACTTGCTCAAAACCCTGAACCTGAAAGCCGACAGCAGCGGCTATCTGAACGGACAACTGAGCGGCGAACTGCAACCGCTGGTGGAGAACCTGCCAGCCAAAGTGCGTATCACCGCCGACGGTTTCAAGGCCAGTGCCGACTTGCCGAACACGCTGTTACTCAATCAGCTTGAGGTCAGCGGCGCTGGCGATCTGAAAAACGGTTATCAGTTGCTCGGTAAAGCCACGTTGCCTGCCGAACAAGGCCCGGTGGCGCTGCTGTTGCAAGGTAAGGTCGACGCCAACGGCGCGCAGATCGCCGCGCTGGATTTGACGGCCAGCGACAAGCAAAGCCTCAAGCTCACCGGGCAACTGGACTGGAGCAACGGCTTGAGTGCCGAAGCGAAAGTCGATTGGCTGGATTTTCCGTGGCACCGTCTGTATCCGCTGATTGACGAACCGGAAGTGGCCTTGCGCACTTTCAAAGGCGAAGTCTCCTACACCGATGGCAAATACCTCGGCCACTTCGATGCCGCGCTGGATGGCCCGGCCGGTGCATTCAGCCTGACCAGCCCGTTCGCTGGCGACCTGACGAAAATCTATCTGCAACAGATTCAATTGACCGCCGGGCAGGGCAAGGCCGAAGGGCACCTGAACCTGCAATTCGCCGATGGCATTGCCTGGGACACCGCGCTGGATCTTTCGGCGATCAACCCGGCGTACTGGGTCGCGGAACTGCCGGGCACCCTCGCCGGACCGTTGCGCAGCAAAGGCGAAATGAAGAATGAAAAGCTCAGCCTCAACGCCGATCTCGATCTGAAGGGCAAACTGCGTGGCCAACCGGCCGTATTGCAAGCCAAGGCCGATGGCAGCGGCGAGCAATGGAATCTGAACGCGCTGCAGATTCGCCTCGGTGATAACAGCATCAACGGTAAGGGCAGCCTGCAACAGAAACTCACCGGGCAGATCGACATCAAGTTGCCGCGCTTGGCACAACTGTGGCCGCAATTGCGTGGCCAGATCAATGGCCGTGTCGATGTCGCCGGCACGCTCAAGGCCCCACAAGGCAAGCTCGGGCTGCAAGCTACGCAATTGGCATTCGCCGATCATCGCCTGCAAAGCCTGAACCTGGACGCCACTCTCGACAGTGCACAACGGGCGAAAATCGACCTCAAGGGCAGCGGCATCCAGACCGGCGATACCTCACTCGGCACCTTGACCGCCAGCGGCCAGGGCGACATCAAGAACCAGAAGCTGAACCTCGACCTGCAAGGGCCGAAGCTGAAACTCGCCCTCGGGCTGGACGGCGCGCTGGACAAGGGCAATTGGCGCGGACGCCTGGCCAGCGGGGATATTCAGGCCGGTGGCCAGGACTGGAAACTGCAAGGCCCGGCGAAGCTGGAACGCCTGGCCGACGGCAAGATCAACTTCGGCGCCCATTGCTGGATGTCCGGGCCGGCCAGTCTTTGCGGTGAGGATCAGCGCTTGATGCCTGAACCGAAGCTGCGTTATCACCTCAAGCAATTTCCCATCGATAGCCTCGCACAGTGGTTGCCGAAGGATTTTGCCTGGCAGGGCCGACTCAACGCTGACGTGCAATTGGATGTTCCGGCCAGCGGCCCGAACGGCCAGATCAGCATCGACGCCAGTGGCGGCACGTTGCGGGTCAAGGAGAAGGACCAGTGGCTGGACTTCCCGTACCAGACCCTGAAACTCACCAGCACACTCACGCCCAAGCGCATCGATACCGATCTGAGCTTCGTCGGCGGCAAGCTCGGTGAGCTGATGGTGCAGGCGCAGATCAACCCGCTGGCGAACAACAAACCCGTGAGCGGTTCCTTCCGCTTGAGCGGCCTGGACCTGTCGGTGGCGCGTCCGTTCGTGCCCATGGTCGAGAAACTGACCGGGCGCTTGAACGGCAGCGGCACCATTGCAGGCACGCTGCTGGCACCGCAGGTCAACGGCAATCTGCTGCTCAGCGATGGCGAGTTGTCCGGGCCGGAGTTGCCGATGGAGATCGAGGCTTTGCAGCTGCGGGCGGTGATCGCCGGTGAAGCCGTGCAGCTCGACGGCGGCTGGAAAAGTGGCAAGACCGGGCAGGGTAGCCTTAACGGCAACATCGCCTGGGGCCAGGCACTGGTGGTGGACCTGGCACTCAAGGGCTCGCAATTGCCGGTCACCGTCGAACCCTACGCCAAGCTTGAAGTGGCGCCGGACCTGAACATCTCGATCAAGGACGACAAGCTCGCGGTCGCCGGCAAAGTGCGGGTGCCCAAAGGCGATATCACCATTCGCGAGTTGCCGCCGTCGACGGTCAAGGTCTCCGATGACACGGTGATCGTCGGCCAGCAGACTGAAGAGGGCAAACCACCGATGGCCACGGTCATGGACATCGATGTGGTGGTCGGAGAGGAAAAACTGAGCTTTGCCGGTTTCGGCCTTACGGCGAACCTGCAAGGTCATGTGCACATCGGTGACAACCTGGATACCCGTGGCGAGCTTTGGCTCAACGATGGACGTTATCGTGCCTACGGCCAGCGCCTGACGGTGCGCCGCGCGCGTCTGCTGTTTGCCGGTCCCATCGACCAGCCGTATCTCGATATCGAGGCGATCCGCCAGACCGATGATGTCATCGCCGGCATTCGCTTGAGCGGCAGTGCCGAGCAGCCGACCACGCAAATCTTCTCCGAGCCGGCCATGAGCCAGGAGCAGGCGCTGTCGTACCTGGTGCTGGGGCGTCCGCTGAGTACCAGCGGCGAGGACAACAACATGCTCGCCCAAGCGGCGCTCGGGTTGGGGCTGATGGGCAGCTCCGGGGTGACCGACGGCCTGGCGAAGAACCTGGGCATCGAGGATTTCCAGCTCGATACCCAGGGCAGCGGCAACACCACCAGCGTGGTCGCCAGCGGCAACCTCTCCGAAAAGCTCAGCCTGCGCTATGGCGTCGGCGTGTTCGAACCGGCCAATACCATCGCCTTGCGCTACAAGCTGAGCAAAAAGGTCTACCTCGAAGCGGCGGGCGGCGTGGCCAGTTCGCTGGACATCTTCTACAAGCGGGATTTCTAGAGTCCGTTTTCTTTCATAAACTGAGTCGCTCCCTTCGCGAGCAGGCTCGCTTGTACAGGTTTTGTCTGTGTTTGGCGGTCAGTTGGCGGGGGCTGCAAGTTGCGGCGGCGGGATGAAATCAAACGGCGCCAACGCAAACCCCTGCTCATCGACCTGTAACGCCCAGCCCTGACGATCCCAATCTCCCAGCACAATGCGCCGGGCCGCCTGATTGCCGAGCTGCAACTTGTGGATGGCCGGGCGGTGAGTGTGACCATGAATCAGGGTTTTCACCCCGTATTGCTGCATGATCCGCGGAATTTCTTCGGGCGTGACATCGACGATGTCATTGGCCTTCATCCGTGTCTGCGCCCGGCTTTCGCTGCGCAGCTTGCGCGCCAGTTTATGCCGGGTGCCCAAAGGCAGGTGCCGCAGGATGAACAGGGTGATGGGGTTACGCAGGTAGCGACGCAGCTTCATATAGGCTTCGTCGCGGGTGCAAAGGCTGTCGCCGTGCATCAGCAGCACCGGCTCGCCGTTGAGCTGCACGACACTCGGGTCTTTCAGCAAGGTGCAGCCGGCCTGTTTGCAAAAGGCCTGGCCAAGCATGAAATCGCGATTGCCGTGCATCAGAAAAATGGCCGTGCCGCTGTCGCTCAAATCGCGCAGGGCCTGGCAGATGGAGCGCTGAAAGGGGGTCATGGCGTCGTCGCCAATCCACGCCTCGAAAAAGTCGCCCAAAATGTACAACGCACTCGCCGAGCGGGCGCGTCCGGCGAGCAAATCCAGAAACGCCCGGGTAATGTCCGGGCGCTCCTCTTCCAGATGCAAGTCTGAAATCAGCAATATCACTCAATGATCTCGGCTTTCTCGATGATCACGTCGTCTGCTGGTACGTCCTGGTGGCCGGACTTGGAAGTGGTGGCCACGCCTTTGATCTTGTCGACAACGTCGGTGCCGGCGGTCACTTTGCCGAATACCGCGTAGCCCCAGCCCTGAACGTTCTTGCCGCTGTGGTTCAGGAAGCTGTTGTCAGCCACGTTGATGAAAAACTGGGCGGAAGCCGAATGCGGCTCCATGGTGCGGGCCATGGCGACGGTGTACTTGTCGTTGGAAAGACCGTTGTCAGCTTCGTTCTGGATGCTTGGACGCTTGTCTTTCTTTTCTTTCATGCCTGGCTCGAAACCGCCGCCCTGGATCATGAAGTTACCGATGACACGGTGGAAAACGGTGTTTTCGTAGTGACCGGCTTTGACGTATTCGACGAAGTTGGCAACGGTGATTGGTGCCTTTTCAGCGTTCAGTTCGAGGACGATGTCGCCGAAGTTGGTGGTCAATTTGACTTGGGTCATGTTGGCTACTCTTTAAGGAATTCGTGGGTTTCGGGGCAGCAAGGCCCGCAACCTTGTTGGCCGGCTTCGACCAAGGAGCGCAGTTTAGCGCGACGCACGCGAATTTCGAGGCTGTTTTTCGTTTACATCCGATTAAATGCAGCGGTTTTCCGGCCTGCTCTGTCAGCTGCTTGACGGCATCGGCTATGATAGCGGCTTTGTTTTGTCAGGCCCTTACTCCCGGCCACGCACTTGTACGTCCAAGGATCCTATGAGCAAGCCCACTGTCGACCCTACCTCGAACTCCAAGACCGGCCCTGCCGTGCCGGTCAACTTCCTGCGGCCGATCATCCAGGCAGACCTGGACTCGGGCAAGCACACGCAGATCGTCACCCGTTTCCCGCCTGAGCCCAACGGCTACCTGCACATCGGCCACGCCAAGTCGATCTGCGTGAACTTCGGCCTGGCCCAGGAGTTCGGCGGCGTCACCCACCTGCGCTTCGACGACACCAACCCGGCCAAGGAAGACCAGGAATACATCGACGCGATCGAAAGTGATGTCAAATGGCTGGGCTTCGAGTGGGCCGGCGAAGTGCGCTATGCCTCGCAGTACTTCGACCAGCTGCACGACTGGGCCGTCGAGCTGATCAAGGCCGGCAAGGCCTATGTCGACGACCTGACCCCTGAGCAAGCCAAGGAATACCGTGGCAGCCTGACCGAACCGGGCAAGAACAGCCCGTTCCGTGATCGTTCCGTGGAAGAAAACCTCGACTGGTTCGCCCGTATGCGCGCCGGTGAATTCCCGGACGGCGCACGTGTGCTGCGGGCCAAGATCGACATGGCGTCGCCGAACATGAACCTGCGCGATCCGATCATGTATCGCATCCGTCACGCTCACCACCACCAGACCGGCGACAAGTGGTGCATCTACCCCAACTACGACTTCACCCACGGTCAGTCGGACGCCATCGAAGGCATCACCCACTCGATCTGCACCCTGGAGTTCGAAAGCCACCGTCCGCTGTACGACTGGTTCCTCGACAGCCTGCCCGTGCCGGCGCATCCGCGTCAGTACGAGTTCAGCCGCCTGAACCTGAACTACACCATCACCAGCAAGCGCAAGCTCAAGCAGCTGGTGGACGAGGGCCACGTCAACGGTTGGGATGACCCGCGCATGTCCACGCTGTCGGGCTTCCGCCGCCGTGGCTACACGCCGAAATCGATCCGCAACTTCTGCGAAATGATCGGTACTAACCGTTCCGACGGCGTGGTCGACTTCGGCATGCTCGAATTCAGCATCCGCGACGACCTCGACCACAGCGCCCCGCGTGCCATGTGCGTGTTGCGCCCGCTGAAAGTCGTGATCACCAACTACCCGGAAGGCCAGGTCGAGAACCTCGAACTGCCATGCCACCCGAAAGAAGACATGGGCGTGCGTACGCTGCCATTCGCCCGTGAGATCTACATCGACCGTGAAGACTTCATGGAAGAGCCGCCGAAGGGCTACAAGCGCCTGGAACCGGCCGGCGAAGTGCGCCTGCGCGGCAGCTACGTGATCCGCGCCGACGAAGCGATCAAGGACGCCGACGGTAATATCGTCGAGCTGCGTTGCTCCTACGACCCGGACACCCTGGGCAAGAACCCTGAAGGCCGCAAGGTCAAGGGCGTGATCCACTGGGTGCCGGCCGCCGCCAGCGTCGAGTGCGAAGTGCGTCTGTACGACCGGCTGTTCCGTTCTCCGAACCCGGAGAAGGCCGAAGACAGCGCCAGCTTCCTGGACAACATCAACCCTGATTCACTGCAGGTACTCACCGGTTGTCGTGCCGAACCCTCGCTGGGCAACGCACAGCCGGAAGACCGTTTCCAGTTCGAGCGCGAAGGTTACTTCGTCGCGGATATCAAGGACTCGAAACCCGGTCAGCCGGTATTCAACCGTACCGTGACCCTGCGTGATTCGTGGGGCCAGTGATTCAAAGGATTTAACGTGCTAACGATCTACAACACGCTCACCAAGAGCAAAGAAGTCTTCAAGCCGCTCGATGGCAACAAGGTGCGCATGTACGTGTGCGGCATGACCGTGTACGACTACTGCCACCTGGGCCACGGCCGCAGCATGGTTGCGTTCGACCTGGTGACCCGCTGGTTGCGGTTCAGCGGTTACGACCTGACCTACGTGCGCAATATCACCGACATCGACGACAAGATCATCAATCGGGCCAACGAGAACGGCGAGTCGTTCGAAGCCTTGACCGAGCGCATGATCGCGGCGATGCACGAAGACGAAGCGCGCCTGAACATCAAGAAGCCGGACATGGAGCCGCGTGCCACGGATCACATCCCCGGCATGCACGCGATGATCCAGACCCTGATCGACAAGGGTTACGCCTACGCCCCGGGCAACGGCGACGTCTACTACCGCGTCGGCAAGTTCATGGGCTACGGCAAGCTGTCGCGCAAAAAGATCGAAGACCTGCGCATCGGCGCGCGCATCGAAGTCGACGAGTCGAAACAGGACCCGCTGGACTTCGTGCTGTGGAAAGCCGCCAAACCGGGCGAGCCGAGCTGGGAATCGCCGTGGGGCGCCGGGCGTCCGGGCTGGCACATCGAGTGCTCGGTGATGTCGACCTGCTGCCTTGGCGAGACGTTCGATATTCATGGCGGCGGCAGCGACCTCGAATTCCCGCACCACGAAAACGAAATCGCCCAGAGCGAAGCGGCCACCGGCAAGACCTACGCCAACGCGTGGATGCATTGCGGCATGATCCGGATCAATGGCGAGAAGATGTCCAAGTCCTTGAACAACTTCTTCACCATCCGCGACGTGCTCGACAAGTACCACCCGGAAGTCGTGCGTTACCTGCTGGTGTCGAGCCACTACCGCAGCGCCATCAACTACTCGGAAGACAACCTCAAGGACGCCAAAGGCGCCCTGGAGCGTTTCTACCACGCGTTGAAAGGCCTGCCGAGCGTGGCGCCGGCGGGCGGAGAAGCGTTCGTCGAGCGTTTCACCCAGGTGATGAACGACGACTTCGGCACGCCGGAAGCCTGCGCGGTGCTGTTCGAGATGGTGCGCGAGATCAACCGCCTGCGCGAGAGCGATCTTGATGCGGCAGCCGGTCTGGCGGCGCGCTTGAAGGAATTGGCCAGCGTGCTGGGCGTGTTGCAGCTCGAAGCCGATGACTTCCTGCAGGCCGGCGCCGAAGGGCGGGTGGATGCAGCCGAAGTCGAAGCGCTGATCGCTGCGCGCCTGGCGGCCCGTGCCGCTAAAGACTGGGCCGAATCCGACCGCATCCGCGACCAGCTCACCGCCATGGGCGTGGTGCTGGAAGACGGCAAGGGCGGCACGACCTGGCGTCTGGCTGACTGATTGCTGTATTCGCTACAAACAAAACCCGCCTTGTGCGGGTTTTTGTTTTTGGGCTGGGCAAGAGTCCAGTAATGTCTGAGTTGACGCCATCGCGGGCAAGCCACGCTCCCACAGGTATTGCGCAATCCCTGTGGGAGCGTGGCTTGCCCGCGATTGACTGCGCAGCAGTCAGCTGTCTGATTGGCGAAGTCGTTTGTAAAGGGTATTGCGGCTAACTCCGAGCCGCCGCGCCAGATGGGATATGTTCCCTCCAACTGCCTGCAACTGCCGATTCAAATCCTCGGCATCATCCAGATCCACCACCAGCGACTCCGGCGTCTCCACCGGTTCCATCTCCAGGTCGACAAAAAAATCATCCGGCAAATGCTCCAGCCGCACCGGTTGTTCCTCGGCCATGGCCAGTGCCACCTGCATCACGCTGCTGACCTGGCGCAAATTCCCCGGCCAAGGATGACGATCGAACAACTCCAATACCTCACGGCTCAAACCGGCCCACTGGCTTGGTTCGCGGTGTTGCTCCCACAAACGCTTGAACAGTGCCTGTTTGTCGCTGCGCTCGCGCAGTGGCGGTAATTCCAGGGTCAGGCCGCCAATGCGGTAATACAGATCCTCGCGGAAGCGCCCCAACTGCACCTGTTCGCGCAACGAACGGTTGGTCGCCGAAATGATGCGAATGTCCACCGGGAACAACTCACTGCTGCCCACCGGTTGCACGCAACGCTCCTGTAACACGCGAAGCAACCGGGCCTGGGTCGGTAGTGGCATGTCGCCGATTTCGTCGAGGAACAGGGTGCCTTTGTCCGCCTTGCGGATCAGGCCGATGCTGCCTTTCTGGTTGGCGCCGGTGAACGCGCCTTTTTCATAGCCGAACAACTCGGATTCCACCAGTTCGGCGGGGATCGCCGCACAGTTGACGGCAATGAACGGCTGTTTGCTGCGGGAACTGGCCTGATGCAACGCCTTGACGAAGACTTCCTTGCCGACGCCGGTTTCACCGTGGATCAACAGCGGAATGTCTTTTTCCAGCAGACGCTCGGCCTGGCGCACGGCTTTTTCCACGCGGCTGTCGCCGAAGTGCAGGGTGTTGAGACTGATGGTGGCCGGTGCCGTGACGGTGGGCTCACTGAATACCCGAGCCTGGATCGGTGCCTGCTTCGGCCGTTTCAGCAGGCACTGGAAGCGATTGCGCCCGGAGGCCTGGAGCGAGAAGGGCAGGCCTTCGGGTTGATTCAGCAGTTCCAGCAACGAAACCTTGAACAGGCTCTCGACACTGACCCGCGACAAACGCACACCCAGCAGATTGTCGGCGCGACGATTGGCGGACAGCACCTGGCCACTCTCGTCGAAGATCAGCAACCCGGCCCACTGGCTGTCGAGGTTGTTCAGGCCGGTGTTGAAGGTCAGCTGAAAATGCTGGCCGTGGAACAGGTTGAGGATCAGCCGGTTTTCCACGGTCTGACTCATCATCTTGACCATGCCCAGGGTGTGGGACGGCGGCAGGTAGCTGTCGCTGGATACATCCAGCACCGCGATGACCTTGCGCTCGGCGTCGAAAATCGGCGCGGCCGAGCCGGTCATGAAGCGGTTGGCTTTGAGAAAGTGTTCATCGTGTTCGATGTGCACCGCCTGCTCGCAGGCCAGTGCGGTGCCGATGGCGTTGGTCCCGCTGCAACGCTCCATCCAGCTGGCGCCGGCACTGAAGCCACGGGTCAGGCTCGGCTCGATAAAGCGTTGGGTGCCCCAGGACGTCAGCACCTGACCCTGATTGTCGGCGAGCATGATCAGGCAATTGGAATTGCTCAGGATGTTCTCGTAATACGGCAGCACTTCCTGATGGGTGGTCTGCACCAATGAATGCTGGCTTTCCAGCAACTGCGCGATGCCTTCGGCGGGCAACTGATCGAATGCCGGGGTGCTTTGATGGTTGAGGCCGAACGCGCGGCAACGTTTCCAGGAGTCCTGGATGATGGCGTCGTGGGATAACGCGGGGGCAGGTGCGGCCATGGCAGTTGCTCTCTGAACCAGCTCTTATTGTTGTTTTGGTTACTTCGATTTCACGCGGCACCCTGTAGGAGCGAGCTTGCTCGCTCCTACAAGGACCCGAAAACGATCTGTAGAGTGTTGTTCACTAATGTTCATTGTCAATCGTTGAAGTGTTCAGTTGTTCAGTCACAGTTGTTCATTTGTGTTCAGCATCGAACGGCATTTCTATCTGAATTTCTTGTTTTCCTAATCAGATCAATCGCTTGCGATTTCTGGCACAAATGTCGCTATGTAGCTCCGGTCGCTTGACTCCAAAAACAAAAAAGGCCGAGCCATGTCATTAACCCTGGAGCATGTCAGCCGCACCGTCGAGGGCCAGACCTGGATTGACGATGCGTGCCTGCGTTTCGAACCCGGATCCTTCAACGTTTTGCTCGGGCGCACGCTGTCCGGTAAAACCAGTCTCATGCGCCTGATGGCCGGGCTGGACAAGCCTGACAGCGGTCGCATCCTGATGAATGGCGTCGATGTCACCCAGCGTCCGGTGCGCTTGCGCAACGTGTCGATGGTGTATCAACAATTCATCAATTACCCGACCATGACCGTCTTCGAGAACATCGCCTCGCCCTTGCGCCAGGCCGGTGTGTCCAATGAGCTGATCCAGAGCAAAGTGCTGGAAACCGCGAAGATGCTGCGCATCGAGAAATTCCTCAAGCGCTATCCTCTCGAACTTTCCGGTGGTCAGCAGCAGCGCACGGCCATGGCCCGGGCACTGGTCAAGGATGCCGAACTGATCCTGTTCGACGAGCCGCTGGTCAACCTCGACTACAAGTTGCGCGAAGAGCTGCGCCAGGAAATGCGCGAGCTGTTCAAGGCGCACCACACCATCGCCATCTATGCCACCACCGAGCCCAACGAAGCCCTGGCGCTGGGTGGCACCACGACCATTCTTCACGAAGGCCGGGTGGTTCAGAGCGGCAAGTCGTCCGAGGTCTATCACCAGCCGCAGACCGTGCTGGCGGCCGAGCTGTTTTCCGAGCCGCCGATCAACCTGATGCCGGGTCGCATTGCCGGTAACGAAGTGAGCTTCGCCAATTTCGTGCACTTTCCGTTGAACGTCGATTTGCGCCCGGTGGGCGAGGGCGAGTTCCGCTTCGGCGTGCGCCCCAGCCATATCTCGCTGGTGCCGAGCAACGACGATGACCTCGAACTGGCGGTGACCGTCGAAGTCGCGGAAATCAGCGGTTCGGAAACCTTCCTGCACGTGCGCAACGAGCATTTCCTGCTGGTGCTGCACCTGCCTGGCGTTCACGAATACGACGTCGATGCGCCGATACGCATCTACATCCCGACCCATAAACTGTTTGTGTTCGATACGCAGGGGCGGCTGGTTCAGGCGCCGGGCCGGCGTGTCGCGAGGGTTGCCTGATGGCCGAAATCCGTTTGCAGAACCTCGCCCACAGCTACACCAGCACGCCGAGCGGTCCCGAGGATTACGCCATCCGCGAAATGGACCATATCTGGGAGCAGGGTGGCGCCTATGCCTTGCTCGGCCCGTCGGGCTGCGGCAAGTCGACCTTGCTCAATATCATTTCCGGATTGCTCAGCCCGTCCCAGGGCCATGTGCTGTTCGACGGTAAAGCGGTCAACAACCTGACCCCGGAAAAACGCAACATCGCCCAGGTTTTCCAGTTTCCGGTGGTTTACGACACCATGACGGTGTTCGACAACCTGGCCTTCCCCCTGCGTAACCAGGGCATGGCCGAGGCGAAAATTCACACCAAGGTGCAGGAAATCGCCGAAGTCCTCGACCTTCAGAACTTGCTGAGCAAAAAGGCCCGCAACCTCACCGCCGACGAAAAACAGAAAGTCTCCATGGGCCGTGGGCTGGTGCGCGATGACGTGTCGGCGATCCTGTTCGATGAACCGCTGACGGTGATCGACCCGCACCTGAAGTGGAAGCTGCGGCGCAAGCTCAAGCAGATCCACGAGCAGTTCAACATCACCATGGTCTACGTCACCCATGATCAGCTGGAGGCTTCGACCTTCGCCGACAAGATCGCCGTGATGTACGGCGGCCAGATCGTGCAGTTCGGCACGCCACGGGAACTGTTCGAGCGGCCGAGTCATACCTTTGTCGGTTATTTCATCGGCAGCCCCGGCATGAACCTGATCGAGGTGCAGCCGCAAACGGGTGGTGTCGGTTTCGCCTCGACCCATTTACCGCTGTCCGAAGCCATGCAAAAGCGCATCGCCGAGTCCTCCTGGCAAACCCTGAAGGTCGGCATTCGGCCAGAGTTTGTCCACGTGTGGGATGAGCCGTTTGATGACGCGCTGCGGGCACAAGTCGTACACGTCGAAGACCTCGGCACCTACAAGATCATGACCCTGAACCTCGACGGCGTGCCGTTGAAAGTGCGTCTGGCCGAAGACAAGCCGGTGCCCGAAGGCACGGCCTACATCAGTTTTCCGGCGCAATGGCTGATGGTCTACGCCGACGAATTCCTCCTCGAAGCACAATCCACCAGTGAGGCGCAGCCATGAACAAGGTGCAGAACAACAAGGCCTGGTGGCTGGTGCTGCCGGTGTTTTTGCTGGTGGCGTTCAGTGCCGTGATCCCGATGATGACCGTGGTCAACTACTCGGTGCAGGACATCTTCGACCAATCCAGCCGCTATTTCGTGGGGGCCGACTGGTACAAGCAGGTGCTGCTCGATCCGCGTCTGCACGACTCGTTGCTGCGCCAGTTCATCTATTCGGCTTGCGTGCTGCTGATCGAAATCCCACTGGGGATCGCGATAGCCCTGACCATGCCGACCAAGGGCCGCTGGTCATCGGTGGTGCTGATCATTCTGGCGATTCCGCTGCTGATCCCGTGGAACGTGGTCGGCACCATCTGGCAGATCTTCGGCCGGGCCGACATCGGCCTGCTCGGTTCCAGTCTCAACGCTATGGGCATCAGCTACAACTACGCGGCGAACACCATGGATGCCTGGGTCACTGTGCTGGTGATGGACGTCTGGCACTGGACGTCGTTGGTGGCGCTGTTGTGCTTCTCCGGCCTGCGGGCGATCCCGGACGTGTACTACCAGGCAGCACGGATTGACCGGGCCTCGGCCTGGGCGGTGTTCCGGCACATCCAGTTGCCCAAGCTCAAGAGCGTGTTGCTGATCGCGGTGATGCTGCGTTTCATGGACAGCTTCATGATCTACACCGAGCCGTTCGTGCTGACCGGCGGCGGACCGGGCAATGCCACGACCTTCCTCAGCCAGACCCTGACGCAAATGGCGATCGGCCAGTTCGACCTCGGCCCGGCCGCGGCGTTTTCGCTGGTGTACTTCCTGATTATCCTGTTGGTGTCCTGGCTGTTCTACACCGCCATGACTCACTCTGACGCCAACCGTTGAGGCCCGCGCCATGAGCAAAAGAAAACTGATTCCGCTGCTGATCTACATCCTGTTCCTGCTGGTGCCGATCTACTGGCTGCTGAACATGTCCTTCAAGAGCAACACCGAAATCCTCGGCGGTTTGACGCTGTTTCCCCAGGATTTCACCTTCCACAACTACAAGGTGATTTTCACTGATCCGGCCTGGTACACCGGTTACCTCAACTCGTTGTATTACGTAAGCCTGAACACGGTGATCTCGCTGAGCGTGGCGCTGCCGGCGGCTTATGCGTTCTCGCGTTACCGCTTCCTCGGCGACAAACACCTGTTCTTCTGGCTGCTGACCAACCGCATGGCGCCACCGGCGGTGTTTTTGCTGCCGTTCTTTCAGCTGTATTCGTCGATCGGGTTGTTCGATACCCACATCGCCGTGGCGCTGGCCCACTGTTTGTTCAACGTGCCGCTGGCGGTATGGATTCTCGAAGGCTTCATGTCCAGTGTGCCCAAGGAAATCGACGAAACCGCCTACATCGACGGCTACAGTTTCCCCAAGTTCTTCGTGAAGATCTTCATCCCGCTGATCGGCTCCGGCATCGGTGTGACGGCGTTTTTCTGCTTCATGTTTTCCTGGGTCGAACTGCTGCTGGCGCGCACCCTCACCTCGGTGAACGCCAAACCCATCGCGGCGGTCATGACCCGTACTGTCTCGGCGTCCGGTATCGACTGGGGCGTGCTGGCAGCGGCGGGGGTGCTGACCATTCTGCCGGGCATGCTGGTGATCTGGTTTGTTCGCAACCACGTGGCCAAGGGCTTTGCCCTGGGCCGGGTATGAGGAATCGATGATGGAATGGATGAGCTGGACCGTCCCGACGGCGGCATTTTTCAGCGTTATTGGTTTGATCCTGGTGGGCATGACGACCTGGGAGTTGCGTTCGCCGAGCATTCTTCGGCGAGGCTTTTTACCGATTGCCACCACCCGTGGCGATCGCTTGTTTATCGGTCTTCTCGGCAGCGCCTACCTGCACCTGCTGGTAATCGGCGTGACCGACTGGAGCATCTGGATAGCGTTCGCGTTGTCCCTGGTGTGGCTGTTGGCTGTGATGCGATGGGGATAGGGTCTGTACGAGAGCTCGCCGAGCGGCGATCAGGCAAGGCAAAAACAGGCGAGGTAGCGGAGTTGACGTCAGTCAATGAGCATACCGAGCCAGTTTTTAACGCAGCATGATCGACGCGCAGGCAGCTCTCGTACAGAGCCTGCTCCGAAACCCTATAAGGAGGTCTTATGTTGGATAAAAACAATAAGCTGCGACATAGCATTTCATTGGCAGCCATGCTGGCACTCAGCGGTTTGAGCGCTTCGGCCTGGGCCGATGCCTACGAAGACGCCGCGAAGAAATGGATCGGCAGTGAATTCAAACCGTCCACCCTGACGGCCGAACAACAGCTCGAAGAGCTGAAGTGGTTCATCAAGGCAGCGGAGCCGTTTCGCGGGATGAGCATCAAGGTGGTGTCGGAAACCATCGCCACCCACGAGTACGAGTCCAAGGTGCTGGCCAAGGCGTTCAGCGAAATCACCGGGATCAAGCTGACCCACGACCTGCTGCAGGAAGGCGACGTGGTGGAGAAGTTGCAGACCCAGATGCAGTCGGACAAAAACATCTATGACGGTTGGGTCAACGACTCGGACCTGATCGGCACGCACTTTCGCTACGGCAAGACCGAATCGATCACCGACCTGATGGCCAACGAGGGCAAGAACTTCACCTCGCCGACCCTGGACATCAAGGACTTCATCGGCATCTCGTTCACTACCGCGCCGGACGGCAAGATCTATCAACTGCCCGACCAACAGTTCGCCAACCTGTACTGGTTCCGCGCCGACTGGTTCGAACGCGCGGACCTGAAAGCCAAATTCAAGGAGAAGTACGGCTACGAGCTGGGCGTACCGGTGAACTGGTCGGCCTATGAAGACATCGCCAAGTTCTTCAGTGAAGACGTCAAGGAAATCGACGGCAAGCGTGTCTACGGGCACATGGACTACGGCAAGAAAGACCCATCCCTGGGCTGGCGCTTCACCGATGCCTGGTTCTCCATGGCCGGTGCCGGTGACAAAGGCATCCCCAACGGTTTACCGGTGGACGAGTGGGGCATTCGTGTCGAGGACTGCCATCCGGTCGGTTCCAGCGTAACCCGTGGCGGTGATACCAACGGCCCGGCAGCGGTGTTCGCCACCACCAAATACGTCGACTGGATGAAGAAGTACGCGCCACCGGAAGCGGCGGGCATGACCTTCTCCGAATCCGGCCCGGTGCCGTCCCAGGGCAACATCGCCCAACAGATCTTCTGGTACACCGCGTTTACCGCCGACATGACCAAGCCTGGCCTGCCGGTGATGAATGCCGATGGTACGCCGAAATGGCGCATGGCGCCGTCGCCGAAAGGACCGTACTGGGAAGAGGGCATGAAGCTCGGTTATCAGGACGCCGGTTCCTGGACGTTCATGAAGTCCACGCCTGAGAAACAAAAACTGGCAGCCTGGCTGTACGCACAGTTCGTGACCTCGAAAACCGTCTCGCTGAAGAAAACCATCGTCGGCCTGACCCCGATCCGCGAATCGGACATCAACTCGCAGGCCATGACCGACCTGGCGCCGAAACTCGGTGGCCTGGTGGAGTTCTACCGCAGCCCGGCCCGCGTGCAATGGACCCCGACCGGGACCAACGTGCCTGATTATCCTCGCCTCGCGCAGTTGTGGTGGAGCCACATCGCCGAAGCCGCCAGCGGCGAGAAAACCCCGCAACAGGCACTCGACGGCCTGGCCAAGGATCAGGACGCGATCATGACCCGTCTTGAGCGTTCGAAAGCCCAAGCCACCTGCGCCCCGAAAATGAACCCCGAGCGCGACGCGCAATACTGGTTCGACCAACCGGGCGCCCCGAAACCGAAACTGGCGAACGAGAAACCTAAAGGCGAGACCGTGAGCTACGCCGAACTGCTGAAATCGTGGGAGGCGGCGCGCAAGTAAAGCATTGGAGTTGTGAAAGGCGAACGGCACCGGGAGGTGCCGTTTTTGTTGGTGCCTGATGAGGCCCCTTCGCGAGCAGGTGATCGCGGGTGTTCACAGATCTTGTGTACACAGGAGAACCACTGTGGGAGCGAGCCTGCTCGCGAAGGGGCCATCCCGGTTACCTACTTTCATCAGCAGAACAAGCATCTGACAGAAGTACCCGCTGCAATGCGCTGCTGGCGCGTGCTTCGGGCACAAGAGCTTCTGAATTCAGGTCAGGGCTGCGAGATGTTCAATCGTCTGCGGAAAGCGCTCGACCAAGCGGATAAGGGTCGTGGCCTGGGCATTGGGCGTTGCCCGTCCCTGTTCCCAGTTTTCCAGGGTTCGGGTATTGGTGCGCAGATACATCGCAAACACCGACCGGGAAAGGTTGAGCTGTTGGCGGATGGCGACCACTTCCTCGGCAGTGATGGGCGTCAGTTCTGGCAGTTGAACCTTGTGGGTTCGCAACGTGATCTTGCCTTGGCGCTCATCGGCCAGGGCTTCGAGGCCATCCATCAGTTCGGCAAAAATGTCACGTTTCATAGTGGAATCTCGTTTTGATTTCTCTATCCAGCGTTTGTCTGAAAAGCTTTTTCTGGGAGGGCGACAGCTCGTCCTGCTCGTCTTTGCCATACACGGTGAACAACCAGAACTGATTGAAGCCCGACCACCAGTAATAAATCACCCGTAAGCCACCGCGCTTGCCTTTACTTCGTCGTTGATCGCAGAAGCGAATTTTGCGCAGCCCACCGGTGCCCTCAATGAGATCGCCCGCTTCGGGGTTCTTCAGCAATTCCAACTGAAAGCTGCGAAACAGATCATCATCGAGGTGATCGTCTCGATGTTTCTGAAACATACGTAACTCGACAAATAGAGCATCCATGTTCTGTACGCTACCTACGTATAGTTTTATCCCTGTAGTCGAATTGGTCAAGCCATCGAGGCCAACCTTTTCGTTCCCGTTTTTAACGGTAGACCCCGGTCGTAAAAACACCTGTAGGACGAGTCGACCAGCCCAGCGAGAGCATTCGGGGATTGCAGAAGGGGGGCGGGGCAGCGGTAACAAATCCCACAAAAACAAAAACGGCACCCGAAGGTGCCGTTTCTGTTTTTACTGAGAACGCTTAAGCGATCAACCCGCCAGACCCGATTGCTGAACCAGGTTCAGCAGCGGTTGTGGGTACAGGCCAAGGAAGAAGGCCAGTACCGCGATGGCCAGCAGCATCACGCCGCCTGCACGTTGTTCCCAGTGCAGTTGCGCATCGTGGCGACGCAGGTTTGGTTCGATCAGGTACAGGGTGACCATGACGCGCAGGTAGTAGAACACGCCGATGGCGCTGCCCAGTACCAGGGAACCGACCAGCCACCATTGGTGCGACTCGACACCGGTGGCGATGATGTAGAACTTGCCGATGAAGCCTGCGGTCAGCGGGATACCGGCCAGGGACAGCATCATCACGGTCAGTACGGCGGTCAGGTACGGACGGCGCCAGAACAGGCCGCGGTATTCGTACAGGGCGTCCGCGTCACGGCCGTTGTACGGCGAGGACATCAGGGTGATCACGCCGAAGGCGCCGAGGCTGGTGATCACGTAGGTGACCAGGTACACGCCGATGGCTTCCACGGCCAAACCCTTGCTCGCCACCAGGGCGATCAGCAGGTAACCGAAGTGGGCGATGGACGAGTAACCCAGCAGACGCTTGAGGTTGCTCTGGGTCAGGGCCAGCAGGTTACCGAACAGGATCGACGCGATGGCGATGATGGTCAGCACGTCGCTCAGGACACCGCTGCTCGCGGCTGGCGAGATCTGGAACAGACGCACCATCACCGCGAACACGGCGACTTTGGAAGCGGTGGCCAGGAACGCCGCGACCGGCGCCGGAGCACCTTCGTAAACGTCCGGGGTCCAGAGATGGAACGGTACCAGCGACAGCTTGAACGCCAGGCCGATCAGCATCATGCCCAGGCCCAGTTGCGCCAGCGAGCTTGGCAGGCCGGTGGCCGCCAGAGCCTGGCCAATACCGACGAAGCTCAGGGAGCCGGAGTCGGCATACAGCAGTGCCATACCGAACAACAGGAACGCGGAACCGGCAGCCGACAGCACCATGTACTTGATACCGGCTTCCAGCGAGCGCTTGTTGAAGAAGGCGTAGGCCACCAAACCGTAGACCGGTACCGACAGCAGTTCCAGACCGATGAACAATCCGGCCAGGTGCTGCGCGCTGACCAGCACCAGGCCGCCGGCGGCAGCCATCAGGATCAGCAGGTACAGTTCTTCACGGTTACCCGGGTAACCCGAACCGCCATCGCCGAGGTAGGCGTGGGCGAGGGTTACACAGGCGAGGGTGGCGACCAGGATCAGCGCCATGTACAGGCAGGCGAAGGTGTCGATCTGCAGCAACGGGGTCACGGCCAAAGGCGCGACTTTCAGGGCCGGCAGGATGGACAGCAATGCCAGGTTCAGACCCGCCACCGACAGCAGGAAGGTCTGGGAGTGGTTGCGGCGCCAGGCGATCGCCAGCATCACCACGATGATCGTGGCGCTGGTGATCAACAACGGCGCAAGCGCGATAAAGTGTTGAGTCGTGAATTCCATAGCGCTCTTACCGGGCCGAAGCGAGTTGAGTGAAGGCGGTGCCGAGCCACTGCTGCACGCCATGCATCGTAGCGGCAGAGGTATCGAGGAACGGTTGCGGGTAGACGCCGATGTAGATCAGCAGCGCTGCCAGACCGACCACCATGATCATTTCGCGACCGTCCATGCCATGCAGCACCGCGTCCGACTTGGCCGGGCCGAAGTAGGCACGATGGATCATGATCAGCGAGTAGACCGAACCGAACACCAGGCCGGACGTCGCGATGATGGTGACCCATGGGGCGATCGGGAAGGTGCCGATCAGGATCAGGAACTCGCCGACGAAGTTACCGGTACCCGGCAGGCCCAGGGACGCGGCTGCGAAGAACAGGCTGAGGGCCGGCAGGTAAGCGATCTTCGACCACAGGCCACCCATTTCACGCATGTCGCGGGTGTGGGTGCGCTCGTACAGCTGGCCACTCAGGATAAAGAGTGCCGCGGCCGACAGACCGTGCGCCAGCATCTGCATCACCGCGCCCTGCAGCGCCAGTTGGCTGCCGGAATAGATGCCGATCAGCACGAAGCCCATGTGGGAAACGGACGAGAAGGCAATCAGACGCTTGATGTCGGTTTGCGCGAACGCCAGGAACGCACCGTAGAAAATCCCGATCAGACCCAGGGTCATGGCGAACGGCGCGAACTCGGCCGATGCGTTCGGGAACAGCGGCAGGGCGAAACGCAGCAGGCCGTAGGCAGCAGTCTTCAGCAAGATACCGGCGAGGTCGACGGAACCCGCGGTCGGCGCCTGGGCGTGAGCGTCAGGCAACCAGGAGTGGAACGGCACGACCGGCAGTTTCACCGCGAAAGCGATGAAAAAGCCGAGCATCAGGATGTACTCGGTGGTCGTCGACATCTTGGTTTTCAACAGGTCGGCGTAGTTGAAAGTAATCACGCCGGTGTCGTTGAAGTTGACCAGTACCAGACCCAGGATCGCCACCAGCATGATCAGGCCGGAAGCCTGAGTGAAGATGAAGAACTTGGTCGCCGCGTAGATCCGGGTTTTCTTGCCGTCCGAAGAACTGTGACCCCAGAGCGCGATGAGGAAGTACATCGGCACCAGCATCATTTCCCAGAAGAAGAAGAACATGAACAGGTCGAGGGCCAGGAACACGCCGACGACACCGCCCAGGATCCACATCAGGTTCAGGTGGAAGAAGCCAACGTGACGCTGGATTTCTTTCCACGAGCAGAGGACCGAGAGAACACCCAGCAGACCGGTCAGCAGGATCATCAACAGCGACAGGCCGTCGAGGGCCAGGTGCACGCTGATGCCGAAACGCTGGATCCAGATGTGCTTGAACTCAAGCACCCAGCTCGGATCGGCGCCTGGCGCCGGGGCAAGTGAATAGTCGCCGTTGGCCCACAGCCAGAGGCCGAGGGCGAGCAACAGGGACATGGTGATCAGCGCAATCCAGCGGGGGAGGGTGGCGCCGAAGCGCTCACCCATCCAGCACAGCAGGCCGCCGATGAAGGGGATCAGGATTAGCCAAGGCAGAATCATGACGGGCTCAATTCCTTTCGCAAGTTCGCAAGGTTCATATCAGACCGCTACCAGCACGACGGCGCCGATTACCAGCACGGCACCAGCAGCCATCGAGGCGGCATACCAACGCAGTTGACCGGTCTCGGTACGGCTCAGGGCGGTGTGACCGCCTTTGGCCATGCGCGGTATCAGACCGATGGTCTGGTCGAGCGGGTCTTTGCGCAGGATGTGGCTGATCGCCAGGTATGGCTTGACGAACAGTTTGTCGTAGATCCAGTCGAAGCCCCAGGCAGCGAACCACCAGGCGGACAGGAAACGGCCGATGCCGCTGTTGGCGATGGCGGTCACGAAGCGACGCTTGCCGAGGAACAGCAGCGCGGACAGCAGGATACCGGCCAGGGCGATGGCGCCCGAGGCAATTTCCAGGCTGTGCTTGGCTTCGCCACCGGCGTGGCCGACGCTTTGCGGCAGTACACCGTGCAGCGGCGGAACGATCATCGCGCCGACGAAGGTCGACAGCACGATCAGCACCGACAGTGGCAACCAGTGAGCGATGCCGTGACCGGCATGGGCTTCGGTCTTCGCTTCACCGTGGAACGCGATGAAGATCAGGCGGAAGGTGTACAGCGAGGTCATGAACGCGCCGACCAGACCTGCGTAGAGCAGACCCTGGTTGCCGCTGGCGAACGCTTCCCAGAGGATTTCGTCCTTGGAGTAGAAGCCCGCGGTGACCAGTGGCAGGGCCGCCAGGGCCGCGCCGCCAACGATGAAGCTGGCGTAGGCCAGAGGCAGTTTCTTCCACAGGCCGCCCATCTTGAAGATGTCCTGCTCGTGGTGGCAGGCAACGATCACCGCACCGGAAGCAAGGAACAGCAGGGCCTTGAAGAAGGCGTGGGTCATCAGGTGGAAGATCGCGCCGTCCCAGGCACCAACGCCCAGGGCCAGGAACATGTAGCCGATCTGGCTCATGGTCGAGTAGGCGAGGATTCGCTTGATGTCGGTCTGCACCAGCGCGGCAAAACCGGCCAGCACCAGGGTCACGCCACCGACGATGCCCACAAGGTGCAGGATTTCCGGCGCCAGGGTGAACAGACCGTGGGTACGGGCGATCAGGTAGACACCTGCAGTTACCATCGTTGCCGCGTGGATCAGTGCCGAAACCGGAGTCGGGCCGGCCATCGCATCCGCCAGCCAGGTTTGCAGCGGCAGTTGCGCGGATTTACCGACAGCGCCGCCCAGCAGCATCAGGGTGGCCATGACCATCCAGAAGTCGCCGGCCTGGAATTTCTGCGGTGCCAGCACCAGCAGTTCCTGGACGTTCAGCGTGCCCAGTTGAGCGAACAGGATGAACAGGCCGATGGCCATGAACACGTCGCCGATACGGGTCACGATGAAGGCTTTGAGTGCGGCGTTACCGTTGTTGCGGTTGCTGTAGTAGAAACCGATCAACAGGTACGAGCACAGGCCCACGCCTTCCCAGCCGAAGTACAGGAACAACAGGTTATCGCCCAGCACCAGGAACAGCATGCTGGCGATAAACAGGTTGGTGTAGGCGAAGAAGCGCGAGTAACCGGCTTCACCGCGCATGTACCAGGACGCGAACAGGTGGATCAGGAAGCCTACGCCGACTACGACACCGAGCATGGTCAGGGACAGACCATCCAGGTACAGCGCGAAGTTCGGCGTGAAGCCTTCCACCGCCATCCACTGCCACAACACCTGGGTGTAGTGGCCGCCTTCCGGTGGTGCGACGTTGAACTGCCAGATCACGTAAGCCGTGACGATGGCCGACAAGCCGACGGAACCGACGCCGATCAGCGCCGAGAGGTTTTCCGAGAGGCGTCCACGGGAGAACGACAGCAGCAGGAAACCAATGAGAGGGAATACGAAAGTCAGATAGAGAAGATTCATCCGCGCATCTCGCTGGCAGCGTCGATATCGAGAGTGTGGAAGCGGCGGTACAGCTGCAACAGAATCGCCAGGCCGATACTGGCCTCGGCGGCTGCCAGGCTGATCACCAGGATGAACATGATCTGTCCATCCGGCTGCGCCCAGCGGCTACCGGCAACGATGAACGCCAACGCGGAGGCATTCATCATGACCTCCAGGCTCATCAGCACGAAAAGAATGTTGCGGCGGACCATCAGGCCGACCAGACCGAGGCAGAACAGGATGCCGGCGACCGCCAGACCATGCTCCATAGGGATAGCAGGCATCGTCATTGCTCCTTGGCTTCGTTGCGGCCCAAGTGGAACGCCGTCACGGCTGCGGCGAGCAGCAGCATCGAGGCGAGTTCGACCACCAGCAGGTAAGGACCGAACAGGCTGATGCCCACGGCCTTGGCGTCTACGGTGGTGTGGCCGATGGCCTGGCCGGTCTGGTCGGAGAACAGCACATACAGCAGTTCAACCAGCAGCAGCGCGGCGAGGGCGACCGGGCCGCCCCAGATACCGGGCTTGAGCCAGACACGCTCCTGCTGAACCGAGGCCGGGCCCAGGTTCAGCATCATCACCACGAACACGAACAGCACCATGATGGCGCCAGCGTAGGCGATCACTTCCAGCACACCGGCGAACGGCGCGCCGAGGGCGAAAAACGTCATTGCCACGGCGATCAGCGAAATGATCAGGTAGAGCAGGGCGTGCACAGGGTTGGTGTTGGTGATCACGCGAAGCGTGGACACAACAGCGATACCCGATGCGAAATAGAAAGCGAATTCCATCTTTCTTCCTTAAGGCAGCAAGCTCTTCACGTTGATCGGTTCGGCTTCATTCTGCGCGGAGCCCTTCGGCTTACCGGCAATCGCCATACCTGCAACACGATAGAAGTTGTAATCAGGGTTTTTGCCGGGGCCGGAGATCAGCAGATCTTCTTTCTCGTAAACCAGGTCCTGACGTTTGAACTCGGCCATCTCGAAATCCGGTGTCAGCTGGATCGCGGTGGTCGGGCAGGCTTCCTCGCAGAGGCCGCAGAAAATGCAGCGCGAGAAGTTGATGCGGAAGAAGTCCGGGTACCAGCGACCGTCTTCGGTTTCAGCTTTCTGCAGCGAGATGCAACCGACCGGGCAAGCCACGGCGCACAGGTTGCAGGCTACGCAACGCTCTTCGCCGTCGGGGTCGCGGGTCAGGACGATACGGCCACGGTAGCGAGGCGGCAGGTAGACCGGTTCTTCCGGGTACTGCAGCGTGTCGCGCTTGCGGAAGGCGTGGCCGAAAATCATCACCAGGCTGCGAAGCTGGGTGTAGAAGCCATGCACGATGTCAAATATGTACTTCATGATTCTCTATCCTCACTGAGCCGCGACGGCGGGCGTGTTGAGCAACACGATCGCAGCGGTCACCAGCATGTTGACGAGGGTCAGCGGCAGGCAGAACTTCCAGCTGAAATCCATCACCTGGTCATACCGTGGGCGCGGAATCGAAGCGCGCAACAGGATGAACATCATGATGAAGAACCCGGTTTTCAGTGCGAACCAGATGAACGGGATCTGCGGCAGAATGCCGAACGGACCGTGCCAGCCACCGAAGAACAAGGTCACCAGCAGCGCCGAAATCAGCACGATACCGATGTACTCGCCGACGAAGAACATGCCCCATTTCATGCCGGCGTATTCAATGTGGTAACCGTCGGCCAGTTCCTGTTCCGCTTCCGGCTGGTCGAACGGGTGACGGTGAGTCACGGCCACGCCAGCAATGAAGAAGGTCAGGAAACCGAAGATCTGCGGAATGATGAACCACAGGTTCTGGGCCTGGTATTCAACGATGTCGCGCATGTTGAACGAGCCGACCTGGATCACGATGCCCATCAGCGACAGGCCCATGAACACTTCGTACGACACGGTTTGTGCCGAGGCCCGCAAGCTGCCCAGCAGGGCGAACTTGTTGTTGCTCGACCAGCCGGCGAACAGCACCGCGTAGACCGACAGACCGGCCATGGCAAAGAAGAACAGGATGCCGATGTTGATATCCGCCACGCCCCAGGTCGGGGTGATCGGGATGATCACGAAGGCAATCAGCAGGGCGCTCATGGCCACTACCGGTGCCAGGGTGAAGATCATCTTGTCGGCGAACGGCGGGGTCCAGTCTTCCTTGAAGAACATCTTGATCATGTCGGCGGCGATCTGGAACGCACCGAACGGACCGACGCGGTTCGGACCGTAACGGTCCTGCCAGAGGGCGAGCAGGCGACGCTCGACCCAGCTGAGCAGGGCGCCGCAGACCACCACGGCGAGCAGAATCACCACGGCCTTGAGGACCGCGATGATGATGTCGATCACTTCAGGAGTGAACAAGGTCATTGCGCTGCCTCCTGCAGACCGTCAACGGATTGGCCAAAGATGGCTGGTGGAATGCCGGCGATGCCCGCAGGCAATGCCACCAGGCCGGCGCCCAGCTCTTCATTGATACGCAGTGGCAGGCGCAGGGTCTGGCCAGCCACGTTCAAGCTCAGCATGGCGCCGTCGTTGACACCCAGGCGGTCGGCTTCGGACTTGGCCAGGGCCACGTAGGCGGCCGGAATGCGTTCCTGGACCGGAGCGGCTTTCGAAGAGTTTTCTTCGCTGCCGAACAGGTGGAAGAACGGCACGGCCTGCCAGGTACCAGGAGCCGGGTTGAACGCACGCGGAACACTGGCGAACCAGTTCAGCGAGTCACCGGTGCTTTCGATCAGGCGGGTGCCCGGGTCGCCGGCACGGATGTGACCACCGACTTCGTCCTGGAACTTGTTCCAGGCTTGCGGCGAGTTCCAGCCCGGAGACCAGGCGAAAGGCACTTGTTGACGCGGTTCGGCCGAACCCGAGTAACCTTCCATCGAGAAGGCGAACGCGGTGTCCTTGTCCTGCGGGGTACGCGGTTCATGCACGTTGATGTCGGCGCGCATGGCGGTACGACCGGAGTAACGCAGCGGTTCACGGGCCAGTTTCATGCCCTTGATGCGGAACGCGGCGGACGGTGCGGCATCGACGATGCGGTTCAGTTGCGGCGTGCTTGCCGCCACGGCAGCGGTGGCGTGGTCCAGCTGGGTCCAGTCGATCGGCTGGTTCAGCAGGGTCGCGCGCAGGGCATGCAGCCAGCGCCAGCCTTCGTGAACCAGGATGCTGGCGTCCATGTACTTCGGATCGAACACCTGGAAGAAGCGTTGGGCGCGGCCTTCCTGGCTGACCAGGGTACCGTCGCCTTCGGCGAAGCTGGCGGCTGGCAGAACCAGGTGCGCGCGATCGCTGGTGGCGGTCTTCTGGTGGTCAGCCACGATCACCACTTTCGCGGCGGTCAGGGCAGCATCCACACGGGCTTTGTCGGTACGGGTGTACAGATCGTTTTCCAGCACGACGATGGCGTCGGCCTTGCCATCGATCACCGCTTGCAGCGCAGCGTCGACCGATTCGCCACCGAGCATGGCCAGGCCGAGGCTGTTGGCTTCCGGCACGATCAGGCTGATGGAACCGTTCTTCTCGCGCAGCTTCAAGGCCTTGGCGATGTTCGCGGCGGCTTCGATCAAGGCTTTGGAGCCCAGGGACGTACCGGCGATGATCAGTGGGCGCTTGGCCGCGAGCAGGGCGTCGGCAATGCGCTTGGCCAGCTCAAGGGCTTCGGCATCCAGGCCTTCAACGGCTGGAGCGCTGGCGTCGAGGGCGTGAGCCACGGCGAAACCGATACGGGCCAGGTCGTCTGGAGCGGCGTGAACGCATTCTTCGGCGATGTCGTCGAGCTTGGTTTCAGCCAGGCTGGCGATAAACAGCGGGTTCAGCGCGTGCTGACCGATGTTCTTCACCGCGGCGTCGAGCCAGGGCTGGACGCGCATGGCGTCGGCCATGTCTTCAGCTTTGCCTTTGACCGACTGACGCAGGGCCAAGGCCATACGGGCTGCGGTCTGGGTCAGGTCTTCGCCGAGGACGAACACGGCGTCGTGGTCTTCGATGTCGCGCATGTTCGGCACTGGCAGCGGGCTGTCTTTGAGCACTTGCAGCACCAGACGGATGCGCTCCAGCTCGGACGCTTCGATACCAGAGTAGAAGTGCTCGGCGCCGACCAGTTCGCGCAACGCGTAGTTGCTTTCGAGGCTGGCGCGTGGCGAACCGATACCGACGATGTTGCGGCCGCGCAACAGATCGGCGGCTTTATCCAGCGCTTCGTCGAGGGTCAGCTTGGCGCCGTTGGCCAGCAAAGGCTGACGTGGACGGTCCTTGCGGTTGACGTAGCCATAGCCGAAACGGCCACGGTCGCACAGGAAGTACTGGTTTACCGAACCGTTGAAACGGTTTTCGATACGACGCAGCTCACCGTAACGCTCGCCCGGGGAAATGTTGCAACCGCTGGAGCAGCCATGGCAGATGCTCGGCGAGAACTGCATGTCCCATTTACGGTTGTAGCGCTCGGAGTGGGTCTTGTCGGTGAACACACCGGTCGGGCAGACCTCGGTGAGGTTGCCGGAGAACTCGCTTTCCAGCACGCCGTCTTCAACGCGACCGAAGTACACGTTGTCGTGGGCGCCGAACACGCCCAGGTCGGTGCCGCCGGCGTAATCCTTATAGAAGCGCACGCAGCGGTAGCAAGCGATGCAGCGGTTCATCTCGTGGGAAATGAACGGCCCCAGTTGCTGGTTCTGGTGGGTGCGCTTGGTGAAGCGGTAACGGCGCTCGTTGTGGCCGGTCATTACCGTCATGTCTTGCAGGTGGCAGTGACCGCCTTCTTCACAGACCGGGCAGTCGTGAGGGTGGTTGGTCATCAGCCATTCGACGACGCTGGCGCGAAATACTTTCGCTTCTTCGTCGTCGATGGAGATCCAGCTGCCGTCGGTGGCGGGGGTCATGCAGGACATGACGATCCGACCACGCTTGTCGTTCTCGTCGGTGTACTGCTTGACCGCGCACTGGCGACAAGCGCCAACGCTGCCAAGGGCGGGGTGCCAGCAGAAATAAGGGATATCGAGGCCTAGCGACAGACATGCCTGTAACAGGTTGTCTGCCCCATCGACTTCGAGCTCTTTGCCGTCTACGTGGATAGTGGCCATGGTTCAAAGTTCTTCGTTGGCCCGGTGTCAGCGGGCGTGGCTAATGGAATCTTGTTATCCGCGCGAATCAATACAGCCGTTAAAGGCGTCATCGCACGAAAAGCGAAGGGCACGGACCCTTCGCCTTTTTTAAGCGTTTACGCGCCGACTACGATCGGCCTTGCCAGAGGCGGGACGACGGCGCTGGTGGGCGCGATGCCGGCTTCGAACTCATGGCGGAAGTATTTGATGGCGCTGCCCAATGGCTCCACGGCACCCGGTGCGTGAGCACAGAAGGTCTTGCCTGGACCGAGGAAGCCGACCAGACCCAGCAGGGTCTCGATATCGCCGGCTTGCCCTTCACCGTTCTCGATCGCACGCAAGAGCTTCACGCTCCACGGCAGACCGTCACGGCACGGGGTGCAGAAACCGCATGACTCACGGGCGAAGAACTCTTCCATGTTGCGCAGCAGGGACACCATGTTGACGCTGTCGTCCACCGCCATGGCCAGGCCGGTACCCATGCGGGTGCCCACCTTGGCGATGCCGCCGGCGTACATTTGTGCATCCAGGTGTTCCGGCAACAGGAAACCGGTACCGGCGCCGCCGGGTTGCCAGGCCTTGAGCTGGTAACCGTCGCGCATGCCGCCGGCGTAGTCTTCGAACAGCTCGCGACCGGTGACGCCAAATGGCAGTTCCCACAGGCCCGGGTTCTTGACCTTGCCGGAGAAGCCCATGAGCTTGGTGCCCATGTCTTCACTGCCTTCGCGAGCCAGCGATTTGTACCAGTCCACGCCGTCGGCGATGATCGCCGGGACGTTGCACAGGGTTTCGACGTTGTTCACGCAGGTCGGCTTGCCCCATACGCCAACGGCGGCAGGGAAGGGCGGCTTGGAGCGCGGGTTGGCGCGGCGGCCTTCAAGGGAGTTGATCAGTGCGGTTTCTTCACCGCAGATGTAACGCCCGGCGCCGGTGTGGACGAACAGCTCGAAATCAAAACCGCTGCCCAGGATGTTCTTGCCCAGCAGGCCCGCTGCCTTGGCTTCTTCCACGGCACGGTTCAAGTGCTTGGCGGCGGTGGTGTACTCGCCACGCAGGAAGATGTAGCCACGGTAGGTTTTCAGTGCGCGGGCACTGATCAGCATGCCTTCAATCAGCAGATGGGGCAGTTGCTCCATCAGCATGCGGTCTTTCCAGGTGTTGGGCTCCATTTCATCCGCGTTGCACAGCAGGTAGCGGATGTTGATGGATTCGTCTTTCGGCATCAGGCCCCACTTCACGCCAGTGGGGAAGCCTGCACCGCCGCGGCCCTTGAGGCCGGAGTCTTTCACGGTCTGGACGATGTCGTCCTGAGCCATGTCGGCGAAGGCCTTGCGCGCAGCGGCGTAACCGTTCTTGGCCTGGTATTCGTCGAGCCATACGGCTTCGCCGTCGTCACGCAGACGCCAGGTGAGCGGGTGAGTTTCGGCCGAACGCTTGATGCGGTTGGCAGGACCGAAGGAAGTCAGGGTCATACGTAGCCCTCGAGCAATTTGGCAACGCCTGCTGGCTGCACATCACCGAACGTGTCGTCGTCGATCATCAACGCCGGCGCCTTGTCGCAGTTACCGAGGCAGCAGACCGGCAGCAGGGTGAAACGACCGTCGGCGGTGGTCTGACCCAGGCCGATGCCCAGCTTGCTCTGGATTTCGCTGACCACCGACTCGTGGCCGCCGATGTAGCAGACCATGCTGTCGCAGACGCGAATGATGTGGCGGCCGACCGGTTGACGGAAGATCTGACTATAGAACGTCGCCACGCCTTCAACGTCGCTGGCCGGAATGCCGAGGATTTCGCCGATGGCGTACAGGGCGCCATCCGGCACCCAGCCACGTTCCTTCTGGACGATCTTCAGGGCTTCGATCGACGCCGCGCGCGGGTCTTCGTAGTGATGCAGCTCGTGCTCGATGGCCGAGCGCTCGGTTTCACTCAGGGTGAAACGGTCTGTCTGGATAAGCGTGCTGTTCATGCTTAGCGGTCCACGTCGGCCATAACGAAATCGATACTACCCAGGTACGCGATCAAGTCCGCGACCATGCTGCCTTTGATCACCGAAGGGATCTGCTGCAGGTGCGGGAAGCTTGGGGTACGAATCCGGGTGCGGTAGCTCATTGTGCCGCCATCGCTCGTCAGGTAATAACTGTTGATGCCCTTGGTCGCTTCGATCATCTGGAAGGATTCGTTGGCCGGCATGACCGGGCCCCACGAAACTTGCAGGAAGTGCGTGATCAAGGTTTCGATGTGCTGCAGCGTGCGCTCTTTCGGCGGCGGCGTGGTCAGCGGGTGATCCGCCTTGTACGGGCCTTCCGGCATGTTGCGCAGGCACTGGTCGATGATCTTGATGCTCTGGCGCATCTCCTCGACACGCACGATGCAACGGTCGTAGGCATCGCCATTGGCCGCCAGCGGTACTTCGAACTCGAAGTTTTCGTAGCCCGAGTACGGACGCGCTTTACGCAGGTCGAAGTCGCAACCGGTGGAACGCAGACCGGCACCGGTGACACCCCATTCCAGGGCTTGCTTGGTGTTGTAGTCGGCGACGCCGATGGTCCGGCCACGCAGGATGCTGTTGTCCAGGGCGGCTTTCTGGTATTCGTCCAGACGCTTGGGCATCCACTCGACGAAGTCCTTGACCAGTTTTTCCCAGCCGCGCGGCAGGTCATGGGCGACGCCACCAATGCGGTACCAGGCCGGGTGCAGGCGGAAACCGGTGATGGCTTCGATCACGGTGTAGGCGCGCTGACGGTCGGTAAAGGTGAAGAACACCGGGGTCATGGCGCCGACGTCCTGGATGTAGGTACCCAGGAACAGCAGGTGACTGGTGATCCGGAAGAACTCGGCCATCATGATGCGGATGACGTCGACCTTCTCCGGCACCTTGATGCCGGCCAGCTTCTCGACCGAGAGCACGTACGGCAGGTTGTTCATCACGCCGCCGAGGTAGTCGATACGGTCGGTGTACGGAATGAAGCTGTGCCAGGACTGACGCTCGGCCATCTTCTCGGCACCACGGTGGTGGTAGCCGATGTCCGGTACGCAGTCGACGATTTCTTCACCGTCCAGCTGCAGGATGATGCGGAACGCACCGTGCGCCGAAGGGTGGTTGGGACCCAGGTTGAGGAACATGTAGTCCTCGTTCGGACCGGAACGTTTCATGCCCCAGTCTTCAGGCTTGAAGCGCGCGGCTTCTTCCTCGAGCTGTTGCTTGGCCAGGGTCAGGCTGAACGGATCGAACTCGGTGGCACGGGCCGGGAAGTCCTTGCGCAGCGGGTGACCTTCCCAGGTCGGCGGCATCATGATGCGCGACAGGTGCGGGTGGCCTTTGAAGTCGATGCCGTACATGTCCCAGACTTCACGCTCGTACCAGTTGGCGTTCGGCCAGATGCTGGTGACGCTCGGCAAGCTGAGGTCGCTTTCGGACAAGGCGACCTTGATCATTACGTCACTATTACGTTCGATCGACATCAAGTGATAGAACACGGAGAAGTCGACGCCGTTCGGCAGCCCTTGACGCTTGGTGCGCAGGCGCTCGTCCACGCCGTGCAGGTCATAGAGCATGACGTACGGCTTGGGCAGGTTGCGCAGGAAAGTCAGGACTTCGACGAGTTTGGCGCGGGCAACCCAAAGCACCGGCATGCCGGTGCGGGTAGGCTGGGCGGTGAACGCCTCGGGGCCAAAACGGTTGTTCAGTTCGACGACCACATCCTGGTCGTCTGCCTTATAAGGCGGGATGTACAGAGCACTGCCTGTAGTCATGGTTATTTATCGCTTTCGGTCAACGTAAAGAATGAAGCCAGTTTTTCGTTTCTTTGAAACAGCAGAACTGGATCAGACTTCGTCGGGGCTGCGCAGGTTGGTTACCTGAATACGCTGTTCGCGGCGCTTTTCCTTTTCGGAAGGCATCTCGGCGCGATAAACGCCTTGATCGCCAACGACCCAGGAAAGTGGGCGACGCTCCTGGCCAATCGACTCCTGCAACAGCATCAGGCCTTGCAGGAAAGCTTCAGGGCGGGGCGGGCAGCCAGGCACGTAGACGTCCACGGGCAGGAACTTGTCCACCCCTTGAACGACAGAGTAGATGTCGTACATGCCACCGGAGTTGGCGCACGAACCCATGGAGATAACCCATTTCGGTTCGAGCATTTGCTCGTAGAGACGCTGAATGATCGGCGCCATCTTGATGAAGCAGGTACCGGCGATAACCATGAAATCCGCCTGACGCGGCGATGCCCGGATAACCTCGGCGCCAAAGCGCGCGATGTCGTGGGGCGCCGTGAAGGCGGTGGTCATTTCCACATAGCAGCACGAAAGGCCGAAGTTATACGGCCACAGGGAGTTCTTGCGCCCCCAGTTGATCGTGCCGTTAAGCACGTCTTCGAGCTTGCCCATGAAAATGTTTTTGTGGACTTGATCTTCTAACGGATCGGAAACGGTTTCCCGTTCGCCAATCGGATACTGCTCGTTAGGAGCATCGGGGTCGATCCTGGTGAGATTGTATTGCATTGCCAAAGCCTCATTGTTTCAGCTTCGCTTGCCGCTTGCGCCGAGCTTCCGGAGCCCAGTCAAGGGCGCCCACTCGGAATAGGTAGACAAGGCCTGCCAACAGAATTGCTATGAAAACGAGAGCTTCGACGAATCCGGTCCAGCCGCTTTCGCGGACGGACACAGACCATGCAAAGAGAAAAAGGGCTTCGATATCGAAGATCACGAAGAGCATCGCGACCAGATAGAATTTGGCTGAGAGCCGCAAGCGGGCGCCACCTGTAGGTAGCATGCCGGACTCGAACGGTTCGTTTTTGCTGCGACCCCAGGCTTTTGACCCAAGGAGGCTGGAGACACCGAGCATGAAGGCACAGAGGCCGACAACGCCCAGAAGGAAAATGGCAAAGCCCCAGTTGTGGGCCATGAGTCCTGTCGCTTCGGGCATGCTGGTAATCCTTAACAGAGAGCAAGGGTCTCTGAGCTTGAAAAGAAACAAAGCAGTGACGATATGTCGCAGCAATCAATCCCGCTGATTTTATGGCTAAACACCCTGCAAGTAAAATTCCTATAGCGAAATTATTTATAGGAATAAGGACATAGCGAGCCCTCAAAGCCCTGTAGCCCTTGCGTTGCGGGCATTAGCCGGCATTTCGTCAAATATGTTTTGTAGGGAATGTAACGAACATAGTTGTGGCTAAATGATAATCAATATTGTTTGGGTTGGTTTTTAAACTCTTTACCCTGCAGGGAGTTGGGAAGTTGTCTTATATGCGCGTTACTGCAAGTAGCGTGCGGGGCTGTTTTACCTGATTTTCCTGATCTCGATAGCGCTCTGGATCAATGTGTGGGTTCAACACCACAACCCCTTGTGGGGGCTCTGAATCGTGGGCAAAAAAACGCCCCGAACCAGTCGGGGCGTCAGATGTGCAGCGCTGCGGTTAGCTTTCTATACGGTCCGCAACGGCCGTTGACTCAGGTGAAGCAGATCAGTGGAACTGTTCTTCTTCAGTCGAACCGGTCAGCGCGGTCACCGAAGACGAGCCACCCTGGATCACGGTGGTCATGTCGTCGAAGTAGCCGGTGCCCACTTCCTGCTGGTGAGCCACGAAGGTGTAACCCTTGGCGGCGTCGGCGAATTCCTGCTCTTGCAGCTTCACGTAGGCAGTCATGTCGTTGCGGGCATAGTCGTGCGCCAGGTTGAACATGCTGTGCCACATGTTGTGAATGCCGGCCAGGGTGATGAATTGGTGCTTGTAGCCCATGGCGGACAGTTCGCGCTGGAACTTGGCGATGGTCGCGTCGTCCAGGTTTTTCTTCCAGTTGAAGGAAGGCGAGCAGTTGTACGACAGCAGTTGGTCCGGGTATTCCTTTTTGATCGCTTCGGCGAAGCGACGGGCTTCTTCCAGATCCGGCTTGGCGGTTTCACACCAGATCAGGTCGGCGTACGGCGCGTAGGCCAGGCCGCGAGCGATAGCCTGGTCCAGGCCTGCGCGCACTTTGTAGAAGCCTTCCTGTGTACGTTCGCCAGTCACGAATGGCTGGTCGTACGGGTCGCAGTCGGACGTCAGCAGGTCAGCCGCGTTGGCGTCGGTACGGGCCAGGATGATGGTCGGCGTACCGGCAACGTCAGCCGCCAGACGGGCAGCGGTCAGCTTCTGTACGGCTTCCTGGGTCGGAACCAGTACCTTGCCGCCCATGTGGCCGCATTTCTTCACGGAAGCCAGTTGGTCTTCGAAGTGAACGCCGGCGGCACCTGCTTCGATCATGCTCTTCATCAGCTCGTAGGCGTTCAGTACGCCGCCGAAACCGGCTTCAGCGTCGGCCACGATAGGCGCGAAGTAGTCAATGTAGCCTTCGTCGCCCGGGTTCTTGCCGGCTTTCCACTGGATCTGGTCGGCACGACGGAACGAGTTGTTGATGCGCTTGACCACGGTTGGAACCGAGTCAACCGGGTACAGCGACTGGTCCGGGTACATCGATTCGGCGGAGTTGTTGTCCGCAGCCACTTGCCAGCCCGACAGGTAGATCGCCTGGATACCGGCCTTGACTTGTTGCACAGCCTGGCCGCCGGTCAGGGCGCCCATGCAGTTGACGAAATCTTTCTCAGGACGGAAGGCTGGCTTGGCACCCTGGGTAACCAGGTTCCACAGCTTCTCGGCGCCCATTTTTGCAAAGGTGTGCTCAGGTTGAACCGAGCCACGCAGACGGACGACGTCAGCAGCGGAGTAAGTGCGTGTCACGCCTTTCCAGCGCGGGTTTTCAGCCCAGTCTTTTTCGAGGGCTGCAATTTGCTGTTCGCGTGTCAGTGCCATGGAGATAAACCTCGTCGCGTCTTGTATGAAAAGTTGTTCTGCGGTGGAAAATTCCTGTTTGCCAGATACGCATCCTGAAAATGGCGTAGATGGCTGCTCGCTGACCAGAAGCTTAGGCGGTCAAGTCGGATTCGGCGGGGGAGGCGACGGGATGAACGATGGGCTCGAGGGGGAAGTGAGCAGGTAAAGGCGAACTGCGGGCGCATTCGGGCGTCGTGGGCCTTGGTACGAACATCAGTGTGGTGCCGGGTTACCTAATAACGCTTCCGTCCCTCGGGACAACTTCGTTCCAGTCGACAACCTCGTCAAACACACCTTGTGGGCGGTACAGACACGAAGCGGTTCGCGGGGTAGGTGCGAACATCGCCTCGAAGGCCCTTGCCAGGGCCTCTGATTAGCGGGAGCGAGGCCATCATGCCTTCGCTTTTTTGGCTCGTCAAACGTTTTGTAGTGCTTTTTTTCAGGCACTACATCTTTGGTCTAATACGACTTGCCGGTCAGTTTTCGGTGGTTCAGTCCAAGGTGTCGACTTTCACCCGCAGGGTCATGTCATTGCGGCTTTGGGTCGAGTAGCTGCGGGCCAGGCCCTGTTTGTCGGCCTGTGTCTGGCCATTTACCCCGGCCAGCAGGATCCATTCGCCCAGGCGGCCGGTGACGGTTGTGTCGGTACTTTGTACGTTCACTACATCGGGGCGTTCCTGGCTCATGCGGTCACGGTTTGTACTGATCGACAGGTGAACGATCTCGCCGGTGACATTGGCGGTGACGTAAAAACCCTGGGTGATGTTGCGGTATTCGGTCTGGCTGCGCAGGTCGCCGTAGGAGTCGCTCTGGGTGCTGGTCAGCGGTACGCTCTGGCCGACCTGGATCAGTGCCGGCATGCCATCGGTGGCCTGGATTTGCTGGACGCCGCCGTCACGGCTGTCGGTGCTGCGGTTGATGATGCGGGTCTGGTTCGGCTTGGCGCCGTTCACTGAATAACCCTGATCGCCCTGGACGTTGTTTTCGTTGGTGTCGACGGTAATCAGCAGGCGTTTGGGTGCGGTATCGAGCTGGCCTAAAAGCGCCTTAAGTTCGTCGATCTTGCGCTGATCGGCGTTGACGATGAGCTGATTGCCGTAGGCGCTGACCTGGCCGTCCTTGCCGATGAAATCCTGCGCCACCGGCAGCAGATCGGCGCTGGTGTGGTAGTTCAGTGGCACGATCTCGGTGGCTGCCATGACCGAAAAACTGCAGGTTACCAACAGTGTGGTGAGCAGGGTGCGTAGGGACATATCCGTTATCTCCGCCAACTTCAAAGTGTTGATATTGCCAGTTTGTCGGCCTGGGGTGGGGCAAGTTGAATCCTGGACAGCAAAACGCCCCGGCATTCGAAAATGACGGGGCGTTTTTGGGTGTCTTCAGGGCCTTTGTGGCGAGGGAGCAAGGTCCCTCGCCACAAGGTCTCAAGCCGACTCGCGCACCATGTCCACATGCGGAATGCCTGCTTCCAGGAACTCCTCGCTGACCATGTGAAAACCCAGGCGCTCATAGAATGCCGTGGCCTGTACCTGGGCGCTGAGCATCTGTTGCTTCAGCCCGCGCTTCTCGGCTTCACCGATCACCGCCTGCATCAGTGCGTCGCCGACTTTCAGTCCGCGCCAGTCCTTGAGTACCGATACCCGGCCGACATGACCGTCGGGCAGCAAGCGTGCGGTGCCAATCGGAAAGTCGCCTTCCAGAGCCAGGAAATGCACGGCAGTCAGGTCGTCGGCATCCCATTCCAGTTCAGGTGGAACGGACTGCTCGGCGACGAACACCGCTTCACGAATGCGCCGGATCTCGGCGTTGTCCTTCTGCCAGTCTGCGACACGTACGTGAATCTTATTCATCGGCAAACCCCAGGCTTCCTTGCTTGACCAGTTCGCAGAGCAGGCCGCGACCGTCTTCGTCGCTCAGCCATTGGCCGAGGTTGTCGACGTGCAGGGCATCGGCGGCGCAGATCATTTTCAGCAGCTCGCGCAGTTTGCCGGGCAGGTAACGGCTCTGGCCGCTGGCGAACAGCAGCAGGTCGTCATCGACTTCCGACCAGGCCAGGCGGGCGCTCGGGTTGCGGATCAGCACCGCGCCTTGCTCCAGTGCGCCGAGTACGTCGTCTTCGGCGAGATCTTCAGGGCCGACCACCAATTCCGGATAGCGCGGCTCGGTCATGAACTGGCCGAACCAGGTCAGCAGCAGGCGCTCGTCGCTCATGTGCTCGGCCAGCAGGCTTTTCAGGCGGTCGAGGGCGTCGTGCTGGATCTGGTGCGGGTCGGCCGCAGGCAGTGCATCGGCGTCGGTGTAGCGCTCTTCGTCAGGCAGGAACTGGCTGAGGAAGTCGGTGAAGTGGGTCAGCACTTCAGCGGCGCTCGGTGCGCGGAAACCCACGGAGTAGGTCAGGCAGTCGTCGACGGCCACGCCACAGTGGGCCAGGCGCGGCGGCAGGTACAGCATGTCGCCCGGTTCCAGGACCCATTCGTCGGTGGCTTCGAAGTCGGCAAGGATGCGCAGGTCCGCATGTTGCAGCAGCGGGCTTTCGGAGTCGCACATCTGGCCGATTTTCCAGTTGCGCTTGCCGTGGCCTTGCAGCAGGAACACGTCGTAGTTGTCGAAGTGCGGACCGACACTGCCACCGGGGGCGGCGAAGCTGATCATCACGTCGTCGATGCGCCAGCTCGGCAGGAAGCGGAAGTGCTCCAGCAGCTCGCTGACTTCCGGTACGAACTGGTCAACGGCTTGAACCAGAAGGGTCCATTCGCGTTCCGGCAGTTTGCTGAATTCGTCTTCGGCAAACGGGCCGCGACGCAATTCCCACGGACGCTCGCCGTTCTCGATGATCAGGCGCGATTCGACTTCTTCTTCCAGCGCCAGGCCGGCCAGTTCGTCGGCGTCGATCGGGCTTTCGAAGTCAGGAATCGCCTGACGGATCAGCAGCGGTTTTTTCTGCCAGTAGTCGCGCAGGAATTCCCGTGCCGTGATGCCGCCCAGAAGTTGAAGAGGAATGTCAGGATTCATGTGTAACCTATTGAAAAAAAGCACTTTTCAGACGGGAATAAAAACGCCCGGCGCTGCCGGGCGTCTCAAAAGGGTCCAGCGGTCGATCAGATGCGTTTGGCTTGTGCCACAGCGTTGCCGATGTAGTTCGCCGGGGTGAGCAATTTCAGCTCGGCCTTGGCGGCGGCTGGCATGTCCAGGCCGTCGATGAAAGTCTGCAGCGCTTCAGGGCTGATGCCCTTGCCGCGAGTCAATTCTTTCAGCTTCTCGTACGGGTTTTCGATGTTGTAGCGACGCATCACGGTCTGGATCGGCTCGGCCAGGACTTCCCAGCAGGCATCCAGATCGGCAGCGATTTTGTCTGCGTTCAGCTCGAGTTTGCTGATGCCTTTAAGGCTTGCTTCGTACGCGATCACGCTGTGGGCGAAGCCGACACCGAGGTTGCGCAGTACGGTGGAGTCGGTCAGGTCGCGCTGCCAGCGGGAGATCGGCAGTTTGCTCGCCAGGTGCTGGAACAGTGCGTTGGCGATGCCCAGGTTGCCTTCGGAGTTTTCGAAGTCGATCGGGTTGACCTTGTGCGGCATGGTCGACGAACCGATTTCGCCAGCGATGGTGCGCTGTTTGAAATAGCCCAGGGAGATGTAGCCCCAGATGTCGCGGTCGAAGTCGATCAGGATGGTGTTGAAGCGGGCGATCGCGTCGAACAGCTCGGCAATGTAATCGTGCGGTTCGATCTGCGTGGTGTACGGGTTGAAGCCCAGGCCCAGCTCGTCTTCGATGAAGGCACGGGCATTGGCTTCCCAGTCGATCTCAGGGTAGGCCGACAGGTGTGCGTTGTAGTTGCCGACAGCGCCGTTGATCTTGCCCAGCAGCGGAACGGCGGCGACTTGAGCGATCTGGCGCTCCAGGCGGTAAACCACGTTCGCCAGCTCTTTGCCCAGGGTGGTCGGCGAAGCCGGTTGACCGTGGGTGCGCGACAGCATCGGCACGTCGGCAAAGCGGATGGCCAGTTCGCGAATGGCTTCGGCGGTCTGGCGCATCAGCGGCAGCATCACGTCATCACGGCCTTCGCGCAGCATCAGGGCGTGGGACAGGTTGTTGATGTCCTCGCTGGTGCAGGCAAAGTGGATGAATTCGCTGACCTTGGCCAGTTCCGGCAGCTTGGCCGCTTGCTCTTTGAGCAAGTACTCGATGGCCTTGACGTCGTGGTTGGTGGTGCGCTCGATCTCTTTGACGCGCTCGGCGTGTTCCAGGGAGAAGTTTTCCGCCAGGGCATTCAACACCGCGTTGGCTTCGGCGGAGAACGCCGGCACTTCGCTGATGGCAGGGTGAGCGGCCAGGCGCTGGAGCCAGCGCACTTCAACCAGAACGCGGGCACGGATCAGGCCGTACTCGCTGAAAATTGGGCGCAGGGCCTGGGTTTTGCCGGCGTAGCGGCCGTCAACAGGGGAAACCGCAGTGAGCGAAGAGAGCTGCATGGGGTGTTCTCGGACAGTCGGGCAACGAAATGGGGCGCGTATCATACATGAAAAAAATCCGCGGGTCCGTTGCCAACTGACCAGCGTATTACGCGTTACTGACTACAAAACGGTGTTGTTGATGCGCTTCAGCTGCTGCGCATCAGTGGGTAAAGCTCTTTGAGCAATTTGCGGCGACTGACCACCAGTTGCCAGCGATGACCGCCCAATTGCCGCCACAGGCGTGCCGAACGAATACCGGCCAGCAACAGGGCGCGGATTTTCGAGGCGTTGCTCGGTTGCTGCAGGTTGCGCATGTCACCATGGACCTGGATGCGCTGGCGCAGGGTGCTCAGGGTGTCCTGGTACAGCGCGCCGCACGCGGCGATTACGTTTTCGTGAGCCGGGCCGAAGTGTTCGACCTGGGACTGGATCTGCGGCAGGCGTTTGCCGATCACGTCCAGCATGTCGTTGCGCTTGGCCAGCTGACGCTCAAGGCCGAGCATGGCCAGCGCATAGCGCAACGGTTCGCGCTGCAGGGCGCTCGGGTCGCGTTCCAGGGCGCCGATCAAGGCGCGATAGCCTTCGCGCAGATTGATGTCGTCGCCGCCGTAGACTTCCAGGGTGTCCTTGGGGTCGCGGATCAACAGGCTGCCGAGCATGCAGGTCAGGCCGGCCTCGTTGGTCTGGCCGGTCTTGGCGATCTTGTCCACCAGCACCGCGGCGAGAAACACGCCGCCCAGCGCCGTCAGTTGCTCCTGAGTCGGGCTCATTGTTGCTGGCCTTTGCTTGTCCAGGGTTCGGCGACTTCGATCACGCCGCCGCCGAGGCAGATTTCACCCTCGTAGAACACCACGGACTGACCCGGAGTGACCGCACGTTGTGGGTCATCGAAGGTCGCGCGGTAGCCGCTGGCGGTCTTTTCCAGGGTGCAGGGCTGGTCGCTCTGGCGATAGCGGACCTTGGCGGTCAGCTTGCGCGGCTGGCTCAGGTCGATCGGGTTGACCCAATAGATGTCGGAAGCGAGCAGGGCGCGGGAGAACAGCCACGGGTGGTCATTGCCCTGGCCAACGATCAGCTCGTTGTGTTCCAGGTCTTTGATCAGCACGTACCACGGTTCTTCGCCGGCGTCCTTCAGGCCGCCGATACCGAGGCCCTGGCGCTGGCCGATGGTGTGGTACATCAAGCCGTGGTGACGGCCGATGACTTCGCCTTCGGTGGTTTTGATTTCGCCCGGTTGCGCCGGCAGGTATTGCTTGAGGAAATCGCTGAAGCGGCGCTCGCCGATGAAGCAGATCCCGGTGGAATCCTTTTTCTTCGCGGTCGCCAGTTCGTATTTTTCGGCAATCGCACGGACCTGGGGTTTTTCCAGCTCGCCGACCGGGAACAGGGTCTTGGCGATCTGTTCGCCGCCGACCGCGTGCAGGAAGTAGCTCTGGTCCTTGTTCGGATCCAGGCCTTTGAGCAATTCGGTGCGGCCGTCGATGTCGCGGCGACGCACGTAGTGACCGGTGGCGATCAGGTCGGCGCCGAGCATCATGGCGTAGTCGAGGAACGCCTTGAACTTGATCTCGCGATTGCACAGGATGTCCGGGTTCGGCGTGCGACCGGCCTTGTATTCGGCCAGGAAGTGCTCGAACACGTTGTCCCAGTACTCGGCGGCGAAGTTGGCGGTGTGCAGCTTGATGCCAATCTTGTCGCACACGGCCTGGGCGTCCGCCAGGTCATCCATGGCGGTGCAGTATTCCGTTCCATCGTCTTCTTCCCAGTTCTTCATGAACAGGCCTTCCACCTCATAGCCCTGCTCGATCAGCAGGAGAGCGGAAACGGAAGAGTCCACGCCGCCGGACATACCGACAATGACGCGCTTCTTTTGTGTGTCAGAAGGGGCTGGATCACGCATAGGGATTCAATGAGTGTCTTGAAAAAGGACGCGATTCTAACAGGCTCAGGCCTGCAAGGCTAAAGAGAAGGACGGATCAGTTCGAGACCGAAGTGTTTACCGTCCAGATAGTCGTCAATGCAGCGGATGATCAGCTCGCTGCGCCAGTGCTCGCGCTGCTCGATCAATTCCTCGCGGGTCAGCCACTTGGCGCCGACGATGCCGTCGTCCAGTTGATAGTCGGGGTGGTGTTTCAGCGGTTTGGCGATGAAGCACACCCGTTGGTAGGTTACGCCGTTGCTCGGCGCGGTATAGAGATAAATGCCCAGTACCCCGGTCGGTTCGACGTCCCAGCCGGTTTCCTCGAGGGTTTCGCGTACGGCGGCTTCGGTGAGGGTTTCGTCCGGATCCAGGTGGCCGGCGGGCTGGTTGAGCACCGTTCGTCCGTGCTTTAGCTCTTCGACCATCAGGAAGCGGCCGTTGTCTTCGACGATGGTGGCGACGGTGATGTGGGGTTGCCAGTCCATGGGGTTTCCTCGGTTCTGATTGTTGAAACACGGTCCCACAAGGATTTGTGCCAATCAATAAGTACTCAAAACACAAACCCCGGCACATGGCCGGGGTTCGTGATGCTTCTTTACAGCCTTACACCAGTGCAGCAATCGCCGCGTTGAGCGTGGCGCTCGGACGCATGGCCTTGCTGATCAGCTCGGCATCGGCGTGGTAGTAACCACCGATGTCCACTGGCTTGCCCTGAACGGCGTTGAGTTCGGCAACGATGGTTGCTTCGTTCTCGGTCAGGGTCTTGGCCAGGGTCGCGAACTGCGCTTGCAGTGCAGTGTCTTCGGACTGGGCGGCCAGGGCTTGGGCCCAGTACAGCGCCAGGTAGAAGTGGCTGCCGCGGTTGTCGATGTTGCCGACTTTACGCGATGGCGACTTGTTGTTGTCCAGGAACTGGCCGGTGGCCTGGTCCAGGGTCTTGGCCAGAACCAGCGCCTTAGGGTTGTCGTAAGTCACACCCAGGTGCTCAAGGGAAGCGGCCAGGGCCAGGAACTCGCCCAGGGAATCCCAGCGCAGGAAGTTCTCTTCCAGCAGTTGCTGCACGTGCTTGGGTGCCGAACCGCCAGCGCCGGTTTCGAACAGGCCACCGCCGTTCATCAGCGGCACGATCGACAGCATCTTGGCGCTGGTGCCCAGTTCCATGATCGGGAACAGGTCGGTCAGGTAATCGCGCAGTACGTTACCGGTCACCGAGATGGTGTCCTTGCCTTCGCGGGTGCGCTGCAGGGTGAACTTCATCGCGTCGACTGGCGACATGATGCGGATGTCCAGGCCGGAGGTGTCGTGATCCTTCAGGTAGGCCTGAACTTTCTCGATCACCACGCCATCGTGGGCGCGCATCGGGTCCAGCCAGAAAATGGCTGGCGTGGCGCTTGCGCGGGCACGGTTGACGGCCAGTTTGACCCAGTCCTGGATCGGCGCGTCTTTGGTCTGGCACATGCGGAAGATGTCGCCGGCTTCAACCGACTGTTCCAGCAGCAGGGTGCCGTTGGTGTCGGTTACGCGAACCACACCGTTGGTCTTGATCTGGAAGGTCTTGTCGTGGGAGCCGTACTCTTCGGCTTTCTTCGCCATCAGGCCAACGTTCGGCACGCTGCCCATGGTGGTTGGATCGAAGGCGCCATTTGCCTTGCAGTCTTCGATCACTGCCTGGTAGATGGTGGCGTAGCAGCGATCCGGGATCACCGCCTTGGTGTCGTGCAGCTGGCCGTCGGTGCCCCACATCTTGCCGGAGTCACGGATCATTGCCGGCATCGAGGCGTCGACGATGACGTCGCTCGGCACGTGCAGGTTGGTGATGCCCTTGTCGGAGTTGACCATCGCCAGCGACGGACGAACGGCGTAGACCGCCTGGATGTCGGCTTCGATCTGCGCTTGCTGCTCGGCCGGGAGGGCCTTGATGCGAGCGTACAGGTCGCCGATGCCGTTGTTCAGGTTGAAGCCGATTTGCGCCAGCACATCAGCGTGCTTGGCCAGTGCGTCTTTATAGAACTCGGCAACGATCTGGCCGAACATGATCGGGTCGGAGACCTTCATCATGGTGGCTTTGAGGTGAACCGACAGCAGTACGCCTTGTTGCTTGGCGCTTTCGATTTCAGCGGCGATGAAGCTGCGCAGGGCATTTTTGCTCATCACGGCGCAGTCGAGGATCTCGCCAGCCTGAACGCTGGTCTTTTCTTTCAGGACGGTGGTGGTGCCGTCTTGAGCGATCAGTTCGATTTTGACCGCGCCGGCGGCGTCGATCAGGGCGGCTTTTTCGCTGCCGTAGAAATCACCGCTGCTCATGTGCGCGACGTGGGACTTGGAGTCCGCGGCCCAGGCGCCCATTTTGTGCGGGTGCTTGCGTGCGTAGTTCTTGACCGACAACGGAGCGCGACGGTCGGAGTTGCCTTCGCGCAGAACCGGGTTCACGGCGCTGCCCTTGACCTTGTCGTAACGGGCCTTGGCTTCTTTGTCGGCGTCGCTGGTCACGGTTTCCGGGTAGTCCGGCAGTGCGTAGCCTTGGGCTTGCAGTTCTTTGATCGCGGCTTGCAGCTGCGGAACCGAGGCGCTGATGTTCGGCAGCTTGATGATGTTGGCTTCAGGCGTAACGGCCAGGTCGCCCAGTTCGGCGAGGTGGTCGGCTACGGCTTTGTCGCCCAGTTGCTCGGGGAAGCTGGCCAGGATGCGCCCTGCAAGAGAGATATCGCGGGTTTCCACGGCGATATCAGCCGAGGCGGTGAAGGCCTCTACGATAGGCAACAGTGAATAGGTGGCGAGGGCGGGAGCTTCGTCGGTGAAGGTATAGATGATCTTCGAGCGGGTGGGCATATTCGGATTAACTCTCTCTTCTTTGCTAAAGCGTGCGCAGAAACTCGAGGGGCGCCGGGTAAGCGCGTTCGTTCAAAGTCATCCATGAGCCGAATGTCGAGATTTCTTCGCGGTGATGTTGGGTGCATCAGTAGAGCGTCAAGCAGTCGGGTTGCGGTAACAGCCCGGCTTTGGGCGGAAAGTCTCGGCTACGTTTTGGGTAGCAAGGAGAGGTCGGCCGTTGTGACCCTATGGTCAGCGGGCGGCATTATACATAGGTAGCTGGCAATCTGCCGATGGTTCATGTGAATCGATTCTCGTCCATTGGTCTAAAGGTCGCAGGGGCAATGGAAAGGCGTCCGCGGCGCAGGGTCATTCGTCGTGCTGGAGTTTGGCGTTTTTCCCTTTGCTTTCAGGCTTGTAGGTCAGCTGTTGTGCGGCTTTGCGGCAGATGAATGGAACATAGGGTTTGCGTGCTGATTTAACTGGGTTACGCTCGAACCAAGCCAGATGTTCAATCCAATCAATGGAGTTCAGCATGGGTTACAAGAAGATTCAGGTTCCAGCCGTCGGCGAAAAAATCACCGTCAACGCCGACCATTCTCTTAATGTTCCTGATAATCCGATCATCCCGTTCATTGAAGGCGACGGCATTGGCGTCGACGTCAGTCCCGTGATGATCAAAGTGGTTGATGCTGCCGTAGAAAAGGCTTATGGGGGCAAGCGCAAGATTTCCTGGATGGAAGTCTACGCCGGTGAGAAGGCCACCCAGGTCTACGACCAGGATACCTGGCTGCCCCAGGAAACCCTGGATGCCGTGAAAGATTACGTCGTTTCCATCAAGGGGCCGCTGACCACGCCGGTCGGTGGTGGCATCCGTTCGCTCAACGTTGCCCTGCGCCAGCAGCTTGACCTGTATGTCTGCCTGCGGCCCGTGGTGTGGTTCGAGGGCGTGCCAAGCCCGGTGAAAAAGCCTGGCGACGTCGACATGGTGATCTTCCGCGAGAACTCCGAAGACATCTATGCCGGTATCGAGTGGAAGGCCGGCTCGCCGGAAGCCACTAAAGTCATCAAATTCCTGAAAGAAGAAATGGGTGTCACCAAGATCCGTTTCGACCAGGACTGCGGTATCGGCATCAAGCCGGTATCCAAGGAAGGCACCAAGCGTCTGGTGCGCAAGGCCCTGCAATACGTGGTGGACAACGACCGCAAGTCGCTGACCATCGTGCACAAGGGCAACATCATGAAATTCACCGAAGGTGCCTTCAAGGACTGGGGCTATGAGGTGGCGAAGGAAGAATTCGGCGCCGAGCTGCTCGATGGCGGCCCGTGGATGAAACTCAAGAACCCGAAAACCGGCCGCGAAGTCATCGTCAAGGACGCCATTGCCGACGCCATGCTTCAGCAGATCCTGCTGCGTCCGGCCGAATACGACGTGATCGCCACGCTCAACCTCAACGGTGACTACCTCTCCGACGCCCTGGCGGCGGAAGTGGGCGGTATCGGTATCGCGCCGGGCGCCAACCTGTCCGACACCGTGGCCATGTTCGAGGCCACCCACGGTACTGCGCCGAAGTATGCCGGCAAGGACCAGGTCAACCCAGGTTCGGTGATTCTTTCGGCAGAAATGATGCTGCGCCATCTGGGCTGGACCGAGGCGGCGGACCTGATCATCAAGGGCACCAATGGCGCGATCAAGGCCAAGACCGTGACCTATGACTTCGAGCGTCTGATGGAAGGCGCCACGCTGGTTTCGTCTTCCGGATTCGGTGAGGCGCTGATCAAGCACATGTAAGCAAGCGACAGACGTACAAAAACCGCCCGATTCAAATGATTGAGTCGGGCGGTTTTTTTTATGACTGGATGACGGTGCGGTGTCAGACCGTCACGGACTGCTGCGTGGCAGGTGTCGTGGTTTTCGAAGCCTCTACAGGGGCGCTGATGTTGACGGCATGCAAGCCCTTTGGCCCCTGGATGATTTCGAAGACGACAGCCTGGCCGGCCTTCAAGGTTTTATAGCCGTCCATCTGGATGGCTGAGTAATGGGCAAACAGATCTTCGCTTTTGCCATCCTCGTTAATGAAACCGTAACCCTTGGCGTTGTTGAACCATTTCACCTTGCCACTGACCTTGACGCCTGACATACCCAACTCCCTCTGCAACAGACTCCATCACTGGAGTATCATCCAGTTCATCCGCAGTCATTTCTTCGAAAAAATTTGACTCCGCGGACCTTTTTTACCCACTGTGGGCTCTATTGGTTGTAACACCGTTTTGCCGATAGTCAAGGTGACCCGGCAGTCGGAGTTGAAAACGTTAATGGGTGCCCCCACCACTGTATTTGCACAACTGACGAACCTTTCTTTCCATGCATGCAATCAGCCAGATTCGACTAACATTCAATCAGGATCGCCCTGATTTACACGACGACGATTCCGCAGGCATTGCTGTTCAGGAGGCTAAGCCTGCTTTACAGGCGCCGCCGATGTACAAGGTGGTTTTGTTTAATGATGACTACACACCGATGGATTTCGTCGTCGAAGTGCTCGAGGTGTTTTTTAACCTGAATCGCGAGCTGGCGACCAAGGTCATGCTGGCCGTCCATACAGAAGGACGGGCAGTATGTGGAGTGTTTACCCGCGACATCGCCGAGACCAAGGCCATGCAGGTCAACCAGTACGCCAGGGAAAGCCAGCATCCGCTACTCTGTGAAATCGAGAAGGACGGTTAATCGCCGGACACTTGGGTATGAGGTGAAGCTATGTTAAACCGCGAGCTCGAAGTCACCCTCAATCTTGCCTTCAAGGAGGCCCGTTCGAAGCGTCATGAATTCATGACCGTCGAGCATCTCCTGCTGGCCCTATTGGATAATGAGGCTGCCGCCACCGTTTTGCGTGCGTGCGGCGCAAACCTCGACAAACTCAAGCATGACCTGCAGGAGTTCATCGACTCCACCACGCCATTGATCCCCGTGCATGACGAGGATCGTGAAACCCAGCCAACCCTGGGCTTCCAGCGTGTCCTGCAACGTGCTGTGTTTCACGTACAGAGCTCGGGCAAACGCGAAGTGACTGGCGCCAATGTGCTGGTCGCGATCTTCAGTGAGCAAGAGAGTCAGGCAGTGTTCCTGCTGAAACAGCAGAGCGTTGCCCGTATCGATGTCGTCAACTACATCGCCCACGGCATTTCCAAAGTGCCAGGGCACGGCGATCACTCTGAGGGCGAGCAAGATATGCAGGACGACGAGGGCGGTGAGTCTTCTTCTTCAGGCAATCCTCTGGATGCTTATGCCAGCAACCTTAACGAACTCGCGCGCCAGGGTCGCATCGATCCGCTGGTAGGCCGTGAGCTGGAAGTCGAGCGCGTTGCGCAGATCCTGGCGCGTCGTCGCAAAAACAATCCGTTGCTGGTGGGCGAGGCGGGCGTGGGTAAAACCGCGATTGCCGAAGGCCTGGCCAAACGCATTGTCGACAACCAGGTGCCGGACCTGCTGGCCAACAGCGTGGTGTATTCCCTTGACCTGGGCGCCTTGCTGGCCGGGACCAAATATCGCGGCGATTTCGAGAAGCGCTTCAAGGCGTTGCTCAATGAACTGAAAAAACGTCCGCAGGCGATCCTGTTCATCGACGAAATCCATACCATCATCGGTGCGGGTGCCGCGTCCGGTGGCGTCATGGATGCTTCCAACCTGCTCAAGCCGCTGCTGTCCTCCGGTGATATCCGGTGCATCGGTTCGACTACGTTCCAGGAATTTCGCGGCATCTTCGAGAAAGACCGTGCCCTGGCACGACGTTTCCAGAAGGTCGATGTGTCGGAACCGTCGGTGGAAGACACCATCGGCATCCTGCGTGGCTTGAAGGGGCGTTTCGAGACTCATCACAATATCGAGTACAGCGATGAAGCCCTGCGTGCCGCTGCCGAACTGGCGTCGCGCTACATCAATGACCGGCACATGCCGGACAAGGCCATCGATGTCATCGACGAGGCGGGTGCCTATCAGCGCCTGCAACCGATCGAGAAGCGGGTAAAACGCATCGAAGTGCCTCAGGTTGAGGATATCGTCGCGAAAATCGCGCGGATTCCGCCAAAACACGTCACCAGCTCCGACAAAGAGTTGCTGCGTAACCTTGAGCGTGACCTGAAGCTGACCGTGTTCGGTCAGGATGCTGCGATCGACTCCCTGGCGACCGCGATCAAGTTGTCCCGCGCCGGTCTCAAGTCGCCTGACAAGCCTGTCGGCTCGTTCCTGTTCGCCGGTCCTACCGGTGTCGGTAAAACCGAGGCGGCGCGTCAGTTGGCCAAGGCATTGGGTGTCGAGCTGGTTCGATTCGACATGTCCGAGTACATGGAACGTCACACCGTATCGCGTCTGATCGGTGCGCCTCCTGGTTATGTCGGGTTCGATCAGGGCGGTTTGCTGACTGAAGCCATTACCAAACAGCCACATTGCGTGCTGCTGCTCGATGAAATCGAGAAAGCGCATCCGGAAGTCTTCAACCTGCTGCTGCAGGTCATGGACCACGGTACGCTGACCGATAACAACGGGCGCAAAGCGGATTTCCGTAACGTGATCGTCATCATGACGACCAACGCCGGTGCTGAAACCGCGGCGCGTGCCTCGATCGGCTTCACCCTTCAGGATCACTCCTCCGATGCAATGGAAGTGATCAAGAAGAGCTTTACGCCTGAATTCCGTAACCGTCTGGACACCATCATCCAGTTTGGTCGCCTCAGTCATGAGGTCATCAAGAGCGTGGTGGACAAGTTCCTTATCGAACTTCAGGCACAGCTGGAAGACAAGCGTGTACTGCTGGAAGTCACCGATGCTGCCCGCAGCTGGCTGGCGGCCGGTGGTTACGACGCGATGATGGGCGCTCGACCTATGGCGCGCCTGATCCAGGACAAGATCAAGCGTCCACTGGCGGAGGAGATACTCTTTGGCGAACTGGCCGAACATGGCGGTGTAGTACACATCGACATCAAGGACGGCGAGCTGACCTTCGAGTTCGAGACCACGGCGGAAATGGCCTGACGTTGATCGCAACAAAGCAAAAAGGCGCCGTTTGGCGCCTTTTTGCTGCCTACCGTTCTTCCCTGTAGGAGATTGTCGTTCAAACAATCGGCAAACAAAAACGCCCGGCAATGCCGGGCGTTTTGTATTGACTTGATTAGCGAGCGCGGTAAGTGATGCGCCCTTTGCTCAAGTCATAGGGCGTCAGCTCGACGCGCACTTTGTCACCGGTAAGAATACGAATGTAGTTCTTGCGCATCTTGCCGGAAATATGCGCGGTTACGACGTGCCCATTTTCCAACTCCACGCGAAACATGGTGTTGGGCAGGGTGTCGACGACAGTGCCTTCCATTTCGAAGCTGTCTTCTTTCGACATGCAGTAAAGCCCTCGGTGTCCAGTGAATGGCCCGGTGCAACTGCGCCAGGCAAAAGCGGCGTGCATTGTGCCCGAAAAGTGGGGGGCAAGCCAAGGGGTTTAAGGGTGTGCTCTAGTTCAGAACGACCCAACGCTGGTTAACCAGCAATTCAATGGGGCGATACTGGGTCTTGTAGCTCATTTTTTTGCAGTTCTTGATCCAGTAACCCAGATAGACCGCATCCAGCCCCAGGCGCCGGGCCTCTGTGATTTGCCAGAGGATGGCATAACGCCCCAGGCTGCGACGCTCTTCGTCGGGTTCGTAGAAGGTGTAGACCGCCGACAGACCGTTCGGCAGAAGGTCAGTGACGGCAATCGCCAGCAACCGGCCGTCGAGGCGGAATTCGTAGAACCGGGAAAACGGGAGATCGCGCACCAGGAACGTCGAAAACTGATCGCGACTGGGTGGGTACATGTCGCCGTCGGCATGCCGCTCTTCTATATAACGCTGATAAAGGTCGAAATACTCTTCGCTGAATCCTGGCTTGGCCGGGCGTACCTGCAAGTCGGCGTTGCGCTTGAAAATGCGTTTCTGCTGACGGTTGGGTGTGAATTGCGCAACAGGAATGCGCGCCGGCACGCACGCATTGCAGTTCTGGCAATGAGGGCGATACAAGTGGTCGCCACTGCGACGAAAACCCATTTCCGACAGGTCTGCATAGACATGCACATCCATGGGCTGACTGGGGTCGAGAAACAGGGTCGTGGCCTGCTCCTCGGGCAGATAGCTGCAAGAATGGGGCTGAGTGGCATAAAACTTCAATCGCGCCAACTCGGTCATGATCAACCCTCGGGATAAGCTTTTAATTAGGGGCGTCTCTAAGTGTAAGCCACGCGCGCAAAAGTCGCTCAGCAAACCCAGGTGGCGCGGCTGGGTTGATCCAGATACTGCGCCAGGTAGCCGGCAAATGCGCTGCGGGGAATCGCCCGTGCGCCCAGGCTGTGCAGATGGTCGGTGGGCATCTGGCAGTCGATGAGTACAAAACCCGAGTCTTTCAGATGTCTCACCAGTGTGGCAAAGCCATATTTGGAGGCGTTGTCGGCGCGGCTGAACATGGATTCGCCGAAAAACAGCCGGCCCATCGCCAGGCCGTACAGCCCGCCGACGAGCGTGCCCTGGTCCCAGACCTCCACCGAGTGCGCGAAACCGCGATGATGCAGCTCCAGGTAGGCGTTCTGCATGGCTTCGGTGATCCAGGTGCCATCGGCGTACTCCCGTGGGGCGGCGCAGGCGCGAATGACGGCGGAAAAGTCCTGGTCGAAGGTCACTTGATAACGTTGTTGGCGCAGCAGTTTGTTCAAGCTGCGGGAAACGTGCAGTTCGTCGGGAAACAGGACAGTGCGTGGATCCGGCGACCACCAGAGAATCGGCTGGCCTTCCGAGAACCATGGAAAACAACCGTGACGGTAGGCCTGAATCAGCCGATCGGCAGACAGGTCGCCGCCGGCGGCCAACAGACCGTTGGGGTCGCGCATGGCTTTTTCCAGCGGCGGGAAAGTCAGGGAGTTGCGTTGTAACCAAGTCAGCATGGCGTCCGGGCTTGCAGAAGGGGAGGGCGGTGACGGGCACAATTTGGCCCGTCACTCAGTGTGCCGTCAAACGGCAGGAATGTCGTCGAGGTATTTTTCCGCATCGAGGGCCGCCATGCAGCCGGCCCCGGCGGAGGTGACCGCTTGGCGATAAACGTGATCGGCCACGTCACCGGCGGCAAACACGCCTGCGATGGCGGTCGCGGTGGCATTGCCTTCGCTGCCGCCCAAGACTTGCAGATAACCATCGCGCATTTCCAGCTGATCGACGAACAGGTCGGTATTGGGTTTGTGACCGATGGCGATGAACACGCCGGACAGTGCCAGTTCAGCGGTTTCGCCGGTATGGCTGTCGCGCAGGCGGGCGCCGGTCACGCCGCTGGCATCGCCCAGCACTTCGTCCAGATGCTGGTTCCAGTGCAGGCGGATATTGCCGTTGGCGGCCTTCTCGAAGAGTTTGTCCTGGAGGATTTTCTCCGACCGCAGCTTGTCGCGACGGTGAATCAGATGGACCTCTTTGGCGATGTTCGACAGGTACAGCGCTTCTTCAACCGCCGTGTTGCCGCCGCCAACCACCGCAACCACTTGATTACGGTAAAAGAAGCCGTCACAGGTCGCGCAGGCCGAAACCCCCTTGCCGGCAAATGTTTCTTCCGACGGCAGCCCCAGATATTGCGCCGAGGCGCCGGTGGCAATGATCAGTGCGTCGCAAGTATAAGTACCGCTGTCGCCGGTCAATTCGAACGGGCGCTGTTGCAACTTGGCCGTATGGATGTGGTCGTAAACGATCTGTGTATCGAAGCGCTCGGCGTGTTTTTGCATGCGCTCCATCAGGACCGGGCCGGTGAGTCCTTCGACATCACCTGGCCAGTTATCGACTTCAACGGTGGTGGTGAGCTGGCCACCTGCCTGTATGCCGGTAATGACAACGGGTTTGAGGTTGGCGCGGGCGGCATACACGGCTGCGCTGTAACCGGCGGGGCCGGAACCCAGGATGATCAGGCGGTGATGTTGCGCTTCGCTCATAAAAACACCTCATAAGCCTTTGTCACAAAAGAGAATGCATGCTCCAATTGAGTCGCATGTAATGTGTTTTTGACTATGCTGCATACAAGTGTTTCAAGCATGGCATCGGACGAACAAACCCGTACAATGCCTGGTTGTAACAGCGTTTGTAACTGTGGTTGTAACAGAATAAGCGTGCACCTCGTGTTTATAAAAACCGGGGCACAGTGTTAAAAGTAGACCCGGTTGCGCCTGTTAACTTTTTTACCTGCCTGGATTGGGCAGTTTTTTGGGCTGTTTTTTAGACATTCACCAGATGGACGCGCCGATGGCGCAGGAAAAGAAGCGTTTTGAAGAAATCCACCGAAGCACCCAAAACAGTCGTTCCGCTCTGGCGCCAGCAATTGCACTACCGGCTCAAGGAAGGTGCATTGATCGCCATCGGTGCGTTGTGCCTGTTCCTGATGATGGCCTTGCTGACCTATGGCAAGGACGATCCGGGCTGGAGCCATAACAGCAAGATCGATGACGTGCAGAACTTCGGCGGACCGGCCGGCTCCTACAGCGCCGATATCCTGTTCATGGTGCTCGGTTACTTTGCCTATATCTTCCCGTTGCTGCTGGCGATCAAGGCTTATCAGATTTTCCGTCAGCGCCATGAGCCGTGGCAGTGGAGCGGCTGGCTGTTTTCCTGGCGCCTGATCGGCCTGGTGTTCCTGGTGCTGTCCGGCGCGGCGCTTGCGCATATCCATTTCCATGCCGCGACCGGTCTGCCGGCCGGCGCTGGCGGCGCGCTGGGCGAAAGCCTGGGCGACCTGGCGAAGAACGCGCTGAACATCCAGGGCAGTACGCTGCTGTTCATCGCCCTGTTCCTGTTCGGCCTGACCGTGTTCACCGACCTGTCGTGGTTCAAGGTGATGGACGTCACCGGCAAGATCACCCTTGACCTGTTCGAGCTGTTCCAGGGCGCGGCCAATCGCTGGTGGGCGGCCCGGACCGAGCGCAAGCAGCTGGTCGCGCAATTGCGTGAAGTCGATGATCGCGTGCACGACGTGGTCGCGCCGACCGTGACGGACAAGCGCGAGCAGGCCAAGGTCAAGGAACGCCTGATCGAGCGCGAGCAGGCCCTGAGCAAACACATGTCCGAGCGCGAGAAGCAGGTGCCGCCGGTGATTGCCCCGGCCCCGGTCAAGCCCGCAGCGCCGAGCAAACGCGTGGAAAAGGAGAAACAGGCGCCGCTGTTCGTCGACAGTGCCGTGGAAGGCACCTTGCCGCCGATCTCGATTCTCGATCCCGCGGAAAAGAAACAACTCAATTATTCACCGGAGTCCCTGGCGGCGGTCGGCCACCTGCTGGAAATCAAGCTCAAGGAATTCGGCGTCGAAGTCACCGTCGATTCGATCCATCCGGGTCCGGTGATTACCCGTTACGAAATCCAGCCGGCGGCCGGGGTCAAGGTCAGCCGCATCGCCAACCTCGCCAAGGACCTGGCGCGTTCCCTGGCCGTGACCAGCGTGCGGGTTGTGGAAGTGATTCCCGGCAAGACCACCGTCGGTATCGAGATTCCCAACGAAGACCGACAGATCGTGCGCTTCTCCGAAGTCCTGTCGACCCCCGAGTACGACAACTTCAAGTCGCCGGTCACCCTGGCCCTGGGCCATGACATCGGCGGCAAGCCGGTCATCACCGACCTGGCGAAAATGCCTCACCTGCTGGTGGCCGGTACTACCGGTTCCGGTAAGTCGGTGGGTGTGAACGCGATGATCCTGTCGATCCTGTTCAAGTCCGGCCCGGAAGACGCCAAGCTGATCATGATCGACCCGAAAATGCTGGAACTGTCGATCTACGAAGGCATTCCGCACCTGCTGTGTCCGGTGGTCACCGACATGAAGGACGCGGCCAATGCCCTGCGCTGGAGCGTCGCCGAGATGGAACGGCGCTACAAGCTGATGGCGAAGATGGGCGTGCGAAACCTGTCGGGCTTCAATGCCAAGGTCAAGGAAGCCCAGGACGCCGGCGAGCCGTTGAGCGATCCGCTGTACAAACGCGAAAGCATCCACGACGAAGCGCCGCTGCTGCAGAAGCTGCCGACCATCGTTGTGGTCGTGGACGAATTCGCCGACATGATGATGATCGTCGGCAAGAAGGTTGAAGAGTTGATCGCCCGTATCGCCCAGAAGGCGCGGGCGGCCGGTATCCACTTGATCCTCGCGACCCAGCGGCCGTCGGTGGATGTGATCACCGGTCTGATCAAGGCCAACATCCCGACCCGCATGGCGTTCCAGGTGTCGAGCAAGATCGACTCCCGGACCATCATCGACCAGGGTGGCGCTGAACAATTGCTGGGTCACGGTGACATGCTGTACATGCCGCCCGGCACCAGTCTGCCGATCCGTGTCCACGGTGCCTTCGTCTCCGATGACGAGGTTCACCGGGTGGTGGAAGCCTGGAAACTGCGCGGCGCGCCGGAGTATAACGACGACATTCTCAACGGTGTCGAAGAGGCCGGCAGTGGCTTTGAAGGCAGCAGCGGGGGTGGCGATGGCGATGACCCTGAAGCCGACGCGCTGTACGACGAAGCGGTGCAGTTCGTTCTGGAAAGCCGACGCGCCTCCATTTCCGCGGTTCAGCGCAAGCTGAAAATCGGCTACAACCGTGCTGCGCGCATGATCGAAGCCATGGAAATGGCCGGTGTCGTGACGTCGATGAACACCAACGGTTCGCGTGAAGTCCTGGCCCCTGGCCCGGTACGCGACTGACCTGATATTGAAAGGGCGGCGCTCTCGGGCGCCACCCGCACTCCCACGAATGTTATGAGGACTCCCATGCGTCTTATCCGCATGCTGTTGCTGCCGGTACTGGCTTTGACCACGCTCTCGGCCCACGCCGACGACAAGGACGTGGCGCGTCTGACTCAGTTGCTGGAAAAATCCCAGACCTTGACCGCGCGTTTCTCCCAGTTGACCCTCGACGGCACCGGCACCCAATTGCAGGAAACCGCCGGTCAGATGTCCCTGCAGCGTCCGGGCCTGTTTTACTGGCACACCGACGCACCGCAAGAGCAATTGATGGTGTCCGATGGCAAGAAGGTTTCCCTGTGGGACCCGGACCTGGAGCAGGTCACCATCAAGAATCTCGATCAGCGCCTGACCCAGACGCCAGCGCTGCTGTTGTCCGGTGACGTGTCCAAGATCAGCCAGAGCTTCGACATCAGCGCCAAGGAAGCCGGTGGCGTGATCGACTTCATCCTGAAGCCGAAAACCAAGGACACCCTGTTCGACAGCCTGCGCCTGTCGTTCCGCAATGGCCTGGTCAATGATATGCAGCTGATCGACAGCGTCGGCCAGCGCACCAATATCCTGTTCACCGGTGTGAAGGCCAACGAGCCGATCCCGGCCTCCAAATTCAAGTTCGACATCCCCAAGGGTGCCGATGTGATCCAGGAATAAAGAACACTCACACAAAACCTGTGGGAGCGAGCCTGCTCGCGAAGACGTCGGCACATTCAGCATTAATGTGACGGATACACCGCTTTTGCGAGCAGGCTCGCTCCCACAGGGATCTGCCAGGCATCAGGACTCAGTGAGGTTTTAACAGCTTGTGATGGACCTGTTTCGCAGCACCCCGATCGCTCAACCCTTGGCCGCCCGTCTGCGTGCGGCCAATCTGGATGAGTACGTCGGTCAGGAACACGTACTCGCTCGCGGCAAGCCCTTGCGCGAAGCCCTGGAGCAGGGTGCCCTGCATTCGATGATTTTCTGGGGGCCGCCGGGGGTGGGCAAGACCACGCTGGCGCGATTGCTGGCGGAAGTCTCGGAAGCGCATTTTGAAACGGTGTCGGCGGTCCTGGCGGGGGTCAAGGAAATCCGTCAGGCGGTGGAAATCGCCAAGCAGCAGGCGGCGCAGTACGGCCGGCGCACGATTCTGTTCGTCGACGAAGTGCACCGTTTCAACAAATCCCAACAGGATGCTTTCCTGCCCTACGTCGAGGACGGCACGCTGATTTTCATCGGCGCAACCACCGAAAATCCGTCCTTCGAACTCAACAACGCCTTGTTGTCCCGTGCCCGGGTTTATGTACTCAAAAGCCTCGATGAAACGGCGCTGCGCAAACTGGTGCATCGCGCGCTCACCGAAGAGCGCGGCCTGGGTAAACGCAACCTGACCCTCAGCGATGAAGGCTTTCAGATGTTGTTGTCGGCTGCCGATGGCGATGGCCGGCGCCTGCTCAATCTGCTGGAAAACGCCTCCGACCTGGCCGAAGACAACAGCGAGATCGGCGTCGAACTGCTGCAAAGTCTGTTGGGCGATACCCGTCGGCGTTTCGACAAGGGCGGCGAAGCCTTTTACGACCAGATTTCCGCGCTGCATAAGTCGGTGCGCGGCTCCAACCCCGACGGCGCGCTGTACTGGTTCGCGCGGATGATCGACGGTGGCTGCGATCCGCTGTACCTGGCCCGGCGCGTTGTACGCATGGCCAGTGAAGACATCGGTAACGCCGATCCGCGCGCGCTGAGCCTGTGTCTGGCGGCATGGGAAGTGCAGGAACGCCTCGGCAGCCCCGAGGGCGAACTGGCGGTGGCCCAGGCCATTACCTATCTGGCCTGCGCGCCGAAAAGCAACGCCGTGTACATGGGCTTCAAGACAGCCCTGCGCGCAGCCGCCGAACATGGTTCGCTGGAAGTGCCGCTGCACCTGCGCAATGCGCCGACCAAGCTGATGAAACAGCTGGGCTACGGCGACGAATACCGTTACGCCCACGACGAACCGGACGCCTATGCCGCCGGCGAGGATTACTTCCCCGAAGAACTTGACCCGATCCCGTTTTATCAACCGGTGCCCCGTGGCCTGGAGCTGAAGATCGGCGAAAAGCTCAATCATCTGGCGCAACTCGATCGTTTAAGCCCCCGGCAGCGGAGAAAATAGTGATTCAAACGATTCTTGCGGTGTCCGTGGCCGGCATCGCTGGTACATTACTGCGTTTCGCCACCGGCAACTGGGTCAGCGCCAACTGGCCCCGGCATTTTTATACGGCAACCCTGGCGGTCAATCTGGTCGGCTGTCTGATCATCGGCGTGCTGTACGGGCTGTTTCTGACGCGCCCGGAAGTACCGATCGAAATTCGCGCCGGCCTGATTGTGGGCTTTGTAGGGGGGCTGACGACTTTTTCATCCTTTTCACTGGATACGCTGCGCCTGCTGGAAAGCGGGCAGGCGCCGATAGCCTTCGGTTATCTGGCCATCAGCGTATTCGGCGGGTTGCTTGCCACCTGGGCTGGCCTATCCTTGACCAAACTTTGATAAACGAGAGACCGACATGCTCGATTCCAAACTGTTACGTAGCAACCTTCAGGACGTAGCGGACCGCCTGGCATCCCGTGGCTTTGCCCTGGATGTCACGCGCATCGAAGCGCTGGAAGAACAGCGCAAGACCGTCCAGACCCGCACCGAAGCACTGCAGGCTGAACGAAATGCGCGTTCCAAATCCATTGGTCAGGCCAAGCAACGTGGCGAAGACATCGCGCCGTTGATGGCGGACGTCGAGCGCATGGCGGGCGAGTTGGCTGCCGGTAAAACCGAACTGGACGCGATCCAGACCGAACTGGACTCGATCCTGCTCGGCATCCCAAACCTGCCGCACGAATCGGTGCCGATCGGCGACGACGAAGACGGCAACGTTGAAGTACGCCGTTGGGGCACCCCGACCGCGTTCGATTTTCCGGTGCAGGACCACGTCGCCCTGGGCGAGAAGTTCGGCTGGCTGGACTTCGAAACCGCGGCCAAGCTGTCCGGCGCGCGTTTTGCCCTGCTGCGCGGCCCGATTGCCCGTCTGCACCGCGCCCTGGCGCAGTTCATGATCAACCTGCACGTCACCGAGCACGGTTACGAAGAGGCCTACACGCCTTATCTGGTCCAGGCCCCGGCGCTGCAAGGCACCGGTCAGCTGCCGAAGTTCGAAGAAGACCTGTTCAAGATCGGTCGTGATGGCGAAGCCGATCTGTACCTGATCCCGACCGCCGAAGTATCGCTGACCAACATCGTTGCCGGCGAGATCGTCGATTCCAAACTGCTGCCGATCAAGTTCGTCGCCCATACGCCGTGCTTTCGCAGCGAAGCCGGTGCGTCGGGTCGTGATACCCGCGGCATGATTCGCCAGCACCAGTTCGACAAGGTCGAGATGGTGCAGATCGTTGAGCCGTCGACTTCGATGCAAGCGCTGGAAGGCCTGACCGCCAACGCCGAAAAAGTCCTGCAACTGCTGGAACTGCCATACCGCACCATTGCGCTGTGCACCGGCGACATGGGCTTCAGCGCGGTCAAGACCTACGACCTGGAAGTGTGGATTCCGAGCCAGGACAAGTACCGTGAAATTTCGTCGTGCTCCAACTGCGGCGACTTCCAGGCCCGACGCATGCAGGCGCGTTTCCGCAACCCGGAAACCGGCAAGCCTGAACTGGTGCACACCCTGAACGGTTCCGGCCTGGCGGTCGGTCGTACTCTGGTGGCGGTACTGGAAAACTACCAGCAGGCCGACGGTTCGATCCGCGTGCCAGAGGTACTGAAACCGTACATGGGTGGCCTCGAGGTCATCGGCTAAATGAAATATCTGCCGCTGTTCCATAACCTGCGCGGCAGTCGTGTGTTGGTTGTCGGTGGGGGGGAAATTGCCTTGCGCAAATCCCGCCTGCTGGCCGATGCCGGTGCGCTGCTGCGGGTGGTCGCACCTGAAATCGAACAGCAACTGCGCGACCTGGTGGCCGCCAGTGGTGGCGAGTGCCTGTTGCGTGGCTATGTCGAAACCGATCTGGACGGTTGCGGGCTGATCATTGCCGCCACCGATGACGAATCGTTGAACGCACAAGTCTCCGCCGATGCCCATCGGCGATGCGTGCCGGTCAACGTGGTGGATGCACCGGCCCTGTGCAGCGTGATCTTCCCGGCGATCGTCGATCGTTCGCCGTTGATCATTGCCGTGTCCAGCGGCGGCGATGCGCCGGTGCTGGCGCGCTTGATCCGCGCCAAGATCGAGACCTGGATTCCCTCCACCTACGGTCAACTGGCCGGACTGGCGGCGCGTTTTCGCAACCAGGTAAAAAACCTGTTTCCGGATGTGCAGCAGCGTCGGGCGTTCTGGGAAGACGTGTTCCAGGGGCCGATTGCCGACCGGCAACTGGCCGGGCAGGGCGCCGAAGCCGAGCGTTTGCTGCAGGCGAAGGTGGATGGCGAGGCACCGGTGGCGACTGGCGAGGTGTATCTGGTCGGCGCCGGGCCGGGTGATCCGGACCTGCTGACGTTCCGCGCCTTGCGCCTGATGCAGCAAGCCGACGTGGTGCTGTATGACCGCTTGGTGGCACCGGCCATTCTCGAGTTGTGCCGTCGTGATGCCGAGCGGGTTTACGTCGGCAAGCGTCGCGCCGATCACGCGGTTCCGCAGGATCAGATCAACCAGCAATTGGTGGACCTGGCGAAGCAGGGCAAGCGTGTGGTGCGGTTGAAGGGCGGTGATCCGTTCATCTTCGGGCGTGGCGGTGAAGAGATTGAAGAACTGGCAGCCCATGGCATCCCGTTCCAGGTGGTGCCGGGCATCACGGCGGCCAGTGGTTGCGCGGCTTATGCCGGGATCCCGCTGACCCATCGCGATTACGCGCAGTCGGTGCGATTTGTCACGGGACATCTCAAGGACGGTTCCACCGATCTGCCATGGGCCGATCTGGTCGCGCCGGCGCAAACCCTGGTGTTCTACATGGGGCTGGTGGGCCTGCCGATCATCTGCGAACAGTTGATCAAGCACGGTCGCAGCAAAGATACCCCGGCGGCGTTGATCCAGCAGGGCACCACGGTCAATCAGCGGGTGTTTACCGGCACCTTGGCTGACCTGCCGCAACTGGTGGCGGAGCATGAAGTGCATGCGCCGACGCTGGTGATCGTGGGGGAAGTGGTGCAACTGCGCGAGAAACTGGCGTGGTTTGAGGGGGCTCAGGGGCAGGTCTAGAAATCGAGTTGCCGCCATCGCCAGCAGGCTGGCTCCCACAGGGGGATTTGTGAGCGACACAGATTCCCTGTGGGAGCTAGCCTGCTGGCGATTGGGGCCCTCAAAACCCGCACAATCCTCAGGCCCTGCGCCAAACCCCTTTGCCACTCAACCGCTCCCGATCATGGGGCGCGGTGAAATCCTGCGCCGGACCTTTAGGCACAACACCCGTCGGGTTAATGGTTTTGTGACTGCCGTAGTAGTGGTGCTTGATGTGGGTGAAGTCCACCGTCTCGGCAATCCCTGGCCACTGATAAATCTCCCGCAGCCAGTTCGACAGGTTCGGAAAATCGGCAATCCGCTTCAGGTTGCACTTGAAGTGGCCGTGATACACCGCATCGAAGCGGATCAGCGTGGTGAACAGGCGGATGTCCGCTTCGGTCAGGTATTCACCCGTCAAATAACGGTTGGCGCCTAGCAGTTGTTCAAGTCGATCCAGTTCGACAAACAGCTGGTCGAACGCCTCTTCGTAGGCTTGCTGTGAGGTGGCAAAACCGGCGCGGTACACGCCATTGTTCACCGCCGGATAGATGCGCTCGTTCAGCGCGTCGATCTCGCTACGCAGCGGCGCCGGATAGAAGTCCAGATCGTTGCCGGTCAACTCATCGAAGGCGCTGTTGAACATGCGGATGATTTCCGCCGATTCATTATTGACGATATGTTTTTGCTGCGTGTCCCAGAGCACCGGCACGGTGACACGGCCGGTGTAGTCGGCGGCATCGGCGGTGTAGCGCTGGTGCATGAATTCGAGGTGGTCGAGTTTGTCGCCGGTGGAGCCGTGGGACTTGTCGAAGGTCCAGCCGTTTTCCAGCATCAGATAGCTGACCACCGACACGTCGATCAGGCTTTCCAGCCCCTTGAGTTTGCGCAAGATCAGTGTGCGATGAGCCCACGGACAGGCCAGGGACACGTAGAGGTGATAGCGACCCGCCTCGGCAGCAAAGCCACCAATACCGCTCGGACCGGGTTGGCCGTCAGCGGTAACCCAGTGGCGGCGCTGCGCTTGTTCGCGCTGGAACGCGCCGTCCTTGCTTTCGTACCACTTGTCCTGCCAGCGACCTTCAACGAGCAAACCCATGTCCAAGACTCCTCAACCAGTAAGCGTTGAGAGGAGTCTATTCCGATAGGTTCGATATAAAAGCGCAAAGATTAAAGGGTCACTATCGATTAAATCGATTTGTCTCGCGCATCCCAATATTTTTGGGCGGTTTCGAAGGCCTGCTCGCGGGTCTGGCCGAGGCCGCGCAAGGCCAGGGCCATGGTCGAAACCAGGGCCATTTGCGGATAACTGTCGACCACATCGCCACGCCATACGGCTTTGAGGTGCTCGGGGTCGAGGCTGGCCGGTTTGACGTGGCGCTGGCTCGACAGCTGCGGCCATTCCTCGTCCCAACTTTCACCGCCCGTGGTGCCGTACAGATGGCTGTCGGCATCCGGGTTGATTTCGATTTCGCCGCCATCGCCCTTGATCACGATTGCCGTGTCGCCGAGCAGGCCGCTGGCATCGCGATGCACCGCCTGATAGCCAGGGTGGAAAATGCTTTGCAGGCCGCAACGGGCACCCAGCGGATTGAGAATCCGCGCCAGGGAGTGGATCGGCGAGCGCAGGCCCAGGGTGTTGCGCAGGTCGATCATGCGTTGCAACTGGGGGGCCCAGTCCACCAGCGGCATGAAGGCCAGGCCGCCGTTGTCCAGTGCCGCGCCGACCTGCTGCCAGTTACGGCACAGCGGGATTTTCAACGTGTCCAGCAATTGCTCGCTGTACAGCCGCCCCGCGGTATGCGCGCCGCCGCCGTGCATGAAAATTCGCACGCCGTTCTGTGCCAGGCATTTGGCCGCCAGCAGATACCACGGCAGATGACGCTTCTTGCCGGCGTAGGTCGGCCAGTCCAGATCGACGTTCAATGCCGGTGGCTGCAAGCGCTCGCGCAAAGCTTCGGTGAACCCGGCCATTTCCTCGGCGCTTTCTTCCTTGTGCCGCAACAGCATCAGGAATGCGCCGAGCTGGGTTTCCTCGACTTGCTCATCGAGCACCATGCCCATGGCCTGGCGGGCTTCTTCGCGGGTCAGGTCGCGGGCACCGCGCTTGCCTTTGCCAAGGATGCGTACGTATTGGGCGAACGGATGTTCGGCGGGCGTTTCGAGGGTCAGCGCTGGGTAATCGGTCATAAGCAATTCGTCGGTTTGGGCAGGCCCGCCAGCTTCGCGGCGAGTTTGGCGGGTGTGCCTTTGAACAATCGGTTCAGATGCAGGCTGTTGCCCTTGTCCGGGCCGAGTTTCAGTGCGGTGTACTTGATCAGCGGGCGGGTGGCCGGTGACAGCTGGAACTCGGCGTAGAAGCTGCGCAGCAGTTCGAGGATTTCCCAGTGTTCCGGGCTCAACTCGATGTCTTCGGCGGCCGCCAGGGCGCTGGCGACGTCGGTGGACCAGTCGTTCAGCTCGACCAGAAAACCGTCCTTGTCCAACTCGATGGCGCGGGCGCCGACCGTCAGGGAATTCATAACCAACTGTTGACCTTGTCGTGGTGGATCGACAACTCGACGAAGGCCGGATAATCGATGGACTCGACCCAGTCCGGCACCGCAATCGCCCGGGCCTGGACGTCTTCGGCCAGGACATAGAGTTTCAAGCCACGAGCTTCGAGAGCCGTGAAGGGTGCGGTGCCCGGCTGCAAGGCATAGGCCGCGTCACCGGACAGCAGCAGCGCATCGTCAGCGCCGATCAGTCGCAGGCAACTGCTCAGGCGGTCGTCGCCGAACGGGGAATGAGACAACACATGCAAAGTCGACATCAGAGGGTGATCACCTGGTCGTAACGGTCAATGAGTGCAGTGATTTCATGGGCGGCCAGCACCCGGGCTTCTTCCAGTGACAGAGCGCTGGAGTCCAGGCCACGCTGGGCCACGCTTTCAGCGCAGACAAACAGTTCTTCGACGCCAAACATCGGCAAGGCCTGCAAATTGGCGCTCAAGTCTTTCTGTTGCAGGGCCTTGGCGTCCTGTTTCGTCGCAAGCTGGAACACGCCGTCATCGAGAAACAGCAGACCGATCGGCAGATCGAACGCGCCCCCGGCCAGCACGATGTCCAGCGCTTCCCGCGCACCCGGCCCGGACCACGGCGCCTGACGGCTGATAATCAACAGGGATTTGGCCATTTCAGTCGCCTCCGAAACAGATCAGGCGGTCGGCGTCCTGCACCGCGTCATGCAACTGACCGAGGCCGGACAACTCCCATGGTGTGCCGACGGCCACAGCCTCACGCTGATAGCGTCGGGCTTCTTCTTCGTTCAACACGCCACGGCGCAGGGCGGCGGCGATGCAGACTACGCCGTCCAGTTGCTGTTCGCTGACGAAGGCGCGCCATTGTTTGGGCAAATCCAGTTCGTCCTGGGGCGTGACCACGCTGGTGGACGCGTTATAGACGCCATCCTGGTAGAAAAACAGCCGGACAATCTCATGCCCGCCGGCCAGCGCGGCCTGGGCGAACAACAAGGCACGGCGCGAGGAGGGCGCATGGGCGGCAGAAAATACGGCAATGGCGAACTTCATGACGGACTCGATCAGTGAAACTGCGGCCATGATAAAGCTTTATCGGCGGGGCGGCGATGAAGACCGAGTCGCGAAAGCGGACTCACAGGCCAAGCAGTTATTAAGGTTGATCACCCAACCCATACAGCTCGCAATACTCCAGCCAATCCATCCCGGCCATCTCGGCCACTTCCCTGTGCACTTCCAGGCGCTGGGCCTCGTAGTCCTCAGGTGTGGCGGCGGTCAGTTGCAGTGTCAATTCCCAGGCAAACAGGCCAAGGCGCTCGGCTTCGGCCTCGAAGGCTTCGTGCAAACGCTCGTCGCGAAACTGCGCGAGGGTTTCGCCCTTGGCCTGGGCGAGCAGCGGATTGAGGTTGTCCAGCTCGGCGCGAAGTTCGGGACGCTCATCGAGAAAGCGCTTCAGTGCTTGTTCATGGTGTTGCTCGGGTGCAGCCATGGTCGCTCCTTCGATAGATGTAAATGCAGTAAAGCAGATCGGTAAGCCGTGCCACAGTGATAAAGTCCGCTTTTTCCTGATGAGCGACTGCAATGCGAATTCTGATGGTGGCGCTGGCCGCGACAATGCTGGCCGGGTGCGCGGGTTCGGTGATGAGCGACGCCCGCAGCAAACCCCCGTACAAGACCCTGAACTCGGACAAGCCGGAAAAAGTCGTGGCCCAGTGCGTGCAGTTTTCCTGGCAGGACGAAGCGGTGTTCGGTGTCGATGCCAGCGGCTATCTGCAGCCAGGCGAGAAGGGCGGCACGACCGTGTACACGCGCTCGGCGGAGTCCTTCGTGGACGTGACCACCGATGCGTCAGGCACGGTGTTGAGTTACTACGCGCAGCAGGATGACTTCGTCGCCAAGCGCCGGTTGGCGGCGTTGGCGACGTGTCTGTGATCTAAAGGCTAGAGTATTACCCCTGTGGGAGCGAGCCGGCTCCCACAGTGTTATTTGTTGTGATCAGACAGGCGCTTCTGGAAGAAGAAGTGCTTTTGACCCGGCGGGTAGTCGGCGATGTGCCCTACCTCGCTATAGCCGCATTTCCTGTAGAACTCCGGCGCTTGGAATTCGAAGGTGTCGAGCCACAGTCCGACGCATTTTCTCTCCCGCGCCAGATCTTCGGCCATCTGCATCAGCTTGGTGCCCATGCCTTGTCCCCGAGCCTGTTCCGGCACCGACAGCAGGTCAATGAATAGCCACTGATAAAACAACTTCCCGTAGAGACCGCCAAGGATCTCATCGTTTTCATCGCGAACCAGTAGCGCAATGCTTTCGGGTATGGCGCCGTCGGCCTTCGAAGCGTTGTAGGCGCGCAGTGGCAGCAGGATGGCCTGCCGTTCCTCTTCCGTGGGGTTTGGCGAAAACTCTATTCGCAAGGTCATGGCTACATCCTTATGGCAGTGAAGTCGCAGACTAGCTTGGTCATGGCGATTGATCCATCCCCCGGTAGACGTGGAACCGTCGCCTGCGCGCAGATGTCTAGCCTCAAGAAGCGTCATTCCAGAACGCGGCCGATGAGGACACTCCGTGAATATTTTCGAAGCCTTGCGCGAAAGCCACGAGCGCCAACGCACCTTTGCCAAAGCGCTGATCCACACCAGCGGCGACACCCCTGAGCGGGTCGAGGCCTACAAACAGCTCAAATCCGAGTTGCAGGCTCACGAAACCGCTGAGGAACGGCATTTCTACATCCCGCTGATGGAGTTCGACAACGGCGTCGACCTCAGCCGCCATGCGATCGCCGAGCATCATGAAATGGATGAAATGATGGAGGCGCTGGACGAGACCGAGATGTCCAGCCCGGCCTGGCTGGCGACGGCGAAAAAACTATCCGAAAAGGTCCACCATCATCTCAAGGAGGAAGAGCAGAAGTTCTTCCAGATGGCCGGCAAGTTGCTCGACGACAAGCAGAAAGAGACGCTGGCGAACCAGTACGTGAAGGAATACAAGGCGCAGCTTACTTGAGGACGCAAGCGTTGGGCGTTTTCACCTAAGATGTCGATTCACTGAAAAAACAGGATGCGTTTTCATGTCCAACACAGCCGAGCGGGTCAACATCCTCGAGTCCCAGGTGTTGTCCCACGACTGGTACCTGCTGAAAAAAATCACTTTCGATTACCAACGCAATAATGGTGAATGGCAACGCCAGACCCGTGAGGTCTACGACCGTGGCAACGGCGCGGCGATTCTCTTGTACAACCGCGCAAGGAAAACCGTGGTACTGACCCGGCAATTCCGCCTGCCGGTGTTCGTCAACGGGCATGACGGCTTGCTGATCGAAGTGGCGGCTGGATTGCTCGAAGGTGCTGCGCCCGAAGAGCGCATCCGCGCCGAAGCCGAAGAGGAAACCGGCTATCGCGTACACCATGTGCAGAAAGTGTTCGAGTCTTACATGAGCCCAGGCTCGGTGACGGAGAAACTGCACTTCTTCATCGCTGAATATGATGCGACTTCAAAGGTCAGTGATGGTGGCGGACTGGAGGAAGAAACCGAGGAACTGGAAGTGCTGGAGTGGTCGTTCGATAAAGCGCTGGAAGCTTTTTATCGCGGGGAGATCTGCGACGCGAAGACCATCATGCTGCTGCAATATGCCGCGATGAAAAACATCTTTACTGCCTGACCCTTGTGGGAGCGAGCCTGCTCGCTCCCACAGAGACGCGTCAATTCGAAAATAAATCGCCTGTCCTGCCGGCGTCCGTCCACTCGCACCCTTCCAGCGTCAGCAACATCTCCTTCGCCTCCAGCCCCCCGGCAAACCCCGTCAGTTTCCCCGACGCACCAATCACCCGATGACACGGCGCAATGATCGAAATCGGATTTTTACCATTCGCCGCACCCACCGCCCGCACCGCGCTCGGGTTGCCGATCTGTTCGGCGATCTGGCTGTAGCTGCGGGTCTCGCCAAATGGAATGGTCAGCAACGCTGCCCAGACCTTTTTCTGAAATTCCGTGCCGGCAAAATCCAGTTCCAGTTCGAAACGCTGGCGCGTGCCGGCGAAGTATTCGCGCAGTTGCCGGGCGGTGCGCATCAGGATCGGGTTGTTAGGCGCTTCGCTCATCGGACCGAGGCGCACCCGGCCGGGTTTGTCGTTTTCCCAGAGGATGGCCGCCAGTCGTGAACCGTTCGCCACCAGCTTCAATTCGCCGACCGGTGACGCGAGGGTGAGGTACGTATAGGTCATGCCGCAGACTTCGCCGATGTGCTGAACAGGCGTTAAGCATACTGCCTCGCCGGGGAGGCGCAATACGCAATCCCGACCATACTGCGTACTGCTCTTGATGCGTTTTCCTACTTAAAAACAAAAAGAGACTGACTCATGAAGTCCGAACCTTTTGCCAAATCGCTGATCGCGACCTCATTGGCGCTCAGCTGCCTGATGGCCCACGCAGCCTCCGTGGCACCGGTGGCGGCCGAGAACGGCATGGTGGTCACTGCGCAGCATCTGGCCAGTCATGTGGGTGTGGATGTACTGAAGAACGGCGGCAACGCCGTCGATGCCGCCGTCGCGGTGGGGTATGCGTTGGCGGTGGTGTATCCCGCGGCAGGCAACCTGGCCGTCGGCGTGCCGGGCACCGTGTCCGGCATGGAACTGGCCCTGAGCAAATACGGCACCAAACCGCGCAAGGAAGTCATCGCCCCGGCCATCAAACTCGCCGAAGACGGTTTCGTGCTGGAGCAGGGCGATGTCGAGTTGCTGGAATACGCTACCGACGTGTTCAAGAAGGACATGAAGGATTCCGGCTCGATCTTCCTGAACATCCTCGAAGGCTATCCGATGAAGGATCTGGGCTATCACTCGGCCCAGGGCATGCACTACCAGATCGAAGCCATGCGTCACGCCTATGTCGATCGCAACAGCTACCTGGGCGATCCGGACTTCGTGAAAAACCCGATTGCCCACCTGCTCGACAAAAACTACGCCACCAAACTGCGCGAAGCCATCCAGCCGCAAAAGGCCGGCGTCTCCAAGGATCTCAAGCCTGGCGTGGCGCCCCATGAAGGCAGCAACACCACCCATTACTCCATCGTCGACAAATGGGGCAATGCGGTGTCGGTGACCTACACCCTCAACGACTGGTTCGGTGCCGGGGTCATGGCCAGCAAGACCGGGGTTATCCTCAACGATGAGATGGATGACTTTACCTCGAAAATCGGCGTGCCGAACATGTACGGCCTGGTGCAGTGTGAAGCCATCGCCCCCGGCAAGGCGCCGCTGTCGTCCATGAGCCCGACCATCGTCACCAAGGACGGCAAAGTGGTGATGGTCGTCGGCACGCCCGGGGCAGCCGCATCATCACCGCGACCTTGCTGACCATGCTCAACGTGATCGACTACGGCATGAACATTCAGGAAGCGGTCGATGCGCCGCGTTTTCACCAGCAATGGCTGCCGGAGGAAACCAACCTGGAAAACTTTACTACCAGCCCGGACACGGTGAAGATCCTCGAAAGCTGGGGCCACAAGTTTGCCGGTCCCCAGGACCCTAACCACCTGGCGGCGATCCTCGTCGGGGCTCCGTCGCTGGAGGGCAAACCGGTGGGCAAGAACCGTTTCTATGGAGCCAATGACCCACGGCGCAACACCGGGTTGTCGCTGGGTTACTGACGGTTGCGTTTGAAAGGGGGGCAGACTTATGTTTGTCCCCTGATTTTTCAACTCATCAAGGAAGGAATCATGACCACCGCACTGTTAATCATCGACGTTCAGCAGGCCCTGTGTTCCGGCGAATACGAGTGCTTCGAGATCAGGCGCGTCATCGACACCATCAACGGCCTCAGTGCCCGGGCGAGAAAAGCCGGGGTTCCGGTGGTGCTGATCCAGCACGAAGAAGAGGGCGATCTGTTGAAACACGGTGCCCCCGGCTGGCAACTGGCCGAAGGGCTGCAAACCTCACCGGACGATCATCGCGTGCGTAAAACCACCGGCGATTCGTTCTATCAGACCAACCTGCAGAACCTGGTACCCGTGCAAGACTTCGAACGCCTGGTCATCTGTGGTCTGCAAACCGATTACTGCGTGAACGCCACCGTGCGTCAGGCGCATCAACTGGGTTACGACGTGGTGCTGGCCGCCGACGCGCATTCCACCGTCGACAATGGCAATGTGACTGCCGAAGACATCATTGCCGAGCACAACAAGGATTGGGCTGAACTGAGTGGATCGGTGGCGCGGATCGACGTGATTCCGGCCAGTGAGATCCGTTTCTGAAAACTGCGCGAAGACGGCGGTACAGATCACATCAATGTTGAGGCGAGCCGAAGATATCGATCAACTCATTCAGGAACGCACTGACCAGATCCCGCTGCCGCGCCGAGTGCCGCACCGCTGCGTGAAAACTTACCTCATAGCGCAGCAACTCGGGATTGAGCGGATGCAACTGCCCGAGCTGTTCATGCCGGGCTGCGTAGTGTTGCGGCAGAAAGCCCAGGTGTTGACCCGACAGGATGAGCAGGGCAGCGCCGTCCATGCTGTCGGTGAGTACGGTCAGGCGTTCGATTGAGGTCGGCGCCGGCATTTCCGGCAACGGGTGGCTCGGCCAGACCCAGTCGTAGTGGCTGACATCCTCGCGGGTCAGCGCTCCCACTTGCTCGAACAACGGGTGTGACGGCGCGCAATAGGCGATCTGGGTTTCCTGGAACAACGGGAAGTAATCGATATTCGGCAAGCGGTGCCAGAAATACCCGATCGCCAGATCGATATGGCTGTTGATGATTTTCTCTTCCAGCAGCGACGACGACAGTTCGGTGAAATGGAAGTACAGGCCTTCATGCCGAGCCCGCAAACGTGCGATGGCCAAGCCGATTTTCTTGTTCGCCACCGGATCGATCTGCCCCAGCAGGCCGATGTTGATGTTGCCCGAGACCTTGCGGTTGATGTGCTGGACTTCGACCCGGAAGCCCTCGGCTGCCGCCAGCAGGCGCCGGGCGGCCTCGACGAACTGGCCACCCTTGGGCGTCACCGAAAAACCGCCGCGACCGCGTTCGCACAAGCGAAACCCTACCCGTGCCTCCAGCGTCGCCAGTTGAGCGCTGATGGTCGGTTGCGTGGTGTTGAGGGCGGTTTGCGCCGCCGAAATCCCGCCGGCTTCGACGACCGTGAGAAAGACTCGGATCAAGCGCAAATCCAGCTCCGTTACAGTTCCCAGCATGGGGGCTCCCGACAGTCGATTACATAGATACAGATCTATGTGAACAGTGTGTTTGCAATATTTTACCGCACAGGCCTTCGCCATACATTGCAGGGAAACCAGGGGCATCGTCAGCTTTTTCTGGCGTTTCACCGGATCTGGATGTTGAACCGGCCTCTGTACCCACAATAAAAACAATCAACTGCATAGGAACCATCGTATGTCAGGGTCCCCCCTTTCCGCGCACGCCGCCGAGGCTGGCAGCGGGTTGGCCATCGAAGGCCACTCGATCGATTACATCCCGGAAAACGAACGTCACGCCAAACTCAGCAGTCAGGGGCCGTTCTGGTTTCTCGGCAATTTCCACTTCTTCACCATCTCCATCGGTTTCGTCGGGCCAAGCCTTGGCTTGTCGGCGCTGTGGACCATGCTGGCCGGTGCGCTGGGCATCATGTTCGGCACCCTCTTCATGGCGTTCCACGGTTCACAAGGTCCGGAAATGGGCCTGCCGCAAATGATCCAGTCCCGCGCCCAGTTCGGATATCGCGGGGTGATTCTGGCGTTGATGGCGACGATGTTTGTGTTCGTCGGGTTCAACGTGGTGAACATCTCGTTGATCATGAACGGGCTTGAGCATGTGTTTGGCGTTGACCCGACCATCGTCGCCGTGGTCGTGGTGCTGATCGGTGCGTTGCTGTCGATCTACGGGCATGACCTGATGCACAAGGCTTTCAAGTGGGCGTTGCTGGCGACCTTGCCGCTGTATGCACTGGTCACCATCGCCCTGATGTTCGGTGCAGGTTCCGAAGGCGTCACCCCGGCGACTGATCTGGGATTCAGCTGGATTGCCTTCGCCACGTTGTTCGCCATCGGCGCCAGCTACAACATTTCCTATGCGCCTTACGTATCCGACTACTCCCGTTACCTGCCGAAAAACACCAGCCGGCCGAAACTGATCGCGGCGGTGTTCATCGGCGCCTCGTTGTCGGGTAGCTGGATGATCGGCCTCGGTGCCTGGCTGGCCCAGGAACTGAAAGCGGCGGATGCACTGGTGGCGTTGAATCAGGTCGGCTCTTCGATGATTCCGGGGCTGGGCAATTTGCTGGTGGTGGTATCGGTGGCCGGCTTCCTGCCGATCATCGCGCTCAACACCTACAGCGCCATGTTGACCTTGCTCACTGGGGTCGACTCGATCAAAAAGATCACCCCGACACCCCGTGCGCGGGTGCTGTCGATCAGCGTGATCAGCCTCATCCTGTTGACCTGCGTGCTGTCGATCAAGGGTGACGGCATTGCGCTGTTGAACACCTTCCTGGTGTTGCTGCTGTACTTCCTCGTGCCGTGGACCGCGGTCAATCTGGTGGACTATTTCTTCGTGCGCAAAGGTCGCTACGCGATCCCGCATTTCTTCACGCCGAAGGGCATTTATGGTGCCTGGCAATTTCGCGGCATCGTCGCCTACCTGATCGGCTTTGCCGCCATGGTGCCGTTCTTCTACATCTACGATGCCGCGGCCGGCAAGGAAGTGTTCGTCGGCCCGCTGGCGCGCATGCTCGAAGGCGTGGACATCGCCTGGCTGGTGGGGTTGGTGGTGTCGGGCCTGACTTACTACATCCTCAGTCGCTCTCTGGACTTGAAGGCCGAACGCCGGGTCATCGACGCGATCACCGAACACGACATCGTCGCCATGCCCCATCAATCCGCGGAGACCGTGCGTTGAGTATTGCCAAGAGTACCCTGGTCGCCTGCTGCCAACTGGCACCGAAAATCGGCGACCTCGCTTACAACCGTACCCTCACCGAGCGGGCAATCCGCTCGGCGGCGCTGCAGGGCGCCCAGGTCGTGGTGCTGCCGGAACTGGTGCAGAGCGGCTACCTGTTTGCCGACCGCGATGAGGCCCAGGCCCTGAGTGAAACCCGTGACGGCCCGACCCTGCGCCTGTGGCAGGCCCTGGCTCGGGAATTGAACGTCGTCGTGGTGGGCGGTTTCTGTGAGCGACTGGACGACGATGAGCTGGCCAACAGCGCGGCACTGATCGATGCCCGGGGCTTGCGTGCGGTGTACCGCAAGGCGCATCTGTGGGATGGCGAAAAGGATATCTTCAGCGCCGGGGATGCTGCGCCGCCGGTGATCGAAACGGTCCACGGGCGGATCGGCGTGCTGATCTGCTACGACCTGGAGTTCCCCGAGTGGGTGCGTCTCCCGGCCCTTGCCGGCGCCGACCTGATCTGTGCGCCGGTCAACTGGCCCGATGGCCCGCGACCGCAAACCGAGCGTCCGGCGGAGGTCTTGCGGGTGCAGGCCAACGCTTCGGTCAACCGATTGTTCATCGCTGCCTGTGACCGTTATGGACATGAGCGCGGCGTGGGCTGGGTGCAGGGCTCGGTGATCGTCGATGCCGATGGCTATCCGTTGGCGGGGCCAGCGGAGCAGGGTGGCGAGCAAATTCTGCTGGCCACCCTGAACCTCGCCGAGGCGCGCAACAAACGCATCAGTGAGCGCAATGACCTGCACCGGGATCGGCGGCCGCAGTTGTATGGCTTGAGCAGCGTGGTGCAGTGACACCCGGCTCGGGAAAATTTGGTGCGCGCTGCTAGTCTTTCAGTTTGATCAATGATGAGTTGGATCCATATTGAGAGGCGGATATGGACGCAGGCAAAACCCGGCAAACGACCAGACGAAACCTGACGGCGGAACTGGTCGCCCATGTCGAACGGTTCGAGCCCGACCCCGGGCCTGACCCCGGCACCACCGAACATACGCCGCAAGAAGTCGATGCGATGGTGGAGGTCCTTCTGCGGGAATACACGCCAAAGGATCTCTGGGTGTTCGCCTACGGTTCGTTGATCTGGAACCCGGAATTTCAATTCGACGAGTGCCGCAGCGCCACCGCTTATGGCTGGCATCGCTCGTTCTGCCTGACCCTGACCCGCTGGCGCGGCACTCGCGAATTGCCGGCGCTGATGCTGGCCCTCGATCGCGGTGGCAGCTGTCAGGGCCTGGTCTACCGGTTGCCCTCGCAGGATCACTTCAAACAGATCGGTTTGTTGCTGGCCCGGGAAATCGACGCCAACCCGCCGACCAACGTGGCGCGCTGGATATCGGTGAAAACGACGTCCGGGCCACTGCGGGCACTGGCTTTTGTCGCGGCGCGGAACGGCAAGGCCTACGCCGGCAAGTTGCCGATGGACAAGGTCGCGCAAGTCCTGTCCCGCGCGGCGGGGCATTGGGGCTCGGCGGCGCAATACCTGTTCCGCACGGTGACCATGCTCAAGGAGCAAGGCATCCGTGACCGCAACATGAGTCGCCTCGAAGGTCTGGTCGCCGAGGAAATTGAAGCCGCACTGCTGGCTGCAAAAAATCCCTGAACACCATTCGATCCCCTGTGGGAGCTGGCTTGCCTGTGAAGACTGCCTGACAGCCGACCAATCTCTTGCAGATGTACCCGATTCAACTGTGGGAGCGAGCCTGCTCGCGAAGGCAATCTCAAGTGCGCCATCGCAGGCAAATCGGATTCGCCACAAAAGACCGGTTCCGTTTGCCTCTGTGGACGACATCGCAACCCCTGTGGCATGGTCCAGGCCACAGATCAAACAACGAACAGGACCGGCACAATGGAGGAGGGTAACCAGGGCTGCGTCGACACCTCAATGACCACGCTCCAGGCGTTCAACCGTTGCGTGTTGCACCTGGGGCGTCTGGCACGGGAACGGGGTGCCGCCGAGTTCATTGCCGACGGCTTGCAGGCGTTCCGCCCACTGGTGCCGTTCGCCTCGGCGTGGTGGGGCGAGATGTCTGCTTCGGCCGCCAACGCTCCGCCGCAGAGCTGGATGCACGGGCGCATCGCCCTGGCCGACTCCTTTGCCGCCGAATGGCAACAAAGTGCCGGCAGCGACAAATTCTCCCATGACACCTTGAGCCGCCCCGGCGAGGTCATTCGTGACAGCGGTTTCACCGACCCCGATGCCGAGGTGGACGCGTTCGCCCGGCGCCATGATCTCTACCACCCGATGTGCATCACCTTCGAGCTGCCGGAAAGTGGCCTGATGTTTTTCGTCTGTCTTTACCGTGGCGTTGAAGCACCGGCTTTCAACGACCGCGAGGCTGGTCTGTTTTCCGCGTTCTGCGATCACTTGTTGCAGCTGTGGCGCTTTCAGGTGCAGGACATGATCCGCGTCGACACCGGCAACGGCGCCTCCGATTTCGCGGTCGCGCGGCGGGACGGAGGTCTGCTCTACGTCGGCGCCGGGTTGTGTGCGGCCATTCAGCGGGAACTGCCCGGCTGGAACGGCTCGACGCTGCCCGCCGAAGTGATCGCACAATTGCCCAAGGCACCTTGTGTCATGCGCCTGGGCCGTTCGGCGCTGACCCTGAGTCCGAATGCCGAACACGTCATCCTGTCCCTGGAAACACCGCCGCGCGGGGCGGTGCTGGCACCACGGGAGCGGACCGTCGCCATGCTGTTCGCCGCCGGGCACTCCTACAAGGAAATCGCCCGAATTCTCACCCTCAGCCCGGCGACGGTGCGCACCTACCTGCGTAACTGCTACCTGCAACTGGGGGTGAAGAGCAAGGTGGAGCTGGGCTCGGTCTTGCGCTCGTCGGGTTCGCAGGGGGAGTCAGGCCGCCGGGATGGTGTGTGATGGTTCCATATTGTCCAGCACCCGGTTCACCGCCAGCTCACCCAGCATGATCACCTGTTGAAGGGCCAACATCGTGTTGCGGTGCGTACCTTCCAACGTGCCGGAAAATTCATTGGCCAACACGCTCGCTGAGGCGAGCGACTCACAGGCGTAGGCCAGTAGCGTTTCGTTGTTGATGTCAGGCGCAACGACAAAAAGGGCGCTGGGCGGGCGTTTGGTAGTCATGTCAGGAGCAGGTGGATTCAGGTAATGGTCAAGTGCGCTATTGACAGCCTGGTGCAGCTTTTTCGAAGGTGTGGAGACGTAGGGGGCAGTGCTTTCTACTTCTGATCGGGTGGGGACGTCGGGGATCTTGCGCATGGTGAATCTCCGTGAAGTGTTAGTGGAGCTGTCACGCTAACGGTCACGCTTCCGACGGCCAACCCTAAAAACATGTCGGATGCTTCCGGGTTTTTCTGGCAGTTTTCATCAAGGACGGGGGCAGAATTTCAACGCGTTAAACACTGTTCGAAAGGGTGTGTTTAATCGTCGTCGGATTCGCTCCCTGAAAGCTACAAGGCCTTGCGGCGTTGCCTACGGGTACGCCAGAATCCGCCGGCTTGTGCGCTTTGGGACGGCTCGGTAATTTGATTCGCGTCACTGATTGTCAGTGATCGGGTTTAGCAGCCCATGGTTGGCACAAGTGAACCCATCCCCCCACTATTTACCTCACCCCTCCTCATTTGCAGAGGTCCATCCGCTCACCGCGCCCTATAGGGTATGCCCTGCATATCAAGGACATGCGCGGCCGTCCGGTCGAGTCCTTGCAAAACAATAAAAAGGGGTGAGGCAATTGAAATTGTCCAGGCTATTTATCGCCGTGGCCGGCGCAACGGCCGTTTCCTGCGTGGCGCTGGTGGGGTGCCAGAGTCGCGGTTCGACCAGCGCCGACATGGTCATGCGCAACGGTTATGTGTACACCGTCGACGGTAATCATTCGGTGCAGCAGGCGGTGGCGGTCACGGGAGGCAAGATCGTTTTTGTCGGCAGCGATGAAGGGGTTGCTTCGTATGTCGGCGCCCGGACACAGGTGATCGATCTGGCGGGGCGCATGCTGATGCCCGGCTTCATCGATGCGCACATGCATCCCGGTGACGGCGGTCGTGCCATGACCCTGTGCGACCTGAAATACCAGACCATGACCCGCAAGGTGTTCCAGGAAACTATTCAGGCCTGCCTGGACGCCGACAAGGACAAGGGGCCAGATGTCTGGCTCGAAGTGGGTAGCTGGGATCGCATGGGCATGAACGGTCTCGACGGCGACCCTGATAAATCAACCCTCGATGCACTGAAAACCAAGCGACCGATCCAGGTGCGCTCCTCCGACTTTCATACCGTGCTGGTCAATTCCCGTGGTCTGGCGGTGGCCGGTATCGACAAACACACGGCCAACCCCGGCGACGGCAAGTACGTGCGCGACAGTGCGGGCAACCCCACCGGTATCTGTGAGGACGGCGCGGCCGATGCCATGGCCGCCGTGGTGCCGCCCGCCACCGATGCCGAGAAGTTGAACCAGAGCCGCGCCGCGCTCGACGCCATGCGCCAGCAAGGCATCACCAGTTTCTTCGATGCCTTGTCGGGGCCGGAAAACGGCAAGGCCTTTACCACGCTGCAGCAATCCGGCGAGTTGACCGCGCGGGCCTTGTTGGCGATCAAGCTCGATCCGGCCGCCGCGACCGCCGACCCGGACAACACCATCGCCGAGGCCAAGGCGCTATCCGCCACTTACGACCAGGGCGAAACCCGGGTCGCGCCGGGAGTGAGCATGCGCCACGTCAAACTGTTCATGGACGGCATTATCAACGCACCGGCCGATACCGGGGCGATGTTGACGCCGTATCTGCACAACGCCGGAACCGATAAGGCGCCGGTATGGACGCCAGGGAAGAACCGTGGCGAGCTGTACTTCCCGTCGCAAGTACTCAATGCATTGTTGCTCAAAGCGGTGCAGGCCGGTCTCGATCCGCACCTGCACGCCACCGGCGACCGGGCGGTGCGCGATTCGCTCGACGGCATCGAATACGTGCGCCGGCAATTACCCGGCAATCCCTTCCGCCCGGCCATCACCCACGCCGAATCGGTGGACCCTGCCGACTACGGGCGGTTCAAGGCGCTCGACGTCACCGCCAACATGTCCTTCCAGTGGGCACAGCAGGCGCCGTCCACGGTGGACGGCACCAGCGATCACCTCGGTGCCGAACGGTTCGCGCGCATGGAACCGTCAGGCAGCATCGCCCGTGCCGGAGGCCGGGTGGCTTATGGCAGCGACTGGCCGGTGGATCCGCTCGACGAGTTCCTCGCGCTGAAAATCGGCGTCACCCGCTCCGGCGATCCGCAGAACCCGCACAGCTATGGCCCCAAGTACGCAGGCCGGCTCAATGCTGACCCGGCGCTGTCCCGTGCCGAGGTGCTGCGCACCATCACCCTCAATGCCGCCGAGCAGCTCAGGTTGGAGACGGTGGTCGGTTCGGTCGAAGTGGGCAAGTTCGCCGACCTGATTGTGCTGGATAAAAACTTCATGCAAGTGCCCGAGGAGGAACTGGGGCGCAATCAGGTGCTGATGACGATGGTAGGCGGCAAGGTGGTGTGGGCCAAGGCACCGTTTGTGGGGCAGGTGGCTGTTATCGAACAACAAAAATAATTTCAGTTGTACGCAGTCCCTGTGGGAGCGAGCCTGCTCGCGAAAGCGGAGTGTCAGCTTGCATCAATGTTGGATATGCAGCCGCCTTCGCGAGCAGGCTCGCTCCCACAGTGGAATGTGTGATGCCTATTAATTTGGAAGAGAACAAGAATGATGACCCAGCAACAAAGTCCCCTGATCGAAACCCGTTCGATCGATTACATCCCTGAGGCCGAGCGCCATGGCAGCCTGTATAGCCAGTTCACCCTGTGGCTCGGGGCCAATCTGCAGATCACCGCGATTGTTACCGGAGCGCTGGCCGTGGTGTTGGGCGGTGATGTGTTCTGGTCGCTCGTCGGCTTGCTGATCGGCCAGGTGCTTGGCGGTGCCGTGGTGGCGCTGCATGCGGCGCAAGGGCCGAAGCTCGGATTGCCACAGATGATCTCCAGTCGCGTGCAATTCGGGGTGTACGGCGCGGCGATCCCGATTGTGTTGGTATGCCTGATGTACCTCGGCTTCAGCGCCACCGGCGCGGTGTTGTCGGGGCAGGCGATTGCCCAGTTGATCAGCGTCAGCGACAGTGCCGGCATCCTGATTTTCGCCGCCTGCATCGCCTTGCTGACGATGTTCGGTTACCGGGTGATCCACCTGGTCGGGCGGGTTGCCAGCGTGCTCGGCGTCATCGCGTTCGTCTATCTGTTTACCCGGTTGATGACGCTCAACGATATCGGCCTGTTGCTGCAAAACCGCCATTTCGCCTGGAGTACTTTCCTGCTGGCGGTGTCGCTGTCGGCGTCCTGGCAAATCGCTTTTGGCCCGTATGTGGCCGACTATTCACGCTACCTGCCGAGCAAGACGTCATCGTGGAAAACCTTCGCCGCCGTCGGCCTGGGCACAGTGTTGGGCGCCCAGGCTTCCATGGTGCTGGGGGTGTTCGCCGCGGCATTGGCGGGGGCGAACTTCCGTGGTCACGAAGTGGCGACCATCGTCGGTTTGGGCAGCAGCGGGGTGATGGCTTCCTTGCTGTACCTGAGCGTGGTCTTTGGCAAGGTCACGGTGTCGACCCTCAATGCTTATGGCAGCTTCATGTGCGTGGCCACCATCATCACCGGTTTCCGCAGTCGCCTGGCGTTCAGCGCCCGCCAGCGCATGGTGTTCGTGCTGCTGATTGTCGCGGCGTCCACCACCCTGGCGCTGCTGGGGCAGTACTCGTTCCTCAACTCGTTCAAGTATTTCATCCTGTTTTTGCTGACGTTCTTCACCCCCTGGAGTGCGATCAACCTGGTGGATTACTACTTCATCAACAAGGAGCGTTACGACATTCCGGCCTTGTCCGATCCGGCGGGGCGATATGGCCGCTGGAACCTGCTGGGGATCAGCGTGTACGTGATCGGCGTGCTGATTCAGTTGCCTTTCGTCGACACCCATTTCTACTCCGGACCGATGGTCGCGCAGCTCGGTGGCGTGGATGTTTCCTGGATCGTGGGGCTCATGGTGCCAGGCGTTTTGTATTACCTGCTGGCCCGGCCATCGGCGGTTGTCGTGCCCGTTGAAGGACGAACCAAAGCGTAAACAAGAAACATGCGCAATAACGGCTACACTCGGTGATACGCCAACCACCGGGAAGGCGGGCGTACAGGCTATCTGGCTGGTGTGCCCCCTTGTAGTCGAAGGGTGTTGGCTAGAAAGGGACGGGTCATTATTATCCGCGTCGTTCTTAACCTACCAATAACGCTTTACCTTCCGGACCAGCCGTTCATGGATGTTTCAGCACTTTTCTATCAATACCTGTTCCGGTGGGTGATCACCCCTGTCAGCGACCAGTTCCTTGGCCTTTTCGACCTTAATGGCCGTCTCTGTTTGGCTTTTCTGTTCAGCTCCTACACCGTTGCCTTTGGCCTGTTCCGCTTCAGGAAATCCCGCGGGCTGACCGATGCGCCCACGTTCTGGCAATTCATCGGCGGTAACCGCGTGCATTTTCATCCCTCGGCGCTGCTCGATTACCGCTACTACTTTGTGCGCGCGATCCTGAAAGTCATGCTGGTGGTGCCCATCGTCGGCCTGGTGGACCCGTACGTGTTGCGCTCAGGGGATTACGTACGCTTCTTCACCCACCTGTGGGGCGCACGGGTGCAGGTGGAGCAGCACCTTGGGTTGTCCTTGCTCTACGGACTGGGAGTGTTTCTGTTGCAGGACTTCCTGCATTACTGGGCCCACCGCGCCTACCATTCGCGCTATCTGTGGGCGTTCCACAAGGTCCATCACTCGGCGCCGGTGCTGGTGCCGGTCACGGCCAGCCGGGTGCACTTCATCGAGAAAATGATCGAGCGGCTGATCGATATCGTGTTTATCAGCGTCTTCGCCGGCATCTTCTGGTACGCCTGCGGCGGTGAGATCGACCGCTACACGCTGTTCGGCGTGACCTACATGGTGTTCATCCTCAACGCCCTGGCGTCCAACCTGCGGCACAGCCATGTCTGGCTGTCGTTCGGGCCGGTGGTCGAGCACGTGCTCAACAGCCCGGCCCAGCATCAGGTCCATCACAGTGACGCACCTCGGCACATCAACAAGAATTTCGGGGGCAACCTGTCACTCTGGGACTGGATGTTCGGCACGCTCTATGTCACGCAGTCCGAGCCCGAGGCCATCCGCTTCGGCACCGGCGAGGCGGATCGGCAGCGTTACTTGACGCTCTACAGCCTGATCGTGACGCCGTTTGTCGAAACCGCGCGCAAGCTGCGTAAAACCAGGCGCTCGCTCCCACAGGTTTGCACGGCTCAGCACAGGGGCAGGATCAACGCTCGGGCAACTGCCAGCGCTCATGTAAACGTTCGTACTCGGCCTCGGGCAATTGCACCAGCAGCGGAGACTGGCGTGGGTCCAGCCAGTTGAACAGGCGCTCGATTTCCGTCGGCGCCATGGCGGTACAGCCACGGGTCGGCGTCGTTGGGCCGCGCCAGATGTGGAAGAAAATGCACGAACCGGCGGCGGGGGATGCCGGGGTGTTGTGTTCGATGAAAATACCCTGGCGATACAAGTCATCGCTGCGCCGCATGCGTTCGGAACTGCTCCAGTCCTTGGCGACCGTCGAGCCGTCGATCAGTTGGTTGTAGCGTTTCGACTGGCTGTCATCCACGCATTCGATGGCCGGCGTCAGCGCGAGGTAGGGCAGTTTCGTTTCAGCTTTTGGTGCGTAGCCGAACGCCGTACCCAGTTTGAAAATCCCGGCCGGCGCTTTACCGTCGCCTTCCTGTTTGATCGGTCCCTGACGTTTTTCGAGGTTGTTGGGTTCCTGGGCCCAACCCATTCCGTTTTTTCCCAAAACCACAGGAAAAGCGGCCTCGAACTTTTCAAGCCTGTTGTCGCGCCGTTCATAGCGCTGGGCAGTGCCCTGAATGTCATCCCAATTTTTGCTGGTGACGACGATCAACTGCCGACTATCGCCGAGCCCCTGGGCCATGGGTTCAAGCGGGGTAATGGGGAAATCCATGACGGTCTTCAAGCCAGGATCGCGCGAGTATGTGAAATGCCACCACTCGGCGGAATAGCCAGTGAAGCCCTCTGCCTCCATGGCACGGGTGAGCCGCTGGCGATTTTCCATGGCCGTGGCGTTGATCAATGTCGTCTTGGTGTGGGCGCGCTCATCGAAGCAATCAAAACCGGTGCCCATGTCGACGGCGCCATCGTGCCAGCGCTGGCCATAAGGTGCCGTGCAATCGACGGGTGTGGCTGAAGGCGTCCAGGTATTGGCGGGCAGGGCATCGGGACCGGTGAGGGTCAGGTCGACCGTGCCGCCCCTGGAGTGATTGGACACCCGTGCCACGTAGCCCAGGCGCCAGAAGTCCTGTTTGTCCACCCGTGGATAAAACTCGGCCTTGCGCGGGTCGCCCGGTTCCGTCGCAAAACGCCCCATGTCCGCAACCGCCCGACTGGGGCGATAGCAGTCGAATACTTTCAAACCATAGCCTTGCGCCCGCAATGCCGATTGCACCCGGGCGAGGGCCTTGGCGGCGTCGAGCGACAGCAGGCACTCCGCCGCTTCGTAGCCGTCGAGCGGGTGCCCGGTGAAGTTGTGGGCAGCGGCATAACGGATGTCCTGCTCGATGCCGGGATCGATCGTGCGCAAATACACCATGTGCCCGGGCCTGTCTTCGGCATTGGCGAGGCAGGTCAGGGTGAGGCACAGGAACAGAAGCAATGATCGAGCTGCAGATGGCATCGTGCCGACCTCCATGAATGCATGACAAGCCAGCCCATCATGGCTTGAAATCGGCTACACCTCCATGGTGGTGCTGGTGCAAAAAAAACTGTGGGGAAAGGTTTGTCAGTTCTTCTCGGCTCAAGTCACTTTTCGCGAACAGGCCGCCAGATCCTCAAGAAATGCCTGGAGAATCGGCGGCGGTGCCGTGCCGCGCCGGGTGATCACGTCGAACGGTGACATCAGTTGCAGACTCTGCGGGGCAAGCTGGTGCATCTCGCCGGTCTTGATCCACTGGGTGGCGAAGTGGACCGGCAGAAAGCCCAGGTAAGCCCCGGAGATGATCAGGATCGCCAAGGCCTCGATGTTGTCCACGGTCGCCGCCGCCTTGCTCACCCCCAGGTGTTCCAGGTCGTATTGCTGCATGTAGCCGCGCACGACAATGCGGCTGGTGCTGATTTCTTCAAGCAGCTCATCACCTTCGGCCTGGCTGCCGAACAGCGGATGCCGCCGCCCGCAATACAGCCCCAGCGCTTCCTGATACAGCGGCGAATGCTGCAACCCCGGCACATGGATCGGGAAGTGCCCGATGGCCAGGTGCAGGCGGCCGTCGAGCACCCGTTCCTCCAGTTCGGCAGGTTCGCCGACGTACACGCTCAGGTGCACATCGTGCCCGCGCGATACGAAGCGCTGGGTGGTGCGCGGGATCGGCGAATCGGGGTCGGTGATGGTGGTGTCGATGATCCCCAGGTTGAGCTTGCCGCTGATGTGCTGCTTGAGCACATCGGCGTCCATGCAGAAATTTTCCACCGCCGAGAGCAGGCGCTGGGTGGCTTCATGAATCGCCACGCCTTGCTCGGTCAGGCGAAAGCCACTGCGTCCACGCTGGCAGAGCTTGACCCCAAGCCGGGTCTCCAGATGGGTCATCTGTTCGCTGATGGTCGACTGGCCGGCGTTCAATGCCGCCTGCGCCGCGGAAAAGCCACCACAGCGGACAATCGTGGCAAACACCCTGAGCAATTTCAGGTCGACATCGTGCAGTTGAATCACCCTGGACCTCCCGCCTGCGAATACATCGGCAATGCCGATATGAGTATCTGATGTTTAGCATTTTTTCCACGAAAAGCTGCGCCCATAGTCTTTCCAACGGCGGTCGCCTTGCAGTCCGCCCAGCCGATAACAAGAAGTGGAGAGGCTTGAAATGTCGAACAACGGTTATGAATCCGGCCGCCTGAACCTGCCATTCGTGGGGCATTGCACCTTCGGCAAATCCCCGGTGTGCACCGACTGGGATGCCCTGGACGCAGACGTGGCGGTGCTCGGCGTGCCCAACGACATGGGCACCCAGTGGCGCTCCGGCGCACGCTTCGGACCACGGGGCATTCGCGAGGCATCGACGCTGTTTTCCTTCGGCCATGCCGGCGCCTACGACCACGAAGATGACGTCATGTACCTGACCGCCGCCGATGTGCGCATGGTCGACGTCGGGGATGCCGACATCGTCCACACCGACATGGTCACCAGCAACCACAACACCGAATACGCGGTGCGCAAGATCCTCGATGCCGGCGTGATGCCGGTGGTACTCGGCGGTGATCACTCGGTGCATGCCCCGGTGATCAAGGCGTTCGAAGGGCGCGGTCCGATCCACATCATCCATTTCGATGCGCACCTGGATTTCGTCGACGAGCGCCACGGCGTGAGGTACGGCCATGGCAACCCGCTGCGCCGCGCCTCGGAAATGAACCACATCGTCGGCATGACCCAGATGGGCATTCGTAACGTGTCGTCGTCCAACCGTGATGACTACGAAGCGGCCCACGCGGCGGGCTCGAAGATCCTTTCGGTACGCGACGTGCGCCGGCTCGGTGTCGATGGGGTGCTGGCGCTGATCCCGCAGAACATCAATTACTACATCACCATCGACATCGACGGTTTCGACCCGTCCATCGCCCCCGGCACCGGCACCCCCAGCCATGGCGGCTTCCTCTACTACGAAGTGCTGGAGATCATCCAGGCGCTGGCCAAACGCAGCCAGGGCAACATCGTCGGCATGGACCTGGTGGAAGTCGCGCCGGTGTACGACCCGACCGGCATGACCTCGATTCTCGCCGCGCAACTGCTGCTCAATAGCATCGGTTTCATCTTCCACGAGCGCGCCCAGGCGCGGCAGTCCATCAACGAAGCCACCCCGGCCTGAGAGCATAAAAATGGACACGATCGTCAAAAGCTACCTGCAAAAATTCGGCGTCAGCGAAGCCACCCAAACCTTCCTCAGCAAGGTGCAGAAAATGTTCATCGGCGGTGCCTGGGTCGAAGCCAGCGACGGCCAGACCTCCGAGGTCATCGAACCCTCGACCGAAGGCCTGATCACCCGCATTCCCATGGGCACCACGGAAGATCTGGACCGCGCCGTAAAAGCTGCCCGTGCCCAGTTCGACGGCGGCGCCTGGCGCCAGGCCAAACCGGCGGAGCGCGAACGGCTGATACAGCGCCTGGCGGACCTGATCGAGCAAAACGCCTTTGAGCTGGCGGAGATCGAATCGATCGACATGGGCAAATCCGTCGCCTTCGCCAAGGATGTCGATATCCAGGGCACGGTCGACACCCTGCGTTACTTCGCCGGTTGGGCGACCAAGCTCCACGGGCGTACCGTCGAACCTTCGCTGCCGGGCAATTACCTGGCCTATACCCGCAAGGAAGCAGTGGGGGTGGTCGGCGCTATCGTGCCGTGGAACTTCCCGCTGCAAACCATGGCCTGGAAGCTTGGCGCGGCGCTGGCCACCGGTTGCACCGTGGTGGTCAAACCCGCCGAACTGACCTCGCTCTCGGCGCTGCGATTTGCCGAGCTGGTACAGGAAGCGGGCATCCCGGACGGCGTGATCAACATCGTCACCGGGCGCGGCAGCGTGGTCGGCGCGGCCATGGCCACCCACCCCGGCATCGACAAACTGACCTTCACCGGATCGACCCCGGTGGGCCGCACCGTCGGCCGTGCCGCGCTCGACGAAATGAAGCGACTAACCCTCGAACTCGGAGGAAAATCACCGGTAATCGTCTTGTCCGATGCGGACATTCCGGCCGCTGCGCAAGCGGTTGCCAATGGCGTGTTCTTCAACTCGGGGCAGGTGTGCGACGCCGGTACGCGGGCCTATGTTCATCGCAGTGTCTACGACGAATTCCTGCGTGAACTGATCGCGTACACCCGGACGTTGAAGATGGCGCCGGGTCTGGACCCGGACTGTTTCATCGGACCGCTGGTCTCGGCGTTGCAGAAGCAGCGCGTGACCGAGTACATCGAGGCCGGCAAGCGCGAAGGTGCCGAGCTGGTCTACGGCGGCCAGCCGGTCGAGGGTCCGGGTTTCTTCGTCGAGCCGACCATTTTTGCCCATTGCCGCAACGACATGCGCATCGTCCAGGAGGAGATCTTCGGCCCGGTGCTGGTGACCGCCGCGTTCGACGATGAAGAAGAGGCACTGGCCCTGGCCAATGACTCGCCCTACGGCCTGGCGGCGGCCCTGTATTCCAACGACCTTGGAAAAGTGCACAGCCTGATTCCGCGGTTGAAAGCGGGTTCGGTCTACGTCAACGCCCACGGCACCCTCGACCCGTCGATGCCGTTCGGTGGCTACAAGCAGTCGGGTTTCGGCAAGGACCTGGGCGCGGAGCAGCTCGACTACCTGCTCGAAACCAAGGCGGTATGGATCACCTTGCCCGGTTGACCTTGACCCTGTAGGAGCGAGCTTGCTCGCGATGGTCGCCAACGATAACGCTGGCAGCCTGACACCCCGTGGTGTTCCTGGGTTCATCGCGAGCAAGCTCGCTCCTACAGGGTAATCGGCAGGGACGCGCCAAAAGAATGCGGTTATCTCGTCATGATCTTCCAACAATAAGAGACCATCATGAACATTGACGCCAAGCCTGCTCCGAGTCTGTCCATCCTCGACGACAAATCCGTGGTCGAGGGGCATTCCATCGATTTCATCCCGGAGAACGAGCGCACCGACAAGCTGTCGAGCCAGGGTCCGTTCTGGTTCCTCGGTAACTTCACCTTCTTCACCATGACCATCGGTTTCGTCGGCCCGAGCGTGGGCCTGACGGCGCTCTGGACCACCCTGGCCGGCACGCTGGGCATCATGTTCGGCACGCTGTTCATGGCCTTTCATGGTTCGCAAGGCCCGCACCTGGGCCTGCCGCAGATGATCCAGTCCCGGGCGCAGTTCGGTTATCGCGGGGTGATTCTGGTGCTGTTGGCGACGCTGTTCGTGTTTGCCGGTTTCAACATCGTCAATCTGGTGTTGATGATGCAAGGGCTGCACACGCTGTTCGGGTTCAGCCCCACGGTGATTGCGGTGGCGGTGACCATCCCGGCGGCGGTGCTGGCGATTCTGGGGCATGACTGGATGCACCGCAGTTTCAAATGGGCCCTGTACCTGTCGCTGCCGCTGTACGGCCTGGTGACGCTGGCAGTGTTGATGGGCTGGGTGCCGGATGCGGTGCTGCCGCCACTCGCCGAAGGTGAAGTGGCCCCGGCGCCGCTGGGTTTCAACTGGACCGGCTTCATCGCGCAGTTCGCGGCGGCGGCGAGCTACAACATTGCGTATGCGCCGTATGTGTCCGATTACTCGCGTTACCTGCCGAAAAATACCTCCAGCGGCAAGTTGATCGCGGTGGTGTTCCTCGGTGCGTCGTTGTCCGGTGCATGGATGATTTCCGTGGGCGGCTGGCTGGCCGATCACCTGCATTCCACCGACGTACTGGTGGCCCTGGGGCAAGTCGGCAATACCGTGTCGCCCCTGATGGGCACGGCGGTGGTGGTCATCACCATCCTGGCGTTCCTGCCGGTGATTGCGATGAACATCTACAGCGCCAAGCTGACCACGCTGACCTGCGTCGACTCCATCAAGCACATCGAACCGACCCGCAAGGCGCGAATCCTGGCCATCGGTTTCGTGATCCTGCTGCAACTGGGCGTGGCCCTGAGCATCCAGAGTTCGGGCAAGGGCCTGTCGGTACTCGGCATCTACCTGGTGGTGATGCTGTACTTCCTGGTGCCCTGGACCTCGGTCAACCTCACCGACTACTTCTTCGTGCGCAAGGGCCGCTACGCCATCCCGCACTTCTTCATGCCCCACGGCAACATCTACGGCAGTTGGGGTCTGCGGGGGATTGCCGCGTATGCCATCGGCTTCATCTCGATGATCCCGTTCTTCTACATCTACGACGGTGTCGAACAGCGCGAGGTGTACGTCGGCCCGCTGGCCAAGGCCCTGGGCAGCATCGACATCGCCTGGCTGGTCGGGCTGATCGTGTCGGGGCTGGCGTACTACTGGCTGAGCCGCTCCATTGATCTCAAGCGCGAAGAAACCATCATCCAGCACATCGAAAAAACCTGCCCGCAATACACCACCGGCGACTCGCTGACCAAACCCTCGTTGCCGGTGTTCAACGAATCGGCGGCTCGGAGATAAATCATGGCTACGCAAAAATACGACTACATCATCATCGGTGCCGGTTCGGCCGGTTGTGTGTTGGCCAACCGTCTCAGCGAAGACCCGGCCACCTCTGTGCTGGTGCTGGAATTCGGCGGCAGCGACCGCAGTGTGGTGATCCAGATGCCCAGTGCGTTTTCGATCCCGATGAACACCAAGAAGTACAACTGGCGCTACGAAACCGAGCCGGAAACTTACCTCAATGGCCGGCGCATTCACTGCCCACGCGGCAAGGTGTTGGGTGGTTCGTCGTCAATCAACGGCCTGGTCTACATCCGTGGACACGCTTACGACTTTGATGAGTGGGAAACCCTCGGCGCCCAAGGCTGGGGTTATAAAAATTGCCTGCCGTACTTCAAGCGTGCCGAGAGCTACGAGTCCGGTGGGGACAGCTATCGCGGGCAAACCGGCCCGCTGCATACCACCAACGGTAACCACATGAAAAACCCGCTGTACGGGGCCTGGGTCGAAGCCGGGGCGGAAGCGGGCTACATCAAGACCGACGACTGCAACGGCTTCATGCAGGAAGGCTTCGGGGCGATGCACATGACCGTGAAGAATGGCGTGCGCTGCTCCACCGCCAACGCCTATCTGCGCCCGGCCATGGGCCGCCCGAACCTGACCGTGATCACCCACGCGATGACCCGGCAGGTCATCCTCGAAGGCAAGCGCGCGGTGGGCATCCGCTATGACCACAATGGCCAGACCCATGAGGTGTATTGCAACCGCGAAGTGCTGATTTCGTCCGGCCCCATCGGTTCGCCGCATTTGCTGCAACGCTCCGGCATCGGCCCGGCCGAGGTTCTGCGCAAAGCCGGGATCGAGGTGCGTCATGACCTGCCTGGGGTAGGGGAGAACCTGCAGGATCACGCCGAGGTATACATCCAGTTCGGCTGCAAGGAACCGGTGACGCTCAACAGCAAAATGGACCCGCTGAGCAAGTTGTTGATCGGCCTGCGCTGGCTGTTGTTCAAGGATGGCTTGGGCGCCACCAATCACTTCGAGGCCGGCGGTTTCATCCGTTCCGACAAGGGCCTGCGCTGGCCGGACATCCAGTTCCACTTTCTGCCGGCCGCCATGCGTTACGACGGCAATAAGCCAATCAAGGGCCACGGTTTCATGGTGCTCACCGGGCCGAACAAACCGAAAAGTCGTGGTTACGTGCGGGTGCGTTCCGCCGACCCGTATGAACACCCGGAAATCCGCTTCAACTACCTGCAACGCGAGGAGGATCGCGAAGGCTTCCGCCGTTGTATCCGCCTGACCCGCGAGATCATCGGCCAGAAGGCCATGGACCGTTTCCGCGACGGCGAAATTGCCCCTGGTCCACTGGTGCAAACCGATGAACAGATCGACACCTTCGTCCGTGACAACCTCGAAAGCACCTACCACCCTTGTGGCTCGTGCCGCATGGGTGAGGACGACCTGGCGGTGGTGGATTCCGAGCTGCGGGTGCATGGCATTGCCGGGCTGCGGGTGATCGACTCCTCGGTGTTCCCGACCGAGCCGAACGGCAACCTCAATGCCCCGACCATCATGCTGGCCGAGCGGGCGTCGGACCTGGTGCGCGGGGTGGCGATGCTGCCGGCATCGCAGGTGCCGGTCGGGCTGGTGGAGAACTGGGAGAACAGCCAGCGCTCGGCGTTGCCGGGGCGTAACGTGCGGGTCTAGCCTGATTTCGCGGGTATCCACGATCTCCTGTGGGAGCAAGGCTTGCCCGCGATGGCTGCCTCCGAACCGCTCCATGTATTACTGACCGAGTACATATCCATTCCTGCGGAAACGGCCACTATTGGTTTCGCTCTTACAGCGAGTCACTTGGAAAAGCTCCAAGTAACCAAGGGCTCTTGCCCCTTTCGTTCGGTGCCTCGCTCCGGTCCTGCTCCGTGGGCCCGCCGCGCTGGGCCATCCTTGGCCCAGCGCGGCTAAACCGGCATCCATGCCGGTTTGCCCACTGCGCAGAACCTCCACTCGACCTATCGAGGGGGCAAGAAAATCAAAAGCCAAAGCACCGCGAGGCGGCCTTAAAGCCGACCTGATTTGGCGGGTGTACTCGTTCCACTGTAGGAGCGAGCCTGCTCGCGAAAAACATCCAGACAACGCGGGCATCCAGTCAGGGCACGTCATCGTTGTCGTCCATCGCGAGCAGGGGAGGCTGGTACATGAACATGTTCACCGTAGGAGCGCGATGGGGCATTGGTTAATCGCACCTGTTTTTAATTTGCTCTTGAAGGGCTTTTCCAGCTTCGACCCGTACGCGTTACGCAGCAGTAACTGGGCATTGTTGGCTGGCAATGGTGCGTCTGTGTTGATCTATTGCGTGTTAATTTGATTCTTTAATTACGTTGATCGGGGTGGGTAATTGAAGTTGTGGTGAAGAGTGAGAAATTTCCTTCAGAACATTATTTTTCTAGTGTGAGATGCGTCCTTGTTGTTGTTTAGGGTGAAACTTCGTGGTGTACGATAGTTTCTTATTGGGTAAATTTTAGGCTTGAAGCATGGTCATCGAAAATGGTCTGAAAGAGACTTTCATGCTGTGAGGTGCAGTTGAGGTCGGTTTGAAAAATATGCCCTTTGCCGTTGCCGGGTACACCAGTAAGCGCCAACAGGTTCGGTGCGATATCTCGTTCAGCTGGTGTGCCGGAATATGGATTGCGCGAAGGTACAAGTGCGGGGCGGAGTGGACTTTGATTTCGAGTAATCAAGCCACAGTTTCGTTTCGCGAAAGTGCTTTTTCGTGGGGGAAATAATTGTCAAATATATGATGTTGTCGTAATTGAATCTATTTGAATGCGAGAATGATTTTTTGGTTCAGCAAGTTTGTGCTCTGGGTTTAGTGGTCTTCTGTCTTTTTCGTAAGTTCTGATGTTGACTCTGAGTTTAAAGTTTGGAGCTGAAAATGATCTACGACATTGTTGTGGTTGGTAACGGTGCCATTGGTGGTTCGATTGCCTTCGAATTGGCGAGTCGCGGGTTCAAAGTCTGCAGGCTAGGTGAGGCGGACAGGACGAATGCGGCATCCAAGGTTGCGGGCGCGATGAATGGTTGTTTCGGTGAAATTACCAGCGGTCTGCTCGCCAGTGAGCATGGTCGGTTGAAATTGACCATGGATATTCAAGCTAAGGATCTATGGGCGGATTGGTCTCAGCGGCTTGCGCAGGCCTCTGGCAACTGGCAAGAAATGCTGGCAGCACGCGGCACTCATGTGCTCCTGAACTCTGCGGGTATGGCTGAAATTGATAGCGTCAACTACGCAGCCATCGAACAAACTCTGCGTGATCGCCGAGAGCCTTTCACAAGCGTTGCCCCTGCTGAGCTGGAGTGGGTCAACGCTAACGATCTAGTGCGCCCGCTATAGGCATTGTTGATCCCCGATGAAAATGCGGTGAACTCTCACCTATTGTTGGAAAAGTTAGACGCCGCATTTCTGGCGAGCGGGGGTGAACTCGTCAACATCAACGCCCGCACCATATTGACAGAGGGCCGTGTGACGACAGGTGTGGAACTGGAAAACGGGCAACACATCGCGGCAAAGCATGTCGTAATAGCGGCCGGTGTCCAGTCACTGTCACTACTCGATACCTTGGATGACATCAAAGATCGAATACCGCCGATGTTTGCAGGCTACGGGGTATCCGTGCTCGCTAAGCTGAAGCCGGGACAGTTAACGCCGTCGACGGTGATCCGAACGCCTAACCGCGCCTTTGCCTGCGGCTTGCATTGCGTACCGCGTACGTCGGAGCTGCTATATATAGGCGCAACCAATATCCTGGCTGAAGAGCCTCGCTCGCATGCATTGATTTCTGATGTTCAGTTTCTGCTCGACTGTGCTGTCGACCAGCTCAACCTCGACCTGCATGATGCCGAAATCATGAGCATCCAGGTCGGTAACCGGCCCATCCCCGCCGATGGTTTTCCTCTGATTGGGCAATGTGGTTACGAAGGACTGTGGTTGGCCACCGGTACATATCGTGATGGCTTGCATCAATCGCCGCTGCTAGCCGCTTGGGTGGCAGACCAGATTCAAGGGGTTCCTAACAACTTGGATTTGTCGTGTTTTGCACCGGTGCGCAAACCCCTGCAAGGAGTACCGCGCAGCAACACAGTGGCCGAGACCGTCAAGCAGATGTTCGCAACGGGCTACGAGTACCACTGGAATATCAAACCGTATTGGATGCCTTTGCTAGACAAGGGTATGAGTGAAAACTACACGGCACTAATTGAATCGCTGCACCCGCAATTCACACCACCGCCCGAGTTGGTCGCCTTCTCGTATCTGTATCGCTCGATGTATGACCGTCTGGCACGTTATTACGAGGCCTGGTCATGATCCATTCTCAATTCGAGTATGACCGTGCCAAGGCATTGGCAACCTTAATGGACGCTGGCGTCTGGGATCCTGTCCAGGATCTCCAAGCCATCATAGGCAAGCATTTTCATACGGAAGGGCCACCAGATCCGCAAAGAATGGCAGGTTTTCGCCAGGATGTGGCCGAGCGATGTGCACGCATACCTCTCGGGCACATTCTGGGTTACGTCGACTTTGCCGACCTTCGTTTCGTCGTGGGCACTGGAGTCTTCGTGCCGCGATTGCAGAGTATGGCCATTGTGCAATGGATCGAGCAGAACCTGTCACTTGATGCCCGATCATCCGTGTACGACCTCTGCGCGGGAGTAGGAGCGATCGGCTTGGCGATCTGGTCCAGAACCGCCGCCAAAGTGGTGTGCGTTGAAATCGATGAAATCGCACAGACCTACCTCAAACGCAACATCCTACGAATGAGCGCTGGCGAACAGGGGGTGACCTTGTGCGAGGCAAATATCAATCGTATTGACGTCTTTGAATCTGCGAGGGGCAGCGTAGATGTCGTAGTAGCCAACCCACCCTATGTTCCTCAAGGCACGGTGCTTCTGCCTGAATGGGGCGTTAATCATCCTGCCGGCGCCATCTTCGCCCCGGACGAAGGTGTTGCGCTGATCCAGTCGACCGCACGACTTGCAAGCTCGGTGCTGAAGCCGAGAGGCACATTACTAATCGAGCACGGTGAATCCCAAGAGCAGCAGGTTGGATTAATCCTGAAAAGTCATGGTTTCTGCTCGATTTGTACTTCTGTTAACGAAGATTTTTCCGATGCGACGGGCTCTTCCGTCATTACCGTAGGAATAAAAGCATGAACACTATGGAAACGGGCCCAAGCTGGATGACTATTCGTCAGCAGCGCACTAGCGGTGCGCTAAGCAGTGCATCGGATAACGGCCTTACCAGTTTCGAAGTGGTTTCCCGCAAAGGTAAGGCGCTAACGCTTGCCGATGGTACGACTTGCACAGAGTTCATTTCATGCTCCTACCTAGGCTTGGAAAGCCATCCCATGCTAATTCAGGCCGCAGGGGCCGCGTTGGAGCGGATTGGCATCCACCTTTCAGCTAGCCGGAGCGCCATGAGTCCGGTTTACCTTCGGCAACTTGAGCAGTTGCTAAGTGATATCTACACCGGCGCGAGCGTGACGGTGTTCACCTCAACTAGTAATGCGCACCTGGGTGTGCTGCCACTTTTAGGCAGCGGGACCATGGACGGCTACCCAATCAAGAGTTCGATCATGTGGCTTGTGGATCGCACTGCTCATGCCTCGATGCAGGTGCTACGTGGGGTGTTGTCGCAGTTTGGGCCGGTAAACCGGGTCGATACCCAAGACATGGATGGACTCAAGCATGTGCTGGTGCAGTGTGCCCAGGAAAAGATCACTCCTGTTCTCTTGATCGATGGCGTTGGGTCAATGTCAGGATTGTTGCCGGTGAGTGAGCTGAGCGAACTACTGCAAGCCTGGGGTGGTTATCTCTACATCGACGACGCCCATGGTATCTCGATTACGGGTAAGCACGGAGCGGGCTATGCCTTCGAGAATCTGGGGCACCGTCTTCCGGGCAATACGATTATTGCCGGTTCGTTGAGCAAGGCATTCGGCGGTGCGGGTGGATTCATCGTGCTGAAATCTGGTTATCAAGCGGCGCAATTGCGTGCGCTTGCCAACCCGCTGGTATTTGGGCACACCGTCTCTGTGCCGTTGCAGGCGGCTAATGTTGCGTCAGCACAGCTCCATCTTTCCTCAGATATTGTCTGCCTGCAGAGCGCGTTGTGGCAGAACGTACGCCGTCTGGATGAGCAAGTTAAGCAGGAGATGATGAATGCTTCGCTACGCGCACCTATTCGCGGTGCATTGTTTCAAACCGAGCAGCAGGGAGCGGCAGCTGCTAGTGCGTTACGAGCCGCTGGCATTGTCGTATTTCCGGTGTTTTACCCGATCGTTGAAACCGGAAAAGCCATGCTGCGGTGCGCAATGTCGGCGCTTCACACGCCAGAGCAGATCGATAACTTGGCGCGTCAACTCAACGTCCAACTAAGCCAGGCATCTGCCTGACGATTCTCGCAAGGAATGGCTATGTCACCGAATGCTGAAGGGAGCATTGCGCCTGGTGGAGATCTCCAACCCTATCGCCAGCAACTGGACGAGATCAATCAGGCACTGATGAATCTACTGGCCCAACGCATGGAGGTCTGTCGGGTGATTGCCCACGTCAAGTCCGCGAATGGGATCCCAATGATGCAGCCGCATCGGGTGACTTCCACCTTGGATTTGGTCAGGTCTATGGCGCTTTCACATAAGTTGCGCCCGGAGTACGTCGGCGACCTTTTCGCCTTAATCATCAAGGAAACCTGCGACGAGGAGCAGCGCCTTATGGACGCTCTCTACCAGTCGCGTGTGGAGGAATGAGGCATGCGCGTCCTTATTGTCGATAACTTCGACTCCTTTACTAACAATATTGCCCAGTATGTCTATGAGGTATCGGGTGATCAGCCGAAAGTCGTACCCAATACCACATCCTTCGAGCGACTCGACCTAGCGGGCTATGATGCGGTGATATTGTCGCCAGGGCCGGGGCATCCTGCCCGTGATGCCGACTTCGGCGTGTGTCGTGATGTTCTGGAGCATGCGACGATTCCGATACTCGGCGTGTGTCTGGGACATCAGGGCATCAACTTTTTCTTTGGTGGAACAGTGGAACATGCACCCAAGCCTGTGCATGGCTATCGGTCTCGCATCAGTCATTCTGGCACCGGTCTTTTTGAGGGTATCCCGCATGGCTTTGAAGTCGTGCGATACCATTCTCTGGTGTGCACTGAGGTGCCTTCTTGTCTTGAAGTGACAGCACGTTCGGACTGCGGCCTAATCATGGGTTTGGCGCACCATGAGCGGGCAATTTGGGGCGTGCAGTTTCACCCGGAGTCAATCGATTCTGAATTCGGTCTGCAGATCATCCACAATTTTGTTCGGCTGGCTGGCGAGGCGCAGATTTGTCGAAGGTGTGCTACGCATAGTCCGATGCTCCAGGCACTGCAGGCGGCTGGTGGGCCGATGCGGTTGTCATTAGATTTCGAATGCATAGAGCATTCACCCACCCCGGCCCAGCTCTTCGATGCGAATTTCGCAGGTAAGCCGGCCGCCTTTTGGCTTGACAGCGAGCTTTCTGATCGGTCGCAGGCAAGGTATTCACTGATGGGCTCCTGCGATCGCGATTCGGCGTTGGTGTTTGCCTATGACGTCAATCGACGATTGTTGTCGATCGACGGGCCTGTAGGGTGCGCAACTATCGAAGGGGATTTTTTCAGTTTGATGGAGGAGGTTGTTGACTTATTGGGGGTAGGACAGCAGCAACAGGTTCCGTTTCCCTTCAAGGGCGGTTTGGTAGGCTACTTGGGCTACGAGTTGAAAGCTCTAGTCGGTGTGCGCAACGCTCACGTGTCGGAATTGCCCGATGCCCTGTTTTACCTGCCACAGAATATGCTGGTCCTCGATCACGCAACCGAAATCACCTATCTGTGTCATCTGTGGGGCGAACGTCTGGTTTTGCAGGCTACGGACAACGCCGAACACACCGAAAATGTGTTCTTTACCCCTGGCCCGGTGGCTGAGTCGTCGCTGGGGCTGGCCGATTGTTCAAGCACTTACATGGCAAAGGTTGATGCGTGTCTGCGGCAGATTGCCGATGGTGAGTCTTATGAGATTTGCCTCACCAACCGAGCTAGCCTGCATTGTACGAAAGACCCTCTCAGTACCTATCTGCGTATGCGTCGTATCAGTCCTGTGCCTTATGGTGCCTATTTAAACACTGGGACGTTTTCGATCCTTGGAGCGTCCCCTGAGACTTTCCTCAATATCGATGCAACAGGCCGCATCACTTCCAGACCAATAAAGGGCACCCGGCCCAGGGCGAATGACCCTGAACTAGACCTAGCGCTCAAGCAAGATCTCGCGTGCTCTTCAAAGGACCGTGCAGAGAATTTGATGATTGTCGATCTGGTACGCCATGACCTTAACAGCATCTGCGTGCCGGGATCGGTGAAGGTGCCAAAGGCTTTTGATATTGAAAGCTACTCCTCGGTGCATCAGCTGGTTTCGACGGTCCAAGGACAGTTGCGTAGGGGAGTCAAATCATTCTCGGCGATCCGAGCCTGTTTTCCCGGCGGCTCTATGACCGGTGCACCGAAAATACGCACCATGGAAATCATCGACAAAATTGAATCCTCGGCGCGTGGCATCTACTCGGGGGCTTTGGGCTGGATCGGATTCGATGGCTACACAGATCTAAGCATCGTGATCCGGACCGCAGTGATTAAAGATGGTATCGCCCGTTTCGGTATCGGGGGCGCAATTGTCGCCGCCTCTGATCCGGCAGAGGAAATGCACGAGACACTGGTGAAGGCTAGTGTGCCGTTTCACAGTATTAGAGGGTAAGGGGTAACCATTGGATAATATTTTGATCCTGGGTGGCGCGGGTATGGTCGGTAGCTTCGTCGCCGGGATTCTGGGGAAGGGCGGGCACGCACTCACTTTGGTAGATGTAGTTCCGCCGCGAACACTGCTTAATCACCGTGTGATGGATGTGCTAAGCATGCCCGAGCAAGCCCCCGAGCTACTTGAGGTTGCCACCATCATTGTTTTTGCTTTACCTGAGGATGTCGCGATTCGGGGGTTGGAGTGCTTTGTCGGGAAGGCTCAATCCGTCAAAGTCTTAGTCAACACATGCTCTGTGCAGGCGCCGTTTCAGCGTAGGGCTGAGGAGTTGTTTCCCGCAGTTGCCTCGGTGGGTATCAATCCTATGTTTGCACCGACGCTTGATTGTGCGGAGCGTCCAGTGGTGCTGTGCGAGCGCAGTGAAAGCGAGGCGGGCAATCGCTTGGCAACACTTTTACAAGCACATGCAATGCAAGTAACACGGCTGCTTCCCGATGAGCATGATCGCGCGATGGCTGTATGCCAAGCACTGCCTCACGCAGCGATCTTGGCGTTTGCCTTTGCGTTGGAGCAATCAGGATGTGACATGGATACGCTCCAGGCATTGGCACCACCGCCGATGAAAACCATGCTGAGCCTGGTCGCGAGAATCTTGCACAACGCGCCTGTCATCTACTGGGATATCCAGAAACACAACAATGCAGCCCGGCAGCAGCGGTATCAATTATCTGCCAGCCTAGGATTGCTGGATCATCTGTGTGGGGTTGATACGCCTGAGGCTTTTGCCGAAAAGCTGAATGCTGTGCAAAGACAGCTGGGTGCGTATGTCGACGCCTATGGAAAAACCTGCGAAGCGCTCTTCAAAACACTGAACCCATCAAGGAAAAGTGACTGATGCAAAGAACTGCATCCCCCCTTATCTCCATTATCCGGGATCGCTCGAAGGGCGCCGCCTTGCTGGTGATCATGCTTCCCGTCCTGTTGGTAACCATCGATAACACAATTCTCAATTTCGCTTTGCCTCGTATCGCTACGGCACTTAACCCGTCTGCTGCCGAGCAACTGTGGATGATCGATGCCTATTCTCTGGTGCTCGCTGGGTTGCTGGTGACCATGGGCAGTTCCGGGGACCGCTTTGGTCATCGACGCATGCTTTGTTTAGGGTGTATGGGTTTCGCAGTGGTGTCGGTGGGTGTGGTGTTTTCACAGCAAGCGTGGCATCTGATTGCGGGGCGTGCTCTGTTGGGCTGTTTCGGTGCAATGATCTTGCCTGCGACCCTGGCGCTGATCCGCACCGCATTCGAGGATCGAGTAGAGCGGCGTCTGGCAGTGGCGGTGTGGGCAACTTGCCTGACTATCGGGTCGGCATTGGGGCCATTGCTTGGCGGTGTGCTGCTGCAATATTTCGATTGGCAGTCGGTTTTTCTGGTGGCTTTGCTGTTTCTGCTGCCCGTGTTGTTCTTTGCGCCGATGATCACCGAGTCGCCAAGAGAGTCGGGTAGATCAACCGATTATCTGAGTATCTTGCTAAGCCTGGGCGCCATGACGGGTGTGATGCTGGGTCTCAAGCATCTGGCCACGGTCGGCTTCGACGGCCAGGTTTTAATCTGGGCGCTGTCCGGAATATTACTGGGTGTGGTTTTTGTCCATCGCCAGCTAGCGTTAGAGCAGCCGCTGTTGGACCTCAGGTTGTTCGCCTCTCCTGCCTTCAGCGTGTCCATTGCGACAAATCTCGTTAGCCTGGGCTTGTTGATTGGCTTCATCTTTTTCGCCACCCAGCTGTTGCAGTTGGTCTTTGGCTTGCCCCCGGTGTTGGCCAGCTTGATATTGGTACCGGGGCAGGTATTGGCGATTGTCGCCGGACTTGCCGTCGTACCGGTGGCGCAACAGCATGCACCGAACAGGGTGATTGCCGGCTGTCTGCTGCTGGCCGCTGCGGCTTTCGCGATGATGGCACTGCTTGCGCCTACTGCGCTGATCGTAGGTGTGGCTTTCGTCTTGCTCAACGCTAGTGTTGCCGCCATCACCACCGTGTCCAATGACCTTTTATTGGGCTCGGTGCCGGCCGAGAGCGCCGGCAGTGCTTCGTCCGTCAGTGAAACGGCATACGAGATTGGCGTGGTGTTGGGTACCACGTTGATCGGAGGGGCAGTAGCGGCGCTGTATCGGTTGTCTTTGGTAATTCCAGAGGGCACCCCCGAAAATGTAGTTACCGCGGTTGCGACGTTGGGTGGGGCTCACTCAATCAGCAAAGCCACGCCAGAGGAAGTGCCGACGCGGATTCTGCTAGAAGCGAACGCTGCATTTACACAGGGCGTGATGATGACAAGCACTATTGTGACTGGCTTCATTGTGTTGTTTGCGTTTGTTGCATACCGTTATTTGCGAGTACGAGCCCCCCGTGAGTCCTATTGAAAATCGCTGAGATGCCACCGGGCCGCTATAGGAGCGAGCTTGAACTGGTCGTGAACGATAACGCGGGAAACCTGATGCACAGCGGTGCCCGGCAGTTTTTTCGCGAGCAGGGCTGATCCCACATTTGATCTTCAGTGAATTCAAAACCCCGGCGCGACGCAGATTCATTGTGGGGGTGAGCCTGCTTGCGAAAGCGGTGGGCCGGTCAATATCAATGTTGATAGTAATCGCCTCATTGCGAGCAAGTTTCGCTCTCAGGGGACAATTTCGAATCCCATTGCTAGGCTCTAGATCCCAAGAACCCCAATGGAGTACCCCCATGGCTATCCAGGCCCTGCGCGCCGACGCTTCCCACATCGAAAAAATTGCCCCGTTATTCGACGCCTATCGCGGCTTCTACGGCCAGCCTTCGAACCTGCCGCAATCCCGTGAGTTCATCGCCGAACGCATCGCCCGGGACGAATCGGTGATTTTCTATGCCGAGGACGCCAGTGGCGAAACCCTGGGTTTCGTGCAGATGTTCCCGACGTTTTCCTCCATCGACGCACACCGCACCTGGCTGCTCGGCGACCTGTTCACCGCGCCCGCCGCCCGGGGCAAAGGCGTCGGCAGGCTACTGATGAACACCGCCCGCGATTTTGCGCGGTTGATGGGCGCCAGGGGCATGACCCTGGAAACAGCGACGGATAACATCACCGCACAACGTTTGTACGAGTCATTGGGCTATGTGCGTGATCCGGGTTACTACACCTATTGTCTCGATTTGACCAAGGGCTGATCCGCTGATAACCGGAGCTCGCGCAGAAACTCGCCCTGGGATCTGGCGCAGGTAAGAATGCGATAACGGGTGCTGCGAGAAACGCCGCTGTCGCGAAACCGCGCGTACACCGGTTGGAAAATCTCTCGGTTCACGGTCGGGTGCACCATGCTCAGGTAGCGCTCGCAGCAAGCATCGTAGTCCTCCAGCGCAATGAACTTCTGGAACCAGTAGCGATAGAAATAACCCAGCAGAAAGCCCAGGCTGAAGTCGTGATCCAGCACCGAATGTGCGCAGCATTCGAAATCGATCAGTCTCAGCGCGCCATCGGGACCGATCAGGATGTTCTTGGGGTGCGGGTCCATGTGCACAAAGCCTTCGACCAGGGTCTGGCCAAACAGGTGGAAAATGTCCAGCAGCAGGGTGGCGGCCTGTTCCGGTTTTGCGATGAGTCGTTCATCGACGCTGCAATGGTTGTCGAAAAAACTGACCAGCAAATACTCTTCCTTGAGAAACGGAAAACGTCCGCTGTGGCCGAAGGCCGCGACCCGGGGCGAGGTCTGCGATTTGGCGGACACCGCTGACAAATTGATGAACTCATTGGTCAGGTCATGCAGGCCGAACGCACGCTTGAGACCCAGGAAGTTCTGCAGCTGCTTTTTCCAGTGGGTCAGCCGGTTGTGTTTCAACACCCATTTACGCTCACCTTCAAGCAGGAACACGCTGCGGGTTTCCTCAGGGATATCCAGCAGTGCGTATTGCTCGGGTTGGGCAAAAAAGCGCTGCAGCAAGGTCGCCAGTTCGGTCTGGTGAGACGGGTCGAAGTGAAAGGTGACGCCGGCGATTGTTTGCGGGTTGAGGCCGGAGGTGAGGTGTCGGAGGTGACGCATGTGAAGTCCCTGTCAAAGCATTCGGATGCATGAAGCGGCGGCGAACGGGCACGACGCTCCGACGTTATCGGCAGGGTCAGGCTGTGCGTGAGGGGATGTGTGCAGGTTTCCGGATACTTTCCTGTTCAAAAAAATGGCAGCCTCGACGAGGCTGCCACCACAGGGCTAGTTAGGCATTGGAATGATGACGCCTTCTTTTTCCAGGTCTTCGCGAACCGACTGGAATTTCTGGTACTTGGACAACTCGACAGGGCCGTCGTAGCTCATGCTTTGCAGTTTGCGTGGCGGGTACTGAACGTAGGTTTTCATCAGCTTCGAGATCGCCATGCTGATCGGCACCATGGTCCAGGTGTGCTCGGTGTAGTTGTTCATGAAAACGTCGTAGCGTTCCTGCGGATCCTGCAGCAGGTCGAACACTTGAGGGACAGTCGCCACGTACTTGGTCGGGCCTTTCCAGCCCTGGTTGGAGTCGACGGCCAGACCTCCGGTGACGGCACCATTGTCGCCGCGCAGGTTGAAGACCGCTTTGTAATTGCCGACACGGGCAGCACCGGGAGAGAGCTCGTTCTCGGTGAAGTAGAACCACTCTTTACGAGGGGCCGGGCCGGTTCCGAGCAGCACCGGGGTCATGTCGTAGCTGTCGAAGATGATCGGCTTGCCTTCGCGATCCTTGTCCGGCAGCTTCACCCCGGCAACGGAAGCGAAGGTCGCCATCAGGTCCAGACCGCCCATGATGTCGTGGTTCTTGGTGTTGGGCTTGATCTTGCCGGGCCAGGCCATGATTGCCGGCACGCGGTTGCCGCCTTCGCGCACGGTGCCTTTGGTGCCACGGAAGGGCGTGTAGCCGGCGTCGGGGTAAACGTCCTGCCAGGCGCCGTTGTCGGTGGTGTAGACCACCAGGGTGTTTTTATCCATTCCCAGGGCTTTCAACTTGTCCAGAATGCGGCCGATGCGGGTATCGAGTTCTACCACCGAGTCGGCGTATTTAGTCTTGGAGATCGACTTGTGGGCGAACTCCGGTGCCGGCATGTTCGGCTGGTGCACCTTCATGAAGTTGACGTTGATGAAGAACGGTTTATCGGATTTCGATGCGGTGTCGAGAAACTCCAGCGCGGCTTTTTCGACATAGCCGTCGAAGAACGGGATGCCGACGACACCGGGTTTGCCGTCGATCACAGGCGTGTCGACGTACTGGCCGTTGATCTTGAATTCCTCCACCGCTTTTTCGCCGGCCTTGGCCGACAATGCGCCGCGCGTCACTTTGGTGAACATCGCACGGGTTTCATCGTCCATGTCCGGGAACCATGTAGGGTCTGCGTAGGTGTAAGCGTTCAGGTGATACAGGCCAACGTACTTCATCACGTCATAGCCTTGAGCATTGGGCAGCGCGTAGTCGTCCTCGCCCAAGTGCCACTTGCCGGTGAAGTAGGTGTCGTAACCTCCGGTTTTCAGTACGGAGGCCAGTGTCCACTCAGCCGCTGGCAAGCCGCCGCCCTGACCCTGAAAGGCTACCGTGGTCATGCCGCTGCGGTTGGGGATGCGTCCGGTCTGCATCGCGGCCCGGCCCGGGGTGCAACTGGGTTGGGCATAGAAGGAATAGAAGGTGGTGCCTTCTGCCGCCAACTGGTCGATGCTGGGCGTCGGCATGCCTCGTCCGACACCGCCGCCGTAAGGGCCGAGGTCACCATAGCCCGTGTCGTCGGAGACGATGAACAGGATATTGGTTTTTTCGGTTTGTGCCGCCTGGGCAACGTTGATTGCCAGTAACAATGAACATGCGAGGTAAAGCCTGGAGCGGTGCGCGAACCTGTTCATAAGGGTGTCCTTTCTCAAGTTCAGATCCTCGTTGTGGGCCGCTCAGGCATCGAGGGCAAAACAACAAGCATCTTCGTGAGTAACCCCCCAACGTTTAGCCCGGACAGTTCAAGGAAATCGCCTGACGACACAATGGCATTCCCGTTCACTGCTCAAGGCAGTCGTGGAAGATTAGTTCGACAATTCAAGCCCCGCGTGGTCGTAGGTCGCGGATTGGGCGTCGTTCGTCGATTTGTTGCCGAACCTTGATCCAGACAGCACTCATCCTTCAGCGGTACGCCACCGGGGTGGCAACGGCGTCAAAACCCGCTTTCGCGCTTCAGTGCGGCGAGAAAATGGAATCCTCGCTGGGGTGTGACAGGCCGCAAACACCAGCGTCTGATGAAACGGCAGCAGCGGATACAGATCGTTGGCCATGCTGAAGGCCAGGGCGTTCAGCGTAGGTTGATGTTTGGAGTTATCCAGGCTGAAAGCCGCTGTTTATGGGGGTTGAGACCTTCGGCGCAGAAGCCACTTGCCATCACTGGGTGGGTTTTGCAGCGCCCGAGGCGGATTTTTCCTCTACAAGCTTGTACGCCACGTAGTACTTGTAGATGTTGCCGACGTAATCCACGGTCTCACGGCCAACCACTTGTGCCGCCGCCTGCTCGACATTACCAAACCAGACGTTTTTGTTCAGATTGGACTTTTCTGCCAGCGCCCGGAATTCGCGCAGATTGCCCGGCCCGGCGTTGTAAGCGGCGAAGGTCATCAGGGTCCTATTCATTTGTGTCAATTGAGGGTCGTTCAGGTACTTGTCCGCGAGCAAGCGCATGTACTTGCTGCCGGCTTCGATGTTTCTGTCGGCACTCTTGTCGATGTCGTCGATGGCCACCGTTGGGTCCTTGGCGGTTGTCGGCAGCAACTGCATGACACTGACCGCACCTCTCGGGCTGCGGGCCTTTTGATCGAGTTGCGACTCCTGAAAACCCTGCGCCATGAGCATCAAATGATCGAAACCGTAGGTGCTGGCGTGGCGGTTGAAGATTTCCACCATTTCCTGAAACTTCTTCATCTCGGCTTCGGACGTTGCGTTGACCACCCGTTTGCTGCTGTTGGTGACGTACTTGGTGCGCAGACTGTTACCGAAGGTGGTTCCGATCTTGTGGGTTTTGACGAAACCGGCGAGCTGGCTTTTCAACTGTGGGCTGTCCTTGCGAATCGCCCAGGCAAACTCGGAGTTGTCATGCACAACAATGCCCTCGTGAATCTGCATATCGGTGTACAGCGGCGTCCAGATTTTTGCGATGTATCGATCCACCACCGTGGACTTGAGCAACCCGGCATTGACCATTTGCAGCAGGTCTTCGGATTCCAGGTTTTCATCGGCGGCCTTCAGGTCGATGGGCGCCAGGCCTTGCTCCTTGAATGAGGCGCTCAACGCCTGGAGGTGCTCGTAGTAGCTGCTGGACGCCCGCACGGTAATTTCCTGACCGGACAGGTCTTCAAGTTTTTCCACGGGTTTGCTGCCAGGGGCGGACACCAGGATTTCCGGGATGTTGACTGCGAACGGGTCGCTGAAATCCACGTCCTTGAGTCGTGCCTCGGTCACGGTGAGCCCGCCGGCGGCGATGTCGCCAGCGCCTTTGATCAGTTTGGGCATCAACTCGTCGCGGGCGGTCGGGATGAACATGACCCGCCATTGCATGGATTTTTTCGAATAGGGTTGGGTCTTGTTCAGCCAGGCTTCGAGCCCCTTGCCTAGCTCATAACTCAGCCCTCGTTGCCGACCGCGATCAAGCTCGAAAAAGGTCTTGCTGTAAGGCACCAGCACTCGGATCAACCGGCGTTCGCGCATGCCTTCGAAATCCCCGACCCAGTCCGGCAGAACGGGCAACACCATTTTTTGCACCTCGGCTTCTTCAGCCGGAGTCAGTTCGACGGCAGGCAGTTCGGGTTGGGTCTGTGCCAGTGCCGTGTTGAGGCAGCACAGCGTCAGCAGCAGGATTAATGCGCGAAAACGGCTCCACGGGATGTTCATGTTCACTCACCAGGCTGGGCAGGGAGATCGGGAGGAGGGGCACATTGCAGTATGGCCAATGGCTGGCCATTCACAGGGTTGAAAGGTGCTGAAGGGAAAATTTTTGCCGCAGCGAAGTCTCTCGAGGACCCGGTTCTCTGTGGGAGCGAGCAGACTCGCTCCCACAGGGGATTGTTGTCAGGCGCAGGCTGCGTTTTTGATTAGCCGAAGACCGGCCGGAAAAAGCTGCGCTCATAGCTGAGAATGCAGCGGGTTTCTTCGGCGTACTTGAACGCGGCGATGCACTCCGGGTCGTTCGCCGACTGTTGCCGGTACGTTTCGTAGGCGGCAAGGCTGGGGAAGGTGAACATCGCCAGGGCGATGTTGTTGGCGCCTTCGGACGGCAGGAAGTAACCGTGATGCTGGCCGCCGAATTTTTCCACCAGGGGAATCCACAGTTTGCCGTAGTGTTCGAACGCGTCGAGCTTGTATGGGTCGAGTACATATTTCAGGTAGCAGGTGATCATCTGTTTTCCCTCTGACTGGGTTACTGGTTGGTTGAGTCGTCCGGCAGGTCGCGCTGTACGCGGGCCGTCACTTGCGGCACGTCTTCACCGCTTGCATCGCGCTTGAGCCATTCGGCCGGCGGCAGACCCACCACGTTGAGGAAGGTTCTGGAGAACGAGGCTTGCGAGCTATAGCCCACCGAGTCGGCGATCACCTTGATCTGCACCCCGTCGCGCAGCAGGTCCTGGGCCAGCTTCATTCTCCAGGCGGTGACGTAGCCCATCGGTGAGATCTGCATGATCCGGGTGAAGCACGCCGAGAACTTCGACCGCGACATGTTCGCAAGCTGAGCCAGTTTCTCCACGGTCCAGAGTGCCTCCGGTTCCTGATGAATCCGGCTGAAGACGGTCGCAAGGCGCCCATCCTGCAGGGCATAGAGCAGGCCGCTGGAAATCTTGCCTTCCATCACCGAGCGCCGAACCAATCGTACGAAGAGATATTCGAGCAGCAGGTTCAGTGCCTTGGTCCGGCCGGGGGCCTGGTTCTGGAATTCGTTGATCAGGGTGCTGAGCAGCGGTGTGAGGTTGTCCAGTTGCCGGAACGGAAACACCAGGGTTTCCTTGAGCCCGAGCGGGAAGGGCTGCAGGGCATTGCGCCCGAACTGGAACGAGGCGCAGATCAGCTCGGCGCCTCCTGCGGAGCTGGAACGCAGCTGATAACGGCAACTGCTGGGGCAGAACAGCACACTGGGTTCGTTGATGGAAATTTTCGGCAGCCCCGGTTGCACCATGTCGATGCCGCCGCGGCCGATCACATGGATAAACGCCATGCCCGGCGGCTTGTCGAGTACCAGTGTGCCGTCCACGGGGCCGGCGAAGAACAGCCGGCCCTGCAGGTGTGTGCGTTCGAAGAATTCGGAAAGGATATCCATGCTGGAGACGCCCGGGTAAAGACTCTGCACGTCCTGGCAAAAGTGGAGCAGGGCGCGACCGTAGGATGCAGCTCTCGCCGATGGTAATCAACGCCCCTGACGGGTGCCATGGCGCAGAGCGATTTTTCTTGTCCACGACCGGAGTCCACCGCTATGAGCAACGATTCGATCCGCATCGCCCCCCAGTACGTCGACCCGGCAGAGCCTGCATTGCCGGATCCGGGCATGAAACTTGACCTGTCCCGTACCGCGCTGGTGGTCATCGACCCGCAGATCGACTTCCTCAGCCCCGAGGGCGTGAGCTGGAGCGTGTTCGGCAAGAGCGTCGTCGAACACGATGTGGTCAATCACCTCGGCCAGCTGTTCGCCGCGGCCAAAGACGCGGGCATTACCGTCGCCGTTTCCCCGCATTACTACTATCCGTGTGACCACGAATGGCAGTTCGGCGGGCCACTGGAGAAAGTGATGCACAGCATCTGCATGTTCGATCGCAAGGGGCCGCTGACCCTCGACGGTTTCGAAAACTCCGGTGCCGATTTCATGCCCGAATTCAAGCCCTACATTCTCGACGGCAAAACCATCATTGCCTCGCCGCACAAGGTGTACGGTCCGGAAACCAATGACCTGGCGCTGCAACTGCGCAAGCACGGCGTGTCGCAGGTCATTCTGGCGGGCATGGCGGCCAACCTTTGTGTCGAGTCGCACTTGCGTGAGCTGCTGGAGCAGGGTTTTGAAGTGGCCGTCGTCCGCGACGCCACCGCCGGCCCGACCACTCCGGAAGGCGATGGTTACCTGGCGGCGCTGATCAATTACCGCTACATCGCCAATGCTCTGTGGACCACGGCGCAAACCCTGGACTACCTCAAGGCCTGATCCACACCCTGGCGGTGCACCGTTGCACGGGGCACCGCCATACCAGCAGGAGGTTCGCAGCATGCGCAGACTTTCCCCGCGCTACCGTCAGCACGCCACTGGTGTGATCCAGTCGGCCATCACCTGCGCCATTGCCGCCGCGATTGCCAGTCCCTCCGGCCTTTCCCCCGATGCACTGCTGGTTTACTGGTTCAAGGCCTGGTTGCTGGCCTGGGCCACCCTTATTCCTTTCGTGCTGCTGGCAACGCCGTTGATCAAGCGCCTTGCCGCGCTGCTGGTGGAAGATGAGCCGAGCCGGGGTTGAGCAAAGCCCGACCGCCCGTTGCACGGCATCATTGTTAAGTTTCCCTTCAAGGCTCTTGCAGAAATTGACGGTATTTCAAAAGAGCAGACTCTCTACTCTAGTGAGCTGACGCGCGCACCAATGCCAGGTGGCATCCGGGTGCGAGCGCTAAAACCATAACAACTGTTTCAGCACCGGATGGATGAGGAGGCTTCATGGCTCAGAGTCTCAAGATCAATGGGGTTGTCCATCAGGTCGACGTGGATGACGACACACCCTTGTTATGGGTGCTGCGCGATGTGCTGGGCATGACCGGCACCAAGTTCGGCTGCGGGATGGCGTTGTGCGGCGCGTGCACGGTGCACATGAACGGCACGCCGATACGTTCCTGCATGATGCCGGTCAGCGCCCTGCTGGCGGCGGAAATCACCACCATCGAAGCGATTGGCGAAACGCCGACAGGCAAGCGCGTACAGGACGCCTGGCTGGCCCACGAAGTGGTGCAGTGCGGTTATTGCCAGTCCGGGCAGATCATGTCCGCCACGGCATTGCTGGCCGCCAATCCACACCCGGACGATCAAGCCATCGACAGCGCGATGGCGGGCAATATCTGTCGCTGCGGCACTTATGTGCGGATACGCGAAGCGATCAAGACCGCTGCCGGCCCGGTCATTGTCGCCAGTTCGGAGGCTGCATCATGAGTTCGATAGAAATCTCCGAAGGCCTCACCCGACGCGGTTTCATCAAGGCCGGCGCGGCGATAGGCGGCGGGTTGCTGATCAGCTTTTCGCTGCCGGGGCTGATGCGCGGCGCCCAGGCCGGGGAGGCTGAGTTTTCCCCCAACGCCTATGTGCGCATCGACCGCGAGGGGCGGATTTTCCTGACGATACAACCGGTCGAAATGGGCCAGGGCACTTACACCTCGATGCCGGCGCTGATCGCCGAAGAGCTGGAAGTGGGCCTCGATCAAGTGGTCATCGAACACGCCCCCGCCGACGACAAACGTTACGCCAACCCGATGCTGGGCTTCCAGGTCACCGGTGGTTCGACCTCGGTTCCCGGCAACTGGAAGCCGCTGCGCGAGGCCGGGGCGGCGGCGCGGATTCTGCTGGTCAGCGCGGCGGCCAAGCAATGGGGCGTCCCGGCCGAGAGTTGCAAGGCTGACAAGGGCGTGGTGCTGCACCCTGACAGCGGCCGGAAACTGGGTTATGGCCAACTGGTGGATGCCGCGTCGACACTGTCGCTGCCATCGACCATCCCCCTGAAGGACCCCAGCGAGTTCAAGTTGATCGGCACGCCCGCCAAACGCACCGACTCACCGGAAAAGGTCAACGGCAAGGCGGTGTTCGGCATCGACGTCCGTCCGCCCGGCATGAAGGTCGCGGCGCTGATGTTGTGCCCGGTGATTGGCGGCACCTTCGAGTCCGTCGACCCGGCACCGGCGATGGCCGTCAAAGGCGTGCGGCAGGTGCTGCACACCGACAATTCGGTTGCTGTCGTGGCCGATCATATGGGCGCGGCGCGCAAGGGCCTGTCACTGTTGCAGATCAAATGGAACGCCGGGGCCAACGCCGGGGTGTCCAGCGAGTCGATGCTCAAGAACATCACGACGGCCTCGCTCGAACCTGGCGTCCAAGTGCGCAACGAAGGTGACGTGAAGGCGGCACTGGCCAAGGCCGACAGGAAAGTCGAAGTCACTTACCAGGTGCCGTTTCTGGCCCATGCCTGCCTGGAACCGGTGAACTGTACGGTGCATGTGCGTAAGGACGGCTGTGACCTCTGGCTGGGTATCCAGGTGCCGGCGCGGGCCAAAGCGGTGGCCGCGCAATTGACGGGCCTGCCGGAAGCGTCCGTGCAGGTGCACAACCATTTGATTGGCGGCGGTTTCGGCCGTCGCCTTGAAGTCGACTTCGTCGCCGACGCGGTGAAACTGGCCCGGCAGGTGGACTACCCGTTGAAGGTCATCTGGTCCCGGGAAGAAGACACCCGGCACAGCACGTTGCGGCCGTTCCACTACAACCACCTCAGTGCCGGACTGGATACCCAGGGCCGTCCGGTGGCCTGGACGCACAAGGTCACCGGCGGTTCGATCCTGGCCCGTTGGGCGCCGGCGGCGTTCGTCAATGGCATCGACCGTGATGCCATCCGCGATGCCTGCGGCCCTTACGCGTTCCCGAACCTGAGCGTGCATTACGTGCGACACGATCCGCCGGCGGGGATCTTGCCGGCGTTCTGGCGTGGGGTAGGGCACACCCAGAACGCGTTCATGGTCGAAGGTCTGGTCGACGAACTGGCTCATCTGTCGAAGACCGATCCATTCGAATTTCGCTACCCGCTGTTGGAGAAACACCCGCGGGCAGTGAAAGTGCTGCAAATGCTCCGGGAGAAATCCGCCTGGGACACGCCGCCCGCCGCGGGGCGTGGTCGTGGCCTGGCGCTGACCTCCTGCTTCAGCACCTACGCGGCGCAAGTGGCGGAAGTGAGCGTCAAGCCCAATGGCGAAGTGCAGGTGCACAAGATCATCACGGTGGTCGATTGCGGCATTGCGATCAATCCCGACAGCGTGGTCGCCCAGGTACAGGGCGGCACCATTTTCGGCTTGAGCGCCGTGCTGTTCGGCAACATCACGTTCAAGGACGGTCAGGTCGAGCAGGGCAACTTCGACACCTATCGGGTCTTGCGGATCAACGAGACGCCGCAGATCGAGACGTTCCGGGTCGAGAGCGGCGAGTCGCCGGGGGGATTGGGTGAAGTGTCGACCGTGACGATCGCGCCGGCGGTGGTGAATGCCATTTTCGCCGTCACCGGCAAGCGTCTGCGCAGTCTGCCGGTGGACCCGCAGGCGCTTCGTCAGGCCTGACAAACGTTAGATGATGAGTTCTTCGGTTGGCCCCAGGCTGTGGCGTTCATTGCGCAGGAAGTCGATGAGCGCCCGCAGCTTGGCCGGCACCCGGCGCCGATCCGGGTAGTACAAATGCAGGGAAGGGAAGGTCGGGCTCCAGTCCGGCAGCAGCCGGATCAGCCGACCCTGCTCGATAAAGGGCTCGATGTAGCCGTTGATCATGTAGGCGATGCCCAGGCCGTCCAGTGCCGAGCGCACCAGTATTTCCGAGTCGTTGACGATCAACCGCCCCTTGACCGGCAGCTCGAATTTCTCGTCGGCATTTTCGAATGCCCAGCGTTCGATTTGCCCGCTGGTGCTGTGACGAAAGCCGATGCAGTCGTGCCTCAGCAAGTCCCGGGGGTGTTCCGGTAGACCATGGCGGTCCAGGTAGTCGGGCGCGGCGATCACTTGTGCTTGCATGTCCGGGCCGATGGGCAACGCGACCATGTCCTTGTCCACCGCATCTCCAAAGCGGATGCCGGCGTCGAAGCCCTGGCTGACAATATCCTCCAGCAGGTTTTCCACGCGGATCTCCAGATTGATTTCCGGGTAGGCGGCCATGAAGTGGCGCAACATCGGTTGCAGCACGATCAGGTAGGCGGCGCGCGGCACATTGATGCGCAGCAGGCCGGTGGGATGGCTGGCTTCGCGCCCGAGTTCGCGGGAAGCCGAGGTCAGTTGTTCCAGAGCGGGTTGCACGCGCTCCAGGTAACGTTCGCCGATCTCGGTCAGGCACACGCTGCGGGTGGTGCGGTTGAACAGCACCAGGCCCAGGCGTTCCTCGAGTCCGCGGATGCTCTGACTGACCGCGGACGGCGAAATGCCAAGTCTGACGGCCGCGTTAGAGAAGCCTTTTTCTTCGGCGACAGCGATGAAGGTCACCAACCCGTCCAGATGGTCCTGACGCATGGTTTGTCTCCGTCGGCGGCTGAAGAAATCATCTGTAACACTGCGTCCGATGCGTTGTACAGATCGCCGCCAATGACATGATTACTGAATGTTGCCTGACAAGGGTCAACGGGGATTCTGCTCCCGGGCCGCACGGGCAAACTCGATGAAGGCCTTGAGTGTCGCGGGCACATGGCGCCGGCTCGGGTAATAGAGGTGCAGTCCCGGGTAGAAGGGGCACCAGTCGCCCAGCACCTGGATCAGGCTGCCGTCGGCCACCTGCGCCTTGACCATGTCTTCGAAGAGGTAGGCGATGCCGACGCCCTGTAGCGCGGGGCCGACCATCAGGCTCACATCGCCCAGGGTCAGGGGGCCGTCGACTTCGATTTCCTGGGCGATACCGCCACGTTCGAACTCCCAGCGATACAGCGAACCGCTCGGAAAACGATGGCGGATGCACGGCAGGCCGTGAATGTCTTCGGGTTTGTGCGGAACCGGGTGCCGGGCAAAGAACGCCGGCGAGCCCACCACCACCGAGCGCATGTAGGCGCCGATCGGCAAGGACACCATGTCGGCCTCCAGGCGCGCGCCGAAACGCACGCCGGCATCGAAACCGGCGGAGACCACATCGACCAGGCCATCATCGGCCACGATCTCCAGCTTCACGTCCGGATAGACCTCCAGGAACCGGCTGGCCAGCGGCAGCAGCACCAATTCCGCGGCCTGGCGACCGGCCGTGATGCGCAGGCTGCCGGAGGGTTTGTCGCGGAAGTTATTGAGGTCTTCCAGGGCATCGTCGATATCCCGGAAGGCCGGTTTCAATCGTGCGCAGAGTCGTTCACCTGCCTCGGTCAGCCCGACGCTGCGGGTGGTGCGGTTGAACAGCCTGACGCCGAGCCGGTTCTCCAGGGTGCGCACCGAATGGCTAAGCGCTGAAGGCGTCACGCCCAGCTCGACCGCTGCCCGGCTGAAGTTCAGGTGACTGGCCACGCACAGGAAGATCGAGAGATCCGCCGCTGAAGGTGCTTTCATATGTGAATACCTTTCACAAAGTCATGCAAAATTATTGGGATTATCACATCAGTAGTGGAGTTTTAAAGTTGCGTCAACTCATCAAGAAGGCCCGGCAATCACGCTTGGGTCGCTGACAGGAGGAGTTGATATGCGTACTTGGCTCATTACTGGTGCTTCCCGTGGTTTTGGCACTCTGATCGCAGAACATGCTCTGCGTGCTGGCGACGCGGTGATTGCCACGGCCCGCAAACCCGAAGAAATCACTGCCAAACTGGGTGATCATCCAAACCTGCTGGCCGTGCGTCTGGACGTGACCCGCGAAGAAGAAGCGCATCAGGCTGTGGCAGAAGGCATCAAGCGTTTCGGCCGGATCGATGTGCTGATCAACAATGCCGGCTTCGGTGTGTTGGGTGCAGTAGAGGAAACCAGCGCCAGCGAGACCGAGCGTCTGTTCGCCACTAACGTCTTCGGCGTACTCAACGTGACCCGCGCGGTACTGCCGCACATGCGTCGCCAGCGCTCCGGACATGTGATCAACATTTCCTCCATCGGCGGTTACCAGGCCTACATGGGCTGGGGGGTCTACGGTTCGACCAAGTTTGCGGTCGAAGGCATCACCGAGGCGCTGCATCAGGAACTGGCGCCGCTGGGCATCCACGCCACGGTGGTGGAACCGGGCTTCTTCCGCACTGACTTCCTTGACGAGCAGTCACTGGTGAAGACCGCGCTGGAGTTGCCGGATTACGACGAAACGGTCGGTGCCATGCGCAAGCATGCCGAGGCCGCCAACCATGCCCAACCCGGTGATCCGGTGAAATTTGCCGAGGCCATGCTGGCGCTGGTCAATGCGTCGAACCCGCCGCAACGTCTGGCACTGGGCAGCGACACCATTGCGCGGATCGAAGCGAAAAACCGCTTCGTCGCCCAGGAACTGGCCGAGTGGAGTGAGCTGGCGCTGTCGACCGATTTCAAGAACTGATACCAGGCGACAAACTGCTGTGAGTTCACGAAACCTGTGGGAGCGAGCTTGCTCGCTCCCACAAGGACCGGAGTGGTTCCGGAATTTTTCTCCGACTCGATTACCGGTCAGCGGCATTCCAGGCAGAAGTAGGGCATGACGTCGGAGCTGGCATCGTAGCCGTTGCTGCCGTCGGCGTAATGATTCTGCAGCAGTCGGTCGGAGCCGCCTTCCGCCACCCGTGTCCCGCGCATCGAGTTGTAGCCGCCCGCTGCAACACTGTTTTGTTTCAGGCGCTCGGAACCGTCCGCCGCCAGTTGGCGTTCCCTCAGTCGATCGGCACCGCCCTCGGCAAGTTGGCGTTCCTTCAGGCGATCAGCGCCACCTTCGGCAAGCTGGCGTTCCTTCAGGCGATCAGCGCCACCTTCGGCGAGTTGGCGTTCCCTCAGGCGATCGGCACCACCCTCGGCAAGCTGGCGTTCCTTCAGGCGATCGGCGCCGCCTTCGGCGACCTGATTCTGTTTGAGTTGCCGTTCTCTCAGACGGTCAGCACCCCCTTCTGCAACCTGATTGCCCTTGAGACGATCTGCACCGTCCGAGGCCAGTTGCCTTTCCTTGATGCGGTCGGTGCCGCCTTCGGCAGCGTTGTGCGCGGCGGTGCTGATACTGGCTGTTCCGGTACCGGTCTCAGCGGCGTGAAGGTTTGTTGCGATCAATCCAAGGGTCGAAAACAGGGCAATCCCTAATGCATAACGAGGGGTGTTCATCATGTTCACCTTCTGGGTCAGGGGGGTTATTCAAGCAATAACCTGGCAGGCATGAATGCAGGCCGTTTCAGCCCGGACATTCGATGCATGCATCTTAATTGGCCCAGAAATCACGTCACTTATGCATAGGTTGTGCAGCTGGATATCTTGGTATGAACGCGTCATACGCGGGTATGGGGGGAGAGTGGGGCCGCAGGCTGCCGACCCGGTTATTTGCGCAGGGCAATGAGTCGGCAGCAGTAGCAAAGCGACGGGTTCAAGGGACCGGGATGACCGGTGGCTTGCCTTGGTCCTTCAACAGAAACACGACGAATTTGGCGGGTTTGTCCTGACTGGCATTGCGGCCCACGGTGTGGATGTCATTGGGGCCTTCGTGGAAGCTTTGTCCGGGCATCAGCGTGACCTCCTTGCCACCCTTGACTCCCATGACAATGGAGCCTTCGAGTACATAGATGAAACCATGGGCGTCGTGCCGATGAACCGGGTCGGCCCCTCCTGGCGGGTACTCGACGGTGAGCATCAACACTTCCTTGCCGGGGTAATCGGGAAGTGCCGTGACCGACACCTCCTTGACGTCCGGGTGTGGCGCGTCGGCAGCCAGGGCCGGCGTGGTGGCGGTGAACGACAGGGCAAACAGGGCGAGGATAACGGGGGTTCGCATGGGACGCTCCTGATGAGGTTGAAGGGGGGGCGAATCGCACGCCCCGATTAGTCAGCGCTAGGCGCTGGTGCTCTTGAGCCATTGATCGAAGTGAATCTTGCCGAGGATGGGGTTGGCGCCTGGGGTCAGCGACTGGTCATTGATGATCGCGCCGTAGTACCCGGCCTTATCGTCCGTAATCACGTCACGCTGATCCTGAGTGTGCTGCAGGTAGGTTTTGGCGAACGAGACCAGGGGCTGCTTGTCGGGGCCGGCCACTTCCTCGGTCTTGCCGGTGGGGGCGGCCACGGCAATCGTGGCCAGTGCCGCCGCAACATCGGCCGAGGCAATCGGCTGCAGGGCGGCCGAAGTCAGGCGAATGGTGCCGTCTGCTTGAGCACCGGATTGCGCAATGGCGCCGAGGAATTCGAAAAACTGCGTGGCGCGCAGGATCGTAAAGGGCACCCCGGATTTTTTGATCAATTCCTCCTGGGCCATTTTGGCGCGGAAGTAACCGCTTTCGAGCATCCGCTCCGTACCGACCACCGAGAGCGCAACGTGGTGCTTGACCCCCGCGGTCTTCTCGGCAGCGGCGAGGTTGCGCCCGGACTTTTCAAAGAATTCGAGTACGGCGGCATCTTCAAACGAGGGTGAGTTGGCGACATCGACCACCACCTCGGCGCCTTGCAACGCTGCCTGCAATCCTTCCCCGGTTACAGCGTTGACACCGGTACTGGGCGTGGCGGGCACAACATCATGTCCACTTTCGCGCAGGATTTTGCAGAGTTGCGTTCCGATCAGGCCTGTACCGCCAATGACGACAATTTTCATGTTTGTGCCTCCCTTGATTGGAATGCGGTGGCAGGGTGCGCATGCCACTCACCGGGTGAGTCGATGCGCCTTGCAGTTGAGACGCATTGATAGGCTAGTCTAGGCGGGCAACGGCTGTGCGCTGCGTTGGCGGGATGGACGGCAGGCTTTGGTGTCATGCGCTTGAAGTGCTTCGGGAAAACGGTCAAGTCATGATCAAATGGCGGCCATTTTTTTGCGGTAGGCAACGCCTGATCTGGAGCGGTAAATGAACAAAGCAGCCGTGATGACCCTCATCCTGAGTCTCGGTACAGGTCTGTTCGCCGTGCAAGCGAACGCGCAGGGTGATGCCGAGGCGGGCGGGAAACTGTTCAAGCGGGTGTGTGGCGGCTGTCATCAGGTTGGGGAGAGCGCGCGCGCATTCTTCGGCCCGCAACTCAACGATGTGTTCGGACGCGTGGCGGGCAGCACCACGGACTATCAGTACTCTGATGCCATGAAATCATCGGGCATTGTCTGGACGCGGGAAAAACTCGCGGCGTACATCGAGGATCCGAAGGCCGTGGTATCGGGCACACGGATGATTTTCTGGGGGATCAGCGATCAGGAGAAGATCGATGATGTGCTGGCTTATCTGGTAACATTTCAGGCCCAGTGATCAGGGTGAGTCAGGGCCAGGATCGTTCACAGTGATGTCGCCTTCGCGAGCAGGCTCGCTCCCACAAGGGATAGGCGATCTTCTGTGGGAGCGAGCCTGCTCGCGAAAGCGATTGTTGCCCTGCCAAAAATCCATGGATTGATCGTTACTCAGGCGGATCAATCCGATCCAGCGCCCGATTCACCGCCAGTTCCCCCAGCATGATGACCTGAGCAATGCCCAGCAGGGTATTGCGATGCGTCCCCTCCAGAAACCCCGCCAGATCACTGGCCATGACATTGGCCGAGGCCAGTGACTCGCAGGCATGCACCAGCAAGGTTTCGGTGTCGAGTTCCGGGTTGATGGTGAACATGGTGCTGGGTGAGCGCGGCGTGGCCATGATATTGGCGGCCGGGTTGAGGTAGTGATTGAGCGCGCGTTCGGCGGCTTCGTGGAATTGCTTGGAATCGGGGCTTTGGTAGGGGGAGGCTGGATCGGTTTCAGGGGGATTAGGTGTTGGTTTGAACATAGATGAAGCTCCTTATGTCATTGAGGAGCCATCACCCTCGCTACCAAACGAAGGGTGGTGGCCATACGCAGGTTGGTAGACCGGGACACAAGGAGAAACCGGCGCACCCGAAGGCGCCCTGTGCATGACCACCATAAAGCAGGGAAGAAAAATCGCTGCAAATGACGATGCTGCACCTTATGTCCCGGGCTACCAAACCCGATCGGTGTTTTTTTCAGCGACCGGCAAACGATAAAACCCAGCCCCAAGGCGCACAAGCCGGCGGATTCTGGCGTAACCGTAGGCAACGACGCAAGGTGCTGTGGCTTTCCTGAAGTAACTTTGCCGACTTTTAAACAGGCAGAAATCTGATCGTAAAAAGTTCTGAATCGCGGCCAATCCAGGTTCGCTTCGAGGTTTTTACTGCGTTCAGAAATCCTCGAACCGTCAAGATCGTAAGAAATCCTACAGTCGTGCGGATCAATATCGGGATGCGTCCTACACGCTTTCGAGAACCGTCCTATAGCTACTGTCGTCACCTTCCAGAAAGCTGTCGAGCGCTTGCACGAGGGTGGAAATGACGCCTCCTCGAATACCCCAAGGAGGTCCGTACTTGAACACTATTCTGCCCGTCTTCTTCGACCACAGCCGCCACAAACTCTGGGTCCGCAACCTCGAGGCGCCCCTCGACGTCCTCGCCTTCCACGGCCAGGAACGCCTCAGCCAACCCTTCACCTACACGGTGGAATTCACCAGCCCCGAACAGGATATCGCCGCCGAACACCTGCTCGGCCAGGCCGCCCGTTTCAGCCTGCACGCCCTCCCCAAACCGGTGGTGCCTTGGGAAACACCGGAGGTCAAACCGCTGCGCACCCTGAACGGCGTGATCACCGCCTTCAAACGCCTGTCTGCCTCCGTCGACGAAGCCCGCTACGAACTCACCCTGCAACCGCGTCTGGCCCTGCTCGACCGCGGTCGGCAATACCGCATCTACCAGCATCAGTCGGTGCCGCAGATCGTCGAGCACATCCTGCGCAGCCGCCACGAATTCGAATACCAGGACTTCCTGTTCAGGCTGGTGCGCGAATACCCCCGGCGCGAACAGGTGATGCAATACGGCGAAAGCGACCTGGCGTTCATCGCCCGGCTGCTGGCCGAGGTCGGCATCTGGTACCGCTTCACCCGCCACGAACGGCTGAACATCGATGTCGTGGAATTTTGCGACGACCAGCGCGGCTACCAGTTCGATATCGAGCTGCCGTACCGTCCGCCCGCCGGACTGAGCAGCGGCGAAGACGGCGTCTGGCAACTGCAATCGAGCCATCGGGTCGTGGAGAAAAACCTGCACCTGCGCGCCTACGACCCGCGTAACGCCAACGCCTGGCTGCAGAGCGACGTCGATCAGACCCGTGGCGCGAAAACCACCTACGGCGAGGCCTACCACTACGCCGAACCCTACACCGTACTCGGCGATCGCTATCAGCAGGACGAAGACCTGCAAAGCGAAAGCGGCTACTTCTACGCCCGCCTGCGTCACGAGCGTTACCTCAACGCCCAGACCCTGCTGAGCGGCACCAGCAGCAGCGCCACCCTCGCACCGGGCCAGGTCCTGAGTATCAGCGGCGGCGCCCCCCAGGCCTTCGCCCCCCGCGCGGTCATCACCCACCTGACCACCCGCGCCGCCCGCGATGCCAGCTTTGAATGCAGCTTCGAGGCCATCCCCTACGCCGAAACCATCTGCTTCCGCCCGCCGTTGCTGCCCAAGCCGAACATGGCCGGCACCGTCCCGGCCCGGGTCACCAGCGGCCAGGCCCACGACAAATACGCCGAGATCGATAAGGAGGGCCGCTACAAGGTCAACTTCCTGTTCGACCGCGACGACTGGAAGCTCGGCGAAGAAAGCCTGTGGCTGCGCCTGGCCCGGCCCTACGCCGGCGACACCTACGGCCTGCACCTGCCGCTGATCTGCGGCACCGAAGTGGCCATCGCCTTCGAACACGGCGACCCCGACCGCCCCTACATCGCCCACGCCCTGCACGACAGCGAACACCCGGACCACGTCACCCTGGCCAAGCGCGACTACACCCGCAACGTGCTGCGCACCCCGGCCAACAACAAACTGCGCATGGAAGATTGGCGCGGGCAGGAACACGTCAAACTCAGCACCGAGTATGGCGGCAAGAGCCAGTTGAATCTGGGGCATCTGGTGGATGCGCAGAAGCAGAAGCGTGGGGAAGGCTTTGAGCTGAGGACGGATGATTGGGGGAGTATTCGCGGCGGCAAAGGCGTGTTCATCAGCGCCGACGGCCAGGCCAAGGCCCAAGGCCCCGTCCTCGACATGAGCACTGCCGTGAACCGCCTGCAACAAGCCGGCGAACAGCTGCAAAAGCTTTCGGTCGATGCGCAGGCCGCCAACGCCGACCCGGCGGACGTGCCCGCGCAACTGCGACTGCTGCGCCAGGACATAGAGCAACTCAAATCCTCGGTGCTGCTGCTCAGCGCACCGCAGGGCATTGCCCTCACCAGCGGCAACCACCTGCAACTGGCGGCGCAGCACAACCTGATGCTCAACGCCGGGGCCGAGGCCGATATCAGCGTGGTCAAACGTCTGTTCATCGGCGTGGGGCAAGGCTTGAGCCTGTTCGTGCGCAAGCTGGGGATCAAGCTGATCGCCAATCAGGGACCGGTGCAGATACAGGCGCAGAACGACAAGCTTGAACTGTTCGCCCGCCACGGACTGGACATCACCAGCACCGAGGACGAAATCCGCATCACCGCCAAGAAGAAAATCACCCTCAATGGTGGCGGCAGCTACTTCAGCCTGGAACAGTGCGGTATCGAGGCGGGCACGGCGGGGGGGTACGAGGTCAAGGCGGTGGACTACCGGTACACCCCGGCCAAAGCCACCCAGCCGGGGCAACTCGTCGGGTTACCGAAAGTTATCGATCCGCCGCTCGAGTTCCACGAGCAATTCCGGATCTTCAGGAGCGATGGCGAACAGCCCTGGGCCAGCGTGCCCTACAAAATCACCAGCGCCTCCGGCAAGGCCTGGAAAGGCACCACCGACAGCCAGGGCTTTACCGAACGCGTCTACACCGCCGAGCCCGAAGAGTTGTCGCTGGTCTATGACATCGAAGAAGAGGAAGAGGAAGAGGAAGAACTGGAAGGGATCACCTTGCGGCTGGGGCTGTTTTTTGATGGGACCGGTAACAACCAGGCCAACGTTGCGGAGACCGAGGAATGCCGGCGCGAGGACCTGAAGTTGTTCGATAAAAGCGAACTGTCGAGCATCATCGAGCATTGCAAAGGGTATGGGTACGGTGAGTTCGATGGCGATGCCTTCAACAGCGCGCCGGATAACAGTTACAGGATCCGAATCCCGATCCCGCAGTGGGTACGCGAGGAGATGGTCAAGCCAGAGCGGGTGTATTGCCCAGGTTCCCAAAAATGGAAGACCGACTATCGAGACTCCATCACTTTGGGCATGGCCCCCGGTGGCATCGTCAAGGTCTGGGTGGGCGGGGCCTGTCTGGACTACAAGGAAGTTGGCCGCTTTCAGGCTGAGATCGAACCGCTGGGTCCTCATAGGAACGGCAACGGCATTTATTACCGGGCACCGAATCCCGAAGCGCAGGCTTACATCGACAAGCATGGAGTTCCCTATGGCACCTGGTAATGCGCCGAGTAATGTGGTGTATCTGCGTGAGCTGTATCCAGAGAATACGGCGACTCCTGTAACCCCCTTTTCGGAGAACGGTTATCTCAAGGTTTATCTGGAAGGCATCGGTACCCGCAGTCGTGGCGAGGATTCACTCTTCGGAATGGATATGGGCCAGGGGGAGACCGGAGTTGTGGCTCGGGTTGAACAGGCGCACAACCTTATTGGCGGCGGCTACTTGCCTCGGGGCCGAGAGCTCCTCTGGTTGACCCAGCCGGAACGATTCACCGTGGAACGATCCTGGACAGTGGAGTCAACCGGGGCATGGAAACGAGCCCAGACCAAGGTGCAAACCCTGCTCGCCAGTGGCCTGGCCGGCGATGGCAAGATCGGGATCAAGACCTGGCCAATAGAGCTGGCGCCGCGCGGCAAGCTGGAACCCCTCTATCAGGATCACATGCTGACCCTCGAACTCGAGCGCACGGTGCGGGGGGAGTTGTCGCTGATAGCCCTGCGTGTCATGCGCGAGTTGGGTGTTCGTCATGGTGTGCCGTTCGACGTCATCGACGATCAAGAGCAGCGCTTCAGACTGCCTGAGGAGTTGCAGCCCATCGCCGCCCGCATTCTTGATCAAGTGCAGGGGGGCAACGAGATCAGCCTCGATCCTGATGAGGAGCGCTTGTTGCGCAGCCGTTACATCCATCAGTCCGCGCACTGGATACCCAGTCTAGGCATTCTCATCAGCAAACCGGCGGAGAAAAACAAACGTAGCGTTTACGACAACCTGCCACAGAAAGGCTACCCACAATGAAGCGTTTTATCTTGCTCCTCGGGTTGTTGTTTAGCCTGTGCGCTTGTGCCAGCGGACCCAAACCACCGACCTCTCCCAAGTTGCCCTACGACAGTTGGTATGTTGGTTTGGCCGCACCGCGTCACATGGAGGTGTGGGTCGAGACCGTGGATGTGCTCGACCAACGTGGGTTGCCGTTCTTCCATGTTTTTGGAGGAGTAGCCAGTTACACCGGAAAGGTAGAGGGCTGGCACAAAGGTGGGGGGGCAATGAAGCCAGTAAACAACGTCGACTTGCCGGAACGGCTCTTCCTGCGCTGGCAATCGCTGGTAGAGCCGCAGGCCTACAAGATCAGAATCCCGATCCCGCAGTGGGTACGCGAAGAGATGGTCAAACCAGAGCGGGTTTTCTGTGAAGGTTCAAAAGAATGGAGGAATGACTATCGGAAAATGATCACCTTGGGCATGGCGCCCGGCGGCATCGTCAAGGTCTGGGTGGGCGGGGCCTGTCTGGGCTTTAAGGAAGTCGGCCGCTTTCAGGCTGAGATCGAACCGCTGGGTCCTCACAGGAACGGCAACGGCATTTATTACCGAGCACCGAATCCCGAAGCGCAGGCTTACATCGACCAGCACGGTATTCCTTATGGCTCATGGTAAATGCAGCCTGATGGAGCACCTGAGCCTATCTGTCGGCCTGCTGTTAAGTCTGTGCGCTTGTGCCAACGGGCTCAAGCCTTATACGCCGCCCAAGCTCCCTATCGCAGTTGGTATATCGGCCTCGTTGCGCCACGTTTCATGGAAGTATGGGTCGAAACTGTCGATGTACTCGATCAGCGTGGGCGGGCTGTTTTTTAAGTGTTTGGGGATAGTGGCTGGTTACTCTCGCAAGCCAAGCTAGGTAACGATCAAAAAATCGCAGCCTGCGGCAGCTCCTGCAAGGAATGGTGTTCACCGTGCAAAAACGCGGCGAATATTGGACCTGGAGCTGCCGAAGGCTGCGATCTTTCGCTTTTTAACGACGCAATTTAGCGCAGTGATCCTGCTCCGGTTGCGCTGCCGTATACCACACATAATCCGCGCTTTGGGCCGTCACCGTTTTGCCCACCTCGGCCAATACAAGCACCGCATTACCCTGGTCTGCACCCAGGTCTTTCAGGTGCAATGGCACGCCCAGATCCTTGCGCACATGGAACGCCCCGGCCAACAACACCGCGGGGGTCGGTGCCGTCATCAGGCGCTCGGCCATGCGTCGGTCACGTTGCTGCTGCACGGCGAGCATCGCCGGCATTTGCGCCTCAGGCAGCAAACCGCAGTGGGATTCGCGAATGTCTTCCTGCAAGGTCGTCTGGACTTGCCGGGTGGTGGAGGCTTCGCCACTGAGGGTCGGGCGCTGTTTGTAGATCTGCTTGATCTGCGCCCGGTCCAGGTTGGCCGACAGCAGCGGGTAGGGTTGGCGCAGCGCATAGGTGACCAGTGCGCCGTAGACGCTCCAATCCCAATTGGCTTGCCAGGACAGTGCCTGGTAAGGATCGGCCGGCGGTTGACCGGCTCGGGTGGCGGCCTGTGCCGCATCGACTTTGGCCTGCTGGTCGGGGTTGAGCATTTCCATCAGCAGGCTGCCTTGCGCACGTTGCTGCGCCAATTCGCGCAGCAGCCACAGTTGCAGGCCATGGTGATCGGGGTTGTCGTGTTGTTCACCGACCAGTACCCGTGGCGCGACGGCCAGGCGCTCGACCAGTTCTTGCGGCGTCAGGGTGCGTCCGGTGGCGAGTTCTCGGATCACGCCGAGATCGGCATGATCCCGACCTTGCGGGGCGATCGGTGCCGGAGGTGGCGTGACGTGATGGGTTTGGCAGGCCACCAGCAGGCTGAACAGGCATAACAGCAGAATGCGCATCGGTTTTCCTTGTTAGACGTTGGCCCCCTCGCTCGCCACGGCGGGAGGGGGCGGGTATCAGCGCGCGATAATCAACGGGTGGCCGCGTTCCGGGTGCTGGTGAATCAGTACCTGCAACCCGTACACCGCTTCCAGCGCTTCGGCGGTCAGGACCTCGTCCGGAGTACCGTAGGCGTGGGGGCGACCGTCCTGCAACAGCAGCAGGTGATCGCAATAACGCGCGGCAAGGTTGAGGTCGTGCAGGATCACCAGCACTGCCGCACCGCGCCCGGCGAAATCGCGAACCGCTTGCAGAATGGTGTGCTGGTGCAATGGATCGAGCATCGAAGTCGGTTCGTCGAGCAGCAAGGTCTGCCCCTCGGCGCCCGGCCACAGCTGAGCGAGTACCCGCGCCAGGTGTACGCGTTGGCGTTCGCCACCGGACAAGGCCAGATAACTGCGCCCGGCCAGGTGCAAGGCGTCGGCGGCACCCAGCGCCTGGGCAACGATTTCGGCATCGCGCACACGACCGCTGGCATGGGGCAAGCGGCCCATGCCCACCACTTCATTGACCGAAAAGGCGAAGTTCAGGCTTGAACTCTGAGGCAATACCGCCAGGCGTTTGGCCCGCTCCTGACCGGGCCAATCGGCGAGCTTGCGCTCGTCGAGGCTGACCGTACCTTCGCTGGCCGGCAGCTCATCGCACAAGGCGGCAAGCAGGGTACTTTTACCGGCGCCGTTGGGGCCCAGCACGCCGAGGACTTCCCCCGGTCGCAACTCGATATCGATGTCCGCCAGCACGGTGCGACTGCCGCGCCGGACCAGCAAGTTGTCAGCGCGCAGCATCAGGAGCGCCCCCGTACCAGCAGATAAAGGAAGAAGGGTGCACCGATGAGCGCGGTGACGATACCGATTGGCAACTCGGCCGGCGCCAGCAGCAGGCGGGCGACCAGGTCAGCCAGCAACAACAGGCTGGCACCGGCGAGCAAGGACGCCGGCAGCAACACCCGATGATCCGGACCGACCAGCAGCCGCATCAGGTGCGGCACCACCAGACCGATAAACCCGATCAGGCCCGCTGCCGCCACGGCGGCACCCACACCCAGCGCCGTGCACAACACCAGTTCCAGCTTGATCCGCTCGACATTGAAGCCCAGGTGCCGCGCTTCGGATTCACCCAGCAGCATCGCATTGAGCGCCGCCGCGCGACGCGGCAACCACAACGCCACGCCAATTGTCACGATCAACAACGGCCACAGGCGCGGGTAGCTGGCGCCGTTGAGGCTGCCCAGGTTCCAGAAGGTCAGGGTGCGCAGCGTGGCGTCATCGGCCAGGTAGGTGAACAGGCCGACGCCGGCACCCGCCATGGCCGTCATCGCCACGCCTGCCAAGAGCATGGTGGCGACGTTGGTCTGGCCATTGCTGCGGCCGAAGCGATACACCACAGCCGTGACGATCAGGCCACCGGCAAAAGCGCAAACCGACAGCAGATAGGGTTCGATGGACGGCGGCAAACCGCCGACCAGGCTGCCGCCGACAATGGCGATGGCAGCACCCAGCGCCGCGCCACCGGACACCCCGACCAGTCCCGGATCCGCCAGTGGGTTGCGAAACAATCCCTGCATGGCTACGCCGGACAGTGCGAGTACCGAACCGACCGCAATGCCCAGTAAACTGCGCGGCATGCGGATCTGGCCGAGGATCAACTCCGCCTGTTGCGTGTCGCCGCCGTCAACCGGCAGCCCGAGCAGACGCAGCCCGGCAAGCAGGGTATCGCCCAGCGGCAGGCTGACCGGCCCGAGGGCCAGGGACAGCCAGAACACCAGTACCAACAACAGACCCAACGTGATCAGCATCGGCCGTGGCCGAACGATAGCCGTCATAAGCCGATCTCACGGCGCAGCGTTGAGTTCATCAGCATCAGCAGAGTTCCTTGGTCGATCAGAACGTTGATGATGCCATGGATGCAGCCGTTGTTGCCGGGCAGGACCTCGATTGAGTATGGGGCGAGGGTGCCGATGAACCTTGTGGGAGCTGCAGGGGATGTGCTTCACCCGTTGAGGTTTTTAGTTGCACAGAAAGAGTGAAAGTCCTGAACTAATCAGTCACTGATAAAAATATTATTTGTTCAAGAAACGTGGCGCATCTCTGCGAAAGGTAAATGTGTGCATGCCTGAGTCTGAGGCGGCTAAACCAGAGTATTAAAGAATAATTGATTGAATGGTCAGTATTAAGCCCGGCGTTTCAATATCGCTTCAATGCAGGCCAGCAGTGCATTTGTGTTGAAGGGTTTGGCGAAATAGCCTTCAGGTTTTCGCACCTTATCGCTGAATTTCGGCGGCAGCCCGGACTTTCCAGTGATGAACAGCGTGGGGATATGGGTGTTTCTTTCCGCCAGCGCTTCGTACATTGTGACCCCGCACATGCCGGGCATCTGGATATCCGAAATCAGGCAATCGGTCTGCTCGGGACCGCTGGATTGAAGAAACGCATAGGCACTGTTGTAGGTTTTTACTGTGTAACCGTAAGAACGCAATAAGCTGTCCAGTGAGATAAGAATGAATTCGTCATCATCAACAACTGAAATAATAGGTGCGTTAAGCATGTAAAAACCTTGCGTCATTGCGAGTGGCGCTAAGTGGCGCCCGCCATACTTGCAAGATACGCGCTCCAAAAAAGCGGAATAGTATACTTGGGTATGTTTAGTCGTTTTTTGCGTTAATTACCACGGCTGCTCATCGGCCAGGTTGTCCTCGATCAGCATGAGGAAGTGCGCGTTGTGTCGCATGCATTCTTCAAAGAAGCGTTTGCTGGCGTTGTCCTTGTTGGCGAGGGCGCTTTCGCGGTAATCACGCAGCAAGGCGTCGGCGGCCCGCAGTCGACGTATCCCGTGATGAATGCTCGCCAGGCAATCGGCAAAACACTGTGGCTCGCGAGTATCTTTGAGTCGATAGAGCGCGGCGGTTTCGGCGTAGCCACCCAGGTCGTTCATACCCGGGTATGAGCGGTTAGCACTGAGGTAGGAGTGCCCGGTGTGAATGGGCGACTTACAGTGCGGGGTCGATTCGATACGCAGGATCGCCAGCCGTTGCATCGGTTCTGGCGCGGCGTTTCTCCCATCAACGCTACTCTGTTTACTGACGGCGATTGCACGCGGATTTCTGTTTGTACAAAGGGCATCTGCATCAAAGGTTGTGGAGAAATCATCCATGTTCACGTTCCTGCAGGCTCATCCGTTGATCTGCGGTGTCATTCTGATCCTCATCGACCTGGCGTCCTGGCAGTTGATCGGTGCCTCGCGGCACAACCTGCGCCTGAGCGTGCGCATCGGCATTTTCGTGGCATTCAGCTGGGTCATGACCGCCGCCGGCATCAGTCCGCTGCAACCGCCCCTGTGGCCGGATGACCCGATTCTCAACCTGATGGGCACGGTGCTGGGCATCGGCTGGTGGATGTTCGCGGCCAGAACCGTGGCCATCATCCTCGGCTATGGCCTGACGTCCCGTGCCGGCCACAGCGCGCGCCTGCTCTACGACCTGATGGGGGCGGTGATTTTCCTGATCGCCATTGTCGGCGCCGCGGCGTATGTCCTGCAGTTGCCGGTCAAGGGCTTGCTGGCGACGTCCGGGGCGATGGCGATTGTGGTCGGCCTGGCCCTGCAAAGCACCTTGAGCGATGTGTTTTCCGGGATCGTACTCAACACCACCAAGCCTTACCAACTCGATGACCGGATCTCCATCGATGGCACCTCGGGCAAGGTGGTGGAGATCGATTGGCGCACGACCCATCTGCTGACCGACATGGGCGGTATCGCGGTGGTACCCAATTCGGTGGCGGCGAAAGCGCGGATCATCAATTTCAGTCGTCCCGGCGATGTCAACGGCATCAGCGTGACCATTGCCGTGCCCAGCAGCGTGCGTCCGCGCCGGGCCATCGATGCTTTGGAAAAAACCTTGCGCGGGACCCGGGCGCTGTTGCCGTCGCGCTCGGCCAAGGTATCGGTCAAAAGCTCCCACCTGGAATACACCGAGTACGAACTCAAGGGCTTTATCGCGTCGGCCAGGAACAAGAATGAAGTGTGCAATCTGATGTTCGACCTCGCCCATCGTCACCTCGAAGCCGCGGGAGTCATTTGGGGTTATGGCCAGGAAGAACAGCGCTGGAGCCGTCAACGGCAGCTGCTGGAAGACGTCCGGATCTTCCGCTCGCTGAGCAACGATGAGCGCGACAGCCTGGCTGACGAAATGACCCCGGTGGACTATCAGGCCGACGAGGTGATCCTGGCGTTCGGCGAGGTTGCCGATTGCCTGATGATCATCAGCACCGGGGTGGTATCGGTGTCGATTCACGACGGCGAAAAACTCATCGAAGCCGGGCGCATGGGGCCGGGTGAAGTCTTGGGCGAGGAGGGGATACTGGCCGATAAACCGTCCCGGGGCGAGTTCCGCAGCATCACCAGCGGCCGGCTGTTCCGTATTGAAAAAAACCTGTTCGGCAACCAGCTGGAACACCTCGGCGAACTGAAAACCGCCTTGAGCAACCTGCAGGATCAGCGACAGGAAATCCGCGAAACCGTGGTCATGCAAAAACCTGTCGAGATCAAGAAAAGCGGTTTGTTGCAGTGGTTGATGCAGCGCAGGTAATACTTTTCACAGGCCCCCTGTGGGAGCGAGCCTGCTCGCGAAACCGTCATCCGCCGCACCACTCAAAACCGAGGTGACTTCTTCGCGAGCAGGCTCGCTCCCACAGACAAGTTTCCTCGCCACAGGTAATCATCACTTTCGGTCAGGCACCCGCTGGGTACTGCGATTGCAACAACGGGCTCCATTGATCCTGATTGTCCGGGCGCCGGTAGTAGACCACCATTCGCCGGGCGACCTGCATCGCCACGTCACGACCGCAATCGGCCTCGACCAGTGCCAACGCCAGATCAATCCCGGCACTGATACCCGCCGAGGTCCACACCGACTGCTGCTGCACGAAAATCGCCTCGCGGTCGAGCTCGATCTGCGGGAACAATTGCTCGAACACATCGGCCATCACCCAGTGTGTAGCCACGCGCAAACCATCGAGCAAACCCGCCTGGGCCAGCAAGAAGGTGCCGCTGCACACCGACGCCATACGTCTGGCCGTGGCGGGGGCAACGCGTAGCCAGTCCACCAGTGCCAGGTTGTCGGCCATGGCCTGAAGAATCTGCGGGGAGCCGGGGACAATCACCGAATCGATCGGACTATCGGCAAGCTCGTTCAGACGCCGGGTCTGCACCACCAGGCCCTCGGCAGTCGGGACCGGTCCGCCTTCGATGCTGGCCGTGTGCAGGGCGTAACCTGGCAAACCGCGTTCGACCAGGCCCCGGTTTGCGGCATAGAAGACAGTCTGCGCCCCGGTCAGGTCCAGCAGGCCCATTTGCGGGTAGGCCACGAATACGACGGTGCGCGGGGCTGTCTGCTCGGTGTTGGTGGGTTCAAGGTTGTTGCTCATTTCATTGATGGACACTGCTGGGTCTCCAAGTCGCCGCATGGCGTCGTCAGGGGGGAGTGAGGGTTATTCATCGTGTGCCAGGGTGGTCAACGGAATCGCGAACAGGAACTGCGTGCCGACCCCCACCGTGCTGCTGACCCAGATGCGACCGCCATGGAATTCAATGATGGAACGGCAGATCGAGAGTCCCATGCCCAGGCCATTGTGCTTGGTGGTGAAGAACGGATCGAACAGCGACGCCAGGATGTCTTCGGCAATACCGGTGCCGGCATCGGCGACTTCGAGTACAGCCTTGTTGCCCTGCACCGAGGTGAGAATCCGCAGCGTTCGCGGCCGATCATGCACATTGGCCATGGCCTGGCAGGCATTGATGATCAGGTTGATGATCACTTGTTGCAGCTGAACCCGGTCACCTTTGACCAGAGCCCCCGGAGCGCCCAAGTGCAGGTGCGGGCGCACCTGGTGGTTGGAGGTGTCATGCTGCATGAGGGTCAATGAGTCACTGACGATTTCATCGAACACTTCGGTCTTGCGCTGCACATCGCTCTGGCGCGATAGCGCCCTGATGCAGGCGATGACTTCCGAGGCCCGGCAAGAATTTTGGATGATCCGGTCCAGTGAGCGACGTGCTTCTTCGAGGTTCGGTTCCGCACGATTGATCCAGCGCTTGCAGGATTCACCGCTGGTGATCACCGCGGCCAGCGGTTGATTGATTTCATGGGCAATGGATGCGGCCAGTTCGCCCATGGAGGTCACCCGCGTGACGTGCGCCAGTTTTGCCTGAGAGTGAAACAGCGCTTCTTCCGACTGCCTGGAGGCGGTCACGTCCATCAAGGCGCCGACATACTCAATGCGCCCGTGAGGGTTGAACAACGGATTGGCGATCATCTGTACGTGCTTGATTCGTCCGTCCGGCATCACCAACCGATGTTCCACTTCGATGAGGTTTTCCCGAAGGGCGGCCTTTTCGAAAACACTTTCGACAATCGGCCAGTCATCGGGATGCGTGCGTGCCCTGATCAGGGCCAGGGTCGGTGTGACGTCCAGCGGATATTCGAAGATGCGCGCGGACTCTTCCGACCACGACACGCTGTGATCATCGACGATGAGACCGATGCTGCCGGTATGGCTGAGTTTTTGTGCCCCCAGAAAAAACGCCTCTTTGCGCCGCAAGCTGTCGCTCGCCCGTTTGCTCCTCAACGCCAGCAGGGTGATGGTGGTCAGCGCGATCAGGCAGCGCACGAATCCGGCGATCAGCTTCTGGTCACGATAGCCTTCGTCGACAATGAAACTGACGGTCAGGAAGCCTATGCAACTGACCGCGACGGTGATGAACATGGGAACGGAAAAGATGTTCGCCGACATGAACACCAGGGTGATGTAGAGCAGCGTCGGTGCGACGTCCATGTTGAGCAACGAGTTGGTGATAAAGATCATGCTGCCAACAGCAATGGCGGCCGGCCAGGCCATTGCGTCTGAAATAAAAAGTTTCTTGCAACGTTTGATGATAGACATTTGTTCTTCCGGGTTCGCTATCGAACGGCAACTCGCTCGGCACGGGTGATGCCGGGCAAACTCTTTGTGAGGGCGTTTGTTTTTGTTGTGCTACAGAACGACTGAAATTGGCTGTTCATTCCTTTTGCTGAGCCAATGGATGACCGGGGTTTGTGCTTGATCGGACGTGAGAAAAAACGCCCGCCAAAAAAACGAGTGGCGGGCGTTTGGGAAATGTCCCGGTCCAGCAAGGAGTGGGCTGGGTCGGGATCCGGGTGTTGACGTCACATCAGCTGGCAAGGCCAGGCAGGGCAATGGCCGGGTGGCGCCGCAGACGATTGAGCGTCAGCAAGCGCATCACATAGCCGAGTTTGATGGCGGTCGGGCCGAGAATCGTCATGGCGTGCGCCACCACCACGCTGGGCAACGACAGGTACTGATCCAGGCCATAGGCCAGGACGGCGCCGACAACCAAGGCGACCAGCCCGCCGATCAGCAGGGCGTGGGACAACTTCAATACCCGAGATGGATGCTCGAAAAAATCATACATATCGATTACCTGCGTAAGCGTCTTGAAGCGTCCTGACTGGTCGCTGCGATAGGGGCTGGCGGTTCAATGCCCGACAACCCCTGCCGATCAATGGCCGTCAGGCCACCGGAATCAGCGGGTCGGCCGCGGCCAGCGCTGCAGCACGATCAGCCGCCGGCGGATAGATCCATACCGTGTTGATCTGGGTCTTGAGTTCCTTGGCTTCGTGCTTGACCAGTTTGACCTGGCGATCCCAACCCTCGGTGAACACCGCGCCCCAGGCGCCCAGGTCCAGGCAGGTGACGTACTTGGGCTGGCTGTAGGCAATCGGTTCCACGCCCAGCAGTTCGGCGGCGACGTTGTTGCCAGCATGGCGGCCCAGGGCAATGGCATGCTGGCAGGACATCGCTGCAAAGTTGCCCAGCTCATCGGTCGCGGCGTAAGCCACGTCGCCGGTGGCGTACACATCGGCGTGACCGCGCACTTTCAGGTTCTGGTCGACATGCAAGCGGCCCTGGCGATCACGGGTACCTTGCACTTGCTCGGTCAAGGGGCTTGCGCGGAAACCGACGGTCCAGATCGCGGTGCTGGACTCGATGCGCTGGCCATTGGCGAGGGTGACACCACCAGCATCGATCGAGGCGACGCTGGTGCCGACAATCCACTCGATGCCCAGATGCTCCGACGCTTCGATAATCGATGGACGAATGCCATCGCCCAGGGTCGCGGCGATTTGCGGGGCGAGGTCGACCACAATCACGCGGATGTCGGCGTTGTCACCCAGCACGGCACGCAGGCGCGCCGGCATTTCGGTGGCGGTTTCGATACCGGTGAAACCACCGCCGGCCACCACCACGGTGTTGCGGGCCGCACTGGTCGGCACGTCCTTGAGCGCATGGATGTGGGCTTCCAGGCGCGTGGCGGATTCGATGGTATCGACATCGAAGGCGTGGTCGAGCCCCTCGACCGGTGGGCGCATCAGGTGGCTGCCGGCGGCCAGCACCAGGCGGTCGTAGCTCAGCTGGCCTTGTTCGCCAGTCACCTTGGTGTAGCCGACCTGCTTGTTTTTCTCGTCGATCACTTCAGCCGAACCCTGGACGAATTTCACGCCCACGGCGTCGAACAAGTCGTTCAACGGCGCTTTCATGTTGTGCACATTGGGCTCGTAGAAACGCGGACGAATGCGCAGCTCGGCTTGAGGAGCCAAAACGGTGATCTCGACGTCATTGCGATCATGCTTGTCCAGCAGACGGGCGGCGCTCAATGCGCTCCAGACTCCACCGAACCCTGCACCGATAATCAAAATCTGCTGTTTCATTGTTTAGCTCCTGAAGAACAATCGAGGGCGTGAAAAAAGTATTGCGAAGTCAGCGCGAACACCATGGCCAGTTGTGGCGATGTGTCTAAACAACGCCAATAGACAGGGTTCGGCTTGATCTGAAACAGATGTTATTCGAGGGTCTTGTTTCTGACACTGCTACATAGGGTCAGACGAAGTATGACTAAGTATTATCGGGGTATACCAAGGTATTAGCGGGGTCGAATTGGCCGGCGTTAGTTGTGTCGCTCGAGAGCGGTTTCGATACTGGCGAGCAACTTGTCGGTCGCAAAGGGCTTGGGGAGAAAGGTGATCGGTTCTCGGGTGACGATGCCCGGCGGGCGCTGTGCGTCGGGGTTTCCGGTGATGAAAATTACCGGGATATGAATGCCCATCGCCGCCAGTTCTTCATACATTCTGATGCCGTCCATTTCCGGCATTTGTATATCAGAGATCAAACAGGACGTAACACCAGGTCCATTGGAAAACAGGAACTCGTGGGCTCCCGCATAGGTTCGTACTGTATATCCGCTGGATCGCAATAAACTGTCCAGCGCCATTCGAACGGATTCGTCGTTATCGACGACGGCAATCATTGCCTTATTGCGCATAGTTGTGTCCTGCCTGGTAGCGGAGAGCACTTAGAGGCTGTCCGCCATCATTGCAAGATACGCCGTCTTGAAAGGACGCACAGTATACGTGGGTATAGTCACCGGATTGCCGGTTGCGCCGAGATCACCTCGGCCATGCGCACCAGATCGGCAAATGAACGCGCACCCATTTTGCGCATGGCCTGGCCGCGATGGATCTTCACGGTGATCTCGCTCAGGCCGATTTCCCCGGCAATCTGTTTGTTCATCAAACCGGAGGCCGCCAACGCCATCACCGTTTGCTCCCGTGCGGTCAGGGTCTGGTGTCGCGCACACAACTCATCGGCATGCCGCTCGGATTCGCGGCGCTGTTTGTCCCGGGCATGGGCGGCGCACACCGCGTCGATCAGATCCTGTTCGCGAAAGGGCTTGGTCAGGAAATCCACCGCCCCGGCTTTCATCGCCCGCACCGTCATGGCGATGTCGCCGTGCCCGGTGATGAACACGATGGGTACGTTGATGCCGGCGGCGGCCAGTTCGTTTTGAAAGTCCAGGCCGCTGCTGCCTTGCAGCCTCACATCCAATACCAGGCAACTGGCCGTATCCGGGCGTTTGTACTTCATGAATTCGGCGACCGAACCGAACAATTCGACCCGCAGGCCAATGGAGCGCAACAGACTGCCGAGGGATTCACGCAGCGGCGCATCGTCGTCAACGACGAAAACCATGGATTCACTCAGGTTGTTTTTATTAATGGGATGTTGTTCGTTCATTGCTTGTTCCCAAGGGGGTGGACGTGCATCCGCCCTGCGCTGTGTTCCTTGCGAAGGGCGCTACATTAAGTGCATGCGCGGCTTACGGCATTCATACCTGCGGGTAGTGGTTCAATACCTTGGCTTGCCGGCGCCATACCTTTGTATTAAAGGGCCGCTGCGTAACCCGAGTCGTTGACCACCCGTATCGGCAGGGCAAACAAAAATGCGCTGCCCTGGCCGTTGGCATTGGTGGCCCAGATCCGTCCTTCATGGAATTCGATGATCGAGCGGCAAATGGAAAGCCCCATGCCCAGGCCGTTTTCCTTGGTGGTGAAGAACGGCATGAACAATTGCGGCAAGACGTCGGGGGGGATGCCCGGTCCGTGATCGGCCACTTCCAGCACCGCCTCGTTGTCCTTCACCCAAGTGCGCACGCTCAGGGATCGCTCGCCAGGGTCGACCGCGTCCATGGCCTGGCATGCATTGATGATCAGATTGATGATCACCTGTTGCAGTTGCACACGGTCGGCATTGACCTGGCCACCGAAAGCGGTCAGTTCGATGATCGGATTGATCTTGTGATGAGCCAGTTCATGGCGGACCAGGCTCAGGGTCTCGCCGACAATGTCGTTGAGCGATTCGTTCTGGCGCAGCGGGTCGCACTTGCGCGACAAAGCCCTGACGCGGCGTGTGATCTCGCTGGCCCGATTGGAACTGGCGATGATCCGGTCCAGTGACTGGCGTGCTTCGACCAGGTCGGGCTCCGGGCGGCTCAGCCAGTTGCGACAGGCTTCGCCGCTGCTGGTGATCGCCGCCAGCGGTTGATTGACTTCATGGGCGATGGACGCCGCCAGTTCGCCCAGGGAGGTCACGCGGGAAACGTGGGCCAGTTGGGTCTGGGCACGGCACAGCGCTTGCTCGGCCTGCTTGCTGGCGGTCACGTCGCGCAGGGCACCAAGGTAATCAATGTAGCCGAGGCGGGTGTGGAGCGGGGTGGCGGTCATGTGCACGTGCTTGATGCGTCCGTCAGGCATCAACAAGCGGTGTTTGATCTCGATCAGGCCTTCACGACGCGCAGCCTTTTCAAAGCCCGCCTGCACCAGGTTGACATCGGCAGGATGGGTGCGCGCCAGAATCATCGACACCGTCGGCATGACGCCCACCGGATACTCGTAGATCCGTGCCGACTGGTCCGACCAGGAGAGTTGCTCGCGTCCACTGCGAAAGCCCAGGCAGCCGGTCTGGCTCAGCTGTTGCGAGCCGGAGAAGTAGACGACCTTATGATTCAGGCCATCGCACATTTTTTTGCAGCGCAGCGCCAGCAAAGTGACCGCCGCCAGAGCGGTCAGGTCGCGGTAAAAATCCGCCGTCGATTCCCAGCGGTCAAATCCGCCGTGGTAGAGGAATGCCGTCGTCAGCACCAGCATGCCGAACAGGGCGACCACGATCACCGCGCTGATCGAAAACAGATTGATCGCCATCAACAACACCGCAATGCACAACGCCGCGGTGGGGAGATCGGTGCGGGTTTCGGTGTTGATGATGATCCCGCAGACCACGATCAGACCCATCAGCCAGACCAGAATGTTTTCAAAGGGTTTGAGGCTAATAGGGATCAAGGGGCGAGTCGTCCTTTGGCCTGGGTTTGGCAGCATCTTGCTGAAAGCTCCCTTCAATGCGCACGGCAATATTGAGTGCGCACTGCGTGCATCAGCAGGCTTGTCTGATTTCGAATCGATCATGCACGCCTCGTCTTTTCATTCGGGCTTGGCGCAGAATCGCATCGCTATCCTAGGAGTAGCGGTTCTCATTTGGTTAGGACAAAAAACCCGAAATTCCTGCCAGTGGCGCGAATTGGGCAAAGGTCCTGCGGGTCATGTAAGTGATTTATTGCATTGAGGTTTTTCGCCTGTCGTCATACCCAGGTATCAATGTGCGCACCGAACGCATGATCTGTATGTCCCCATGTACAACAGACGTTTTCCAGCGATGGCCATAACCTGTTCACACACTGTCGAACTCAATGGCTTCGTGCGGGGTGGCGAACCTCATGAACCGAAATGACCTGCGTCGTGCCGACATCAACCTGTTGATGGTTTTCGAGACAATGATGCATGAGCGAAATGTCAGCCGCGTCGGCGAAAAGCTGTTCCTGGGGCAACCCACCATCAGCGGTGCCCTGGGCCGATGCCCGACCTGGCCCGCTGGGGTTGGAGGCATTTTGCCGACGCCTCCATGCCGTGGTGTCGTCGATGGGCAATGCCACGGATGAAACGGATCACGCCCTGAATTTGTTGGGCCGCCAGCGCAAAGTCGTGCTGACCGTACCGCAATTCAGTGCGTTGCCGGTGTTGCTGGCGCAAAGCGATATGCTGGCCATCGTCCCGGATTACGTGGCCAAGGCGATGACGTCGGTGGCGGGGATGAGGGCCGAGCCGGCACCTCTGCAACTGCCGATACAGGAGCTTTCCATGGTCTGGCGTGCAGCGGCGCACAACGACCCCGGCCAGCGCTGGTTGCGCTCACGTTGTTGCGCGTTTCTCTGTGAGCCGGTCGAGTTGCAGGTGGTACCCAAGTCCCGACCGGCCTTGCACCACGATCAGGCCTTGCTGGCGGCCAGGTAAGCGCCGAGGCGCTTGCCCATTTCCTCGCCCAGGGCCTGCAGACCACTCATGGGCCGGACCATGACTTCGAAGTCGACGATTTTTCCCTGCTCGTTGAAGCGGATCATGTCGATGCCCTTGAGCTGTTTCTCGCCGACCCTGGCGCTGAATTCAAGGATGACGTTCAAGCCGTCGGCGGTCGCCAGTTCACGGTGGTAGGCAAAGTCCTCGAACACCTTGGACACCGTATTGAGGATCATCGACACCACCGGCGCCCCCGGATACGGTGTATGCGCCATCGGCGAGCGGAATACCGCTTGCGGGTCGAGCAAATCCGGCAAGGCCTTCAGGTCACCGTTGCGGATCATCGCGTGCCACAGGCTCAAGGACTCTGCGGCTTTGGGATGCAGTTGCAGTTCAGACATATTCAACTCCTGTTTTTTGTTGTTGTTCAAAGCGTGTCTGATGGGCTTTTAGCCCCGTGGCGGGCAATGGCCTGCGCGGCGTCTTCTGCCCAGAGACTGTAGATGGCCGGCCCCGGATGGAAACCGTCCCGTGCCATTGCGCCGGCCACGGGGGCCAGTCGGGTCGTCAGTAGCGTACAGCGATCCGTGCGCTGCGCCAGTTCGGCAAGGCGCTGGTTGAATCGCGCCGCCCGATTGCCCAGATACCAGCGTAGCGGTTGCGGCAATGCGGGAAACAAGTGCATCGGCGGAAGAGGAGAGATGACGATCAACCTGACTGAGAACTTGTCGACCAGCACCTTCATCAACTGCTGTTGCCGGGCGATCCACTGATCCGCCGTCAGCATGCCGGTGACATCATTGACGCCGATGGACAGCAACGCCACATCGAAGGGTTCTGGCGCGTGCTGGTCGAGGCGATCCAGTAGCGCTTGCGAGTCCAGGCCGGACTGGGCCCAGAGCTTCCAGCAAACCTGATAAGCCTTGGCCAATCGGCTGACCAACTGGCCACTCAGCGCATCGGTCTGGCTCAACGCCCCGACACCCGCCGCGGCGCTGTCGCCGAGAATCAACAGACGCAGGGCTTGACCCTGGCCGGCCAGACCTTCGCGCTCGCCCTCGGCCTCCGGCAGTTTCGGCGTGATGCGGCGCGTGTAGGCGCCCTGCATCAGCAACAGGGGGCCGAGCATGATTTTGGCCAGGGTTTCGGTCTTGCTCATGCTGAGGTTCCTGAGAGGGGAGGTCGCAACTCATACAGCAAGGCTGCCAGATTCACTTCTACCGCGTCACGGGTCATATCAGCCGAAAATGGAGCAAAAAAAGCCCGGCTGATCAGGCCGGGCTTTTTGTCGGATCGGTATACAGCGCTACTTGAACAGTTCTGAATGACTTCCAAGGTCGACAAACGTAAGTAGATCAGAACGTGTGTGTTCGTAAATCATCAGAAAATCGCCACCTATGTGACACTCTCGAAAACCAGTCCAATCTCCTTTCAAAGCATGATCCAGGTACTGCGCCGGCAATGGTTCTCCCAGAAAAAGCATGACCATCACCTGGCGAACTTCATTCATGTCACGGCGCCCGGCGCGTTTGTAACGTTCCCACGATTTCTTGAACTCCGAGGTCTGCGCGCATTGCTTGGGCAGCTCAGCGCGTTTTTGCTTTTTCTCCGGTTTCGCCATCCACATCCCCCAGCATTTCGTCTATCGAGTCGAACCGCTGACGAATGTCTTTTGCTTCCATCATGGCGCGGGCCGTTTTCTCCGAAGGGACGCGTACCTCAAACGGGAGGCCGTGAGTCGCTACAACCTGACGAAGAAAAAGTCGCATGGCGTCACTGATGCTCAGGCCGCAAGCACTCAAAACTTCAGTGGCACGCGCTTTCAACTCCTCATCGATGCGGCAACGCACTTCTGTAGTTTTTAGTAGTGCACCCATGGTTATCACCTCATTGTTAATTTGTAGCTACATTGGCGCTACCTCAATCATTCTGGTTGAGTGGGGGCTTTGGGGTCAACTTCAGTGTGATGGCCGGCTCCAGAACCGGCCAGGCAACTGAATTTTCTCGGCCGATATTTGAATCGATTAGACATGCCATGAATATCAGCCTGTTCCTGTTCGTACTTGGGAAGGGGCCTGACCCAATGCAGGAAATAGCCGATGGCGTTGAACGCTAATTCAAGTCCCACGAAAAAGCCCGGCTGATCAGGCCGGGCTTTTCGGGTGATGCGGTCTGGGGATTTGTTTAGGCGATGGTGTTGCCTTTGAGGCGGTCAGAACCATCAGCAGCGATGGTGTTGCCTTTCAGGCGATCAGAGCCATCGGCGGCAATGGTATTGCCTTTCAGGCGGTCGGAGCCATCGGCGGCAATGGTGTTGCCTTTCAGGCGATCAGAACCATCGGCGGCAATGGTGTTGCCTTTCAAACGATCCGAACCATCGGCAGCCACAGCGCGTTTTTCGAGCAGGCGATCAGCGCCACCTTCAGCCACACGATTCTGGAGCAGACGATCCGAACCACCTTCAGCCACACGGCTTTCGATCAGACGATCCGAGCCGCCTTCAGCGACCACGGGTTGAGCAGAGGTAGCGGCGAAAGCGTTCGCTGCGAAGATCGAGAAAGCGATGCTGAGGATGGTTTGGCGTTTCATGATCGTGTGCTCCGGGGGTGTTTGGTTGGTATGGAGCAGATGTTACGCCGCACAGTTTTTAAGAGAACTTCATTGAATTAATGGTGACTATTGACGCAGTCAATGGTTGGTTGTGTCGAGATCCCTGTGGGAGCGAACAGGCTCGCTCCCACAGTGCATCTCTGGCGCTCAGATGATCTGTGTACACCGGATCCGGTTTCAGACCCCCATCACTGATCCGTGAGACACAACTCCCCCGTGGCCCGAATCAGGGCCTGGCCATGCAGGGCATCCTTGATCAGGCTGGAGCGCTGCTCGGCCAACCAGTTCGGGCATTCCGGGTCGACGCGATAGGGCACGAAGTCCGCATATTGCTGCAACAGACGGGTCTGCAGCTCATCCAGTTTTGGTCGCAGTTGGTTGAGGTCCGGACGTGGCAGGTCGGGTGCCTTGTGCGCCGCTTGCCATTGCGCGATCAACCCGTACTGCACCAGTTTGTTGGCTTCGATCTGCGCGGCGATCAGTTCGGCGGCATCATCCGGGTCCAGCCTGCTTTCGGCGGCCTGCTTTCTGGCGTTAGCGATTACCGACGCTTCCCGGGCGGTATCCTGGATCGGTTTGCCACTGTCCCACTTGGTCAGCGCCACCTGTTCGGCAATGTTCAGACGCTCGTTGATGGTTGCCAGCAACGGTTGCAAGGCATCGGGCGCCGTGGAAGGCGTGGCGGCGTGAGCGCCGCTGGCGAGTAATCCGAAAAGCGCGCAGGTCAGCAGTTGCGGCAAGCGGGGGCAGTGGAACATAGGCAAACCTCTTGGGCTCGGGATGCACAGCAGGCCCCTATGTAACACAGCTGAGCCAGATGAACGATAGTTCAACGGGCTCTTTCGCACAGGACCGACTCTGGTGCAGGCTACAACCTTGTCGTTTTCGCCAAGGGAGGCGCAGGTAGATGGAAGACCGGTATGACGTAGCGGTGCTGGGGATGGGCGCGATGGGCGCCGCCACCCTTTATCAACTGGCGAAGGCGGGAAGCAAAGTGATCGGCATCGACCGCCATCATCCTCCGCACGACCAGGGCTCAAGCCATGGCGACACGCGGATCACCCGGCTCTCGGTGGGCGAGGGCGCGCAATACCTGCCCATCGTCCGCAACTCGCACCGGATCTGGCGCGAGCTCGAAGCCTTGTCCGGTGAGTCGCTGTTCGAGCAGTGCGGCGTGTTGGTCATGACCTCGCGCCCTGACGATGACGCGAACGATCCAACCGACTTCACCCAGCGCACCCTGCACCTGGCAAAAGCCAATGGCATCGCACATGAAGCGCTGTCGGCGGAACAGATCCGCCAGCGTTTTGCGCAGTTCTCGCCGGTGTTGGATACCGCCGTCGGCTATTTCGAACCCAGTGGCGGCTATGTCCGCCCGGAACGCTGCATCGCGGTGCAACTGCAACTCGCCGAGGAACGTGGTGCCACGCTGCTCAAGGGCGAAACCGTCACGCAGATCACCTCCGACGAGCAGGGTGTCACCGTCATCACCGACCAGCGCACGATTTACGCCGATAAAGTGGTGATCAGCGCCGGCATGTGGTCCAGGGCATTGCTCGGCCAACCCTTCGACCGTTTGCTCCGGGTCTGCCGGCAAAAGCTGTTCTGGTTTGAACTGGAAGAAGGTGCCTGTTTTGCCCCGGTGTCGCCTACCTTCATCTACTACCACGGCTCAGGTGATGATGACTCGAACTATGGTTTTCCACCGCTGCCGGGTGAGGGCAGCCTGAAAGTCGCCACCGAGCAATACAGCGAAGAATCCTCGCCGGACACACTGGACAGAACCATCAGCGCAGCCGAAGCCTGGGACATGTTCGACACCCACGTACGCGGCAAAATCGCGGGCGTCAGTTCACGGCTGGTCAAGTCGGCGGTGTGTGCCTACACCGTCACCCCGGACAGCCATTTCATCATCGACGAACACCCGACCCTGAAAAATACCCTCGTGGTGTCCGCCTGCTCGGGCCATGGTTTCAAGCACTCGGCGGCATTGGGCGAGGCGCTGGCGCAGTGGTGCATGCGGGGGCGCAGCGAGCTGGATCTTTCAGCGTTTTCACTGAAACGCTTTGACAGGTTGCAGGATTGAACAGCCGGCTCAGCCAGCGGCGAGCAAACGCTCGACCTGCGCCAGTTCCCAGGTGCTGAGCAAACTCACCGGGTTTGTGCCGTAGCGCTGCCCGCCGTCGAAGACCCGGTCGTCCGGGCTCTGGCAATGCAGGCAGTGGTGCAGGTGTCCACCGTCGACATCGAGGGTCAGACGCCAGCCTTCGATGTCGACCCGCACCGGTCCGGTTTCGGGCTGTTCACCGACGCGCTTGAGCGGACGAAGGCCGAGGGCGGCGTCGCGTAATGGCTGGTAAACCTCACGAGCAGTCAGGGGCGGCACGGGTGTCTCCGGTAACTTTGCGGGGGACACAGGATAGACGATGGGCTGATTGATAGAGAACACGAAAAAGCCCGGCTGATCAGGCCGGGCTTTTCGGATGTTGCGGTCTGGCGAGTTGCTTATGCGACGCGGTTGCCATTGAGGCGATCCGAGCCATCAGCGGCAATGGTGTTGCCTTTCAGGCGATCCGAACCATCAGCAGCAATGGTGTTGCCTTTCAGGCGATCCGAGCCATCAGCGGCAATGGTGTTGCCTTTCAGGCGATCGGAGCCATCAGCGGCGATGGTGTTGCCTTTCAGGCGGTCAGAGCCATCAGCGGCAATAGAGTTGCCTTTCAAACGATCCGAACCATCGGCAGCCACACGTTTCTCCAGCAGGCGATCAGAACCACCTTCCGCCACACGGCTTTCGATCAGACGATCCGAGCCGCCTTCAGCGACTACAGGTTGAGCAGAGGTAGCGGCGAAAGCGTTCACTGCGAAGATCGAAAAAGCGATGCTGAGGAGGGTTTGGCGTTTCATGATCGTGTACTCCGGGGTGTTTGGTTGGTATGGAGCAGATGTTACGCCGCAGGATTTTTAAGAGAACTTCATTGACGTGATGGTGAACATCGATGCCATTGATAGGGCGAGCGGCATACCCCTCTTTAGCATGATGATGCAGCACAGCCTGTCGTCGGCTGTGCTGCCCCCTCCAAGCCACGGGGGTATGCTGGATCTCCGCAGTTCCACGCTCTGATCGAGAGGGTAAACCGATGCACGACTATTACGATTTGGGCACCTACAGCCGCCCGGTGACGACGAACTCGTCGCAGGCCCAGCTCTGGTTCGACCGTGGCCTGGTGTGGTGCTACGGCTACAACCACGATGAATCCATCCGTTGCTTCCACAAGGCCCTCGAACACGACCGCGATTGCGCCATGGCCTGGTGGGGCATCGCCTACGCCTCGGGTCCCAACTACAACAAACGCTGGGACGCCTTCATCGAGCAGGAGTTGAAAGAGGCCGTGGCCGAGGCTCGCCGGGCGACGCAAACCGCATTGACGCACCTCGACCGTGCATCACCGGTGGAGCAAGGGCTGATCCGCGCGTTGGAGCAACGCTACCAGGCCGATCAGGCGGAGAGCGTCGAGCAACTCTTCAGTTGGAACGATGCCTACGCGGCGTCCATGCGCGATGTCTACAGATCCTTTCCCGACGACCCCGACGTGGTAGCGCTGTTTGCCGAAGCGCTGATCGACCGCACGCCCTGGCAGTTGTGGGACTTGAAAACCGCTCAACCGGCTGCGGGCGCCGACACCCTGGAAGCCGTCGCCGTGCTGGAAAAAGCCCTGCAACGCATGGAGCAACACGGCGATACGCCGCATCCCGGCGTGCTGCACATGTACGTCCATACCATGGAAATGTCACCGTATCCCGAACGGGCACTGCGTGCCGGCGATGTCCTGCGCGACCTGGTGCCGGACGCCGGGCACTTGCGCCATATGCCGTCGCACATCGACGTGCTCTGCGGCGATTATCGCGGGGCCATGATCACCAATCACCGGGCGATCCAGGCCGATCGCAAATACCTGGAACAGGAAGGACCGATCAACTTCTACACCCTGTACCGCAGTCACAACTACCACTTCAAACTTTACTCGGCGATGTTCCTTGGTCAGTACCATCCAGCCCTGGAGGCCGCCGACCAACTGGCCTCGACCATCAAGGAGGAACTGCTGCGGGTGGAACAACCCCCCATGGCCGACTGGCTGGAAAGCTTCGTGTCGATGAAGGTCCACGTGCAGATCCGCTTCGGCAAATGGCAAGACATCCTCGCCACAGAACTGCCCGTCGATCAGGCGCTGTACTGCGTGACCACCGCGATGCTGCACTACGCCAAAGGCGTGGCCTACGCTGCTACCGGCCAGGTCGCCGCCGCCGAAACCGAACAGCACCTATTCCTCGAAGCCTGGGCCCGCGTGCCGGAAACCCGCTACCTGTTCAACAACCAGTGCGTCGACATCCTGGCCGTGGCCGGCGCCATGCTCAACGGGGAAATCGAATACCGCAAAGGCAACTTCGATTGCGCTTTCGATCACTTGCGTCAGGCACAAGAACTGGACGACAACCTGCCGTACGACGAGCCCTGGGGCTGGATGCAACCGGTGCGGCACGCCCTGGGCGCGCTGCTGCTGGAACAGGGGCGGGTGGAAGAAGCCCTGCAGGCCTACCGCGCCGATCTCGGCCTGGACAACACCCTCAGCCGCGCATCCTGGCACCTGGACAACGTGTGGAGTTTGCACGGCTACGTTGAATGCCTGAAACGACTGGGGCGAGATCCTGAAGCAGCTGCTGCGAAAATCCGTCTGGACCTGGCCAAGGCGCGGGCGGATGTGGAGATCACCGCGTCATGCTTCTGCCGGGTTGGGAAGGGGTGTTGTCAGTAAGGTCATCTGGCATTGAAACGGATGCTCGCGGCCGATTTTTGCCTGTGGCCGGAAGCTGCGTCACCCCATGTTGAGTAAAGAGGGAGGTTTGCAATTTGTAGTCTAAACTCCGGTCGATTGGCTCCCGAGCGACGCTGAAGTACGGCGATTCAGCCTGTGGGGGTCAACGTCTAATCGGAGATGGGTCATGGCAGACGCAAGCGACCGAATATTCGTTTCCATTGCGGTTTCCAAGCCGGAAGGAGGGCTCGACCCGCTGCCAGGCGCCATCAGGGCAGCAAAGCGGATGGCCGCATGGGCGGACGCCCAAAACTACAAGACACTGCTTCTCCACGATGGCGAACATCCGGAAATCACCATCGAGTTGCTGCGCGATGAGATTACCGCCGCCATCAATGAAGTCACCGATCGGACCGAGCTCAAGCGGTTGGTGATCTTCTTTGCCGGTCATGGCGCGGCGCAGGCCATCGGTGACCAATACTGGATACTGACCCATTGGAAAAAGGACTCGAGCCAGGCTATCAAGGTTTCGGCGTTGCAGCGGATGCTCGAGTATTACGGACCCAGGCAGGTCTCGGTCATCGGTGACGCCTGCCAGGAGTTCTCCGCCCAGTTCCTTGACCTTGTTGGCAATGCGGTGCTCTTCAGGCCTGAAGAGGAGCCGCGTCCCTATGAATTGGACCAGTTCTTTGCCGTCGATGTCGGCATGCAGGCGTTCATGATCAAGGCCCAGGGTGAGCAGGGTGATTTTTGCCTGTTCACCGAAGTCTTGCTGGATGCCCTGGAGGGCGATGCGCAAGGTGCATATTTCGAGGCCAGTGGAGCAGACAAGTTGGTAACCAGTCAGTCACTTGCCCGCTACCTCGATAGTACTGTTGCGAAGGAGGCCGGCAAGTACGGGGTGCGAATGATCCCGCGACCCAAGCCAGGTTTCTATACCGATCGAAACTACGTGACGATACCGGGACCGCCTGAGGTAACGGTTTTTAAATCTATCGCCTTAGATAGTGAGGTCGATTTTTCTGAACCTTCCGAACCTCTGGCCGAAGCGGGTGAGGATGCCGATTCATGGCATGGCGACTCGTCTGACGCGGGTGCCGACTCATGGTTACATGTGGAGCTGACACCAACGGTCGAGCCGTACTCGCGTTCGGTCGATAAGGCCAGGCTGATAAAGCCCAAATCACCCAAAGCGAAGTTTGACGCGCAGACTCAGGCACTTGAAATGGCTCGTACGGCCAGCCGCGAAGCGTTCGTCAATTCAGTCAGCAACGCCACGGTACGCGATCATTTCGAAACCGGCTGCGGCATCTGCGTCAGCGGCGCTGACGTCGCCAAGGTACAAGCCTCGTTCGGCGCGGTGTCTGCCCTCGATGACCAGCCGAACTGGTTCCGTATCCAACTGCAATCAGTCAGTGCCGACAGCCTTGACTGGAGCGACGCGCTGGTCACCCTGGCTGACGGTCGTATCGTCCCGGTCTGCGTGGTCGATGGCTTTGTCGCGGCGTTGCATATCATCGACGCGACGTCGCTGAGCCTGTTCCTGCGCCCGCTCGGCGCCTCCGAATACGAAGGTCAGGAGACGATCAGACTGTTGGCCCAGGCGCATGCCGGTCTGCTGAGTCGACAGGCAATCATCGATACCGCGACCACGATGCGCTACGGGAAGCATCGGATCATCACGCTCGGTTGCATTGCCGCGCAGTTCTACGACGCGATTCGCGACATTGACAGCCTGCGTTCGATGGCAGCTTTCTATGCGCAGCGCCGGCAGCCGGTACCCCTGGATATCATTCTTTATGGTGGCGGTAGCCTGCGTGAATCCGGGGGGCGCTTGTACGCCGATATTCCGGCCGTGGCTGCCCGCGAGCCGCGTACTGAGAAAGAGTGGGAGCAGAGCTTCACTCGTAGCCCGACACCTGCTTACAAGGATCATCCAATTGCCGGCCGGATACCCTGGATGCGCCAGGCCTGGGGCGCTGTCGCAACCGCCCGCTGCGATGCCAGTGCCGAGCCGTGGCGCAAGCAGGCACTGGCCGCCATGAAGAACCTCGGCCCCGGACTATTTACCATCGCCAAGCCCAGCGGTCGCAAGGCGTTGCTCAAGCTTGCCGGTATCAGGGACATCTAAGACAAGCACAATTCCGTACTGACCCCAGTAATCAACTGACGCGGAGAAAAGACCATGCGCATGATTCTTGTCCACGGCATTAACCAGCAAGGCAAAAGCTCGCAGAAAATTCTCGAATCGTGGCTTGAGAGACTTCGGGCTACCTATGCCTTGCACGGTCCCGACCCGCTGGGCAGGTTATCGCGCATCGAAGCAGCGTACTACGGCGACAAGCTCGACGAGCTCAGTTCAGTCAAGGTCAAAGACCAGGCGATTGCGCTGGGTGCGGAGGAGGCGACCAGTGACTTTGATGAGTTTGCTGTCGATGCGCTCGAGGAAATGGCATTACGCATGGGGGTGACCCCGGCAAAAATTCAAGCCGAAGAGTTGGTAACGGTGGTACCTCAGGGCGCCGGTATTCACAAGAAGTGGGTCAAGGCGGTTGCCCGGGCAATCGAAACCGTTTCCCCGTTGCGAGGCACATTGGCCTTGCGTGTGCTGGGGCAAGCGCACGCCTATATCCGCAATCAGCATGTACACGATGAGGTCAACAAACTGGTGCGTCCGCTGTTCGAGGATGATGAGCCGGCAATCGTCGTTTCACATTCGTTGGGCACCATCGTTGCTTACTCACTGTTGCGCGAATTCGCCAGTAACGGCCGGCCGCGCCAGTCTCCGCTGCTCGTAACCCTGGGTTCTCCGCTGGGCATCGACAGTGTCCGCAAGGGCTTTTCCAAACCACGCGTCAGACCCGACAACGTGCAACGCTGGGTCAACGGCGCTGATCCGGAAGATTTCGTCGCGCTGCGCTCCGAGCTCACCAATGGCAATTTCGGTTCAGGCATCGAGAACTATCCTGATATCGAAAGTGGGCATGAGGACCCTCATTCCATCATCGGTTACCTCAGCGATCCGCGCATTGCGAAGGCTATCGCCCAAGCGATTCCCTGATCAGTGAGCGAGCGAAGCTGGATGAGTGCCGAGACGTCAAGAGACAAGGCTAGTCATTCAAGCACGCTGTCGAAAGGCGCTCTGTCAGAAACGCGATGAACACCCGAGTCCTGGCCGGAACATAATCGCCCGCCGCCCTCAGCGCATAAATGGCCGAGGTGGCGGGCGATGAAAACGCCTGCAACAGCGGTATCAATCGACCGGCCTGGATATCCCCGTTCACCATGTATTTGGGCAGGCGCGCGATGCCCATGCCCGCCAGGCACAGCGTGCGGATCGCGTCGAGGCTGTTGCAGGTGAAATCTCCCGCGATCGGAATCGCCCGACTGTTGGGGGCACGAAACTCCCAGTCGTTGAAGCGGCTTTCAAAATTGAGTTTCAAGCACGAATGGCCCGCGAGTTCGCCCGGTTCGCCAGGCACCCCATGGGCGTCGAGATAAGCCGGGGACGCGCACACAAGTCGTTCATTGGCACTCAATTTATGCGCGACAAGACTTGGGTCGGACAGCTCGCCGCTGCGGATCGCCACGTCGATGCCTGCGTGCCTGATATCGATGATGGCATCGGTCAGGGTCAAGTCGATCTTTATCTCGGGGTAGCGCCGCATGAAGTCGATCAAAGCGGGCACCACATGGTGCTGGCCAAGGGCATTGGGCGCAGACACCTTCAAGATGCCCCTTGGCGCATCCGCGTCATGCATTACGGCAGCTTCCAGCGCCTGAATATCCGCGAGAATCGGTCGGGCGGATTGCACGTAACGTTCGCCGGCTTGCGTCAGTGTCATCGTCCGCGTGGTGCGCAACAGCAGCTGCATGCCGAGCCGATCCTCCAGGCGCTGAACTCTTTTGCTCATGGCGGAGTGAGTCATCTTGAGTTTGCGGGCGGCGGGCGAAAAGCCGCCTGCATCAATCACGGCGATGAAGATCGCCATATCGCTGTACCGATCCATCAACGCATCCTCTTTTGTTCCGTTATGGAACAGGTGTTGGTCAAAAGCAACGAATTCCCTTTTGTTTTTCCATGCTGGAGACTGGGCCTCAACCCTGACACGAATCCCCCAGAGGCCGTTGATGAAAGACACAAACAGTCAGCACCTGTCCATTACCGGCCTCATCGCAGCGGTTGTGGCGTCCTTGACCTGGTCGATGAACTTTGTTGCCCCGCTGGTCATTGGCGAGTATTCGATTTTTGACCTGGCCGCCTGCCGATTCCTCATCTGCGGGCTGATCGGCATCCTGATCCTGCTGGCCAATATCAAAGCCTGGCGTCACTTGACCCTCAGCGATTGGCTCGTCACGGCGGGGCTTGGATTCATCGGTTACGTGGGCTATTTCCTTGCTGTCGTCATCGCCGCTAAGTACGCAGGCCCCGTCGTCGCGCCGGCCTTTTTGGGGTTGGTGCCGGTTGTGCTGGCCATCAGCGCGAATGTCCACGGTGGGATTTCCTGGCGGCGGCTTCAAGTGCCAATTGGCCTGGCGGTGCTTGGTTTGCTGCTGGTCAATGGCCAGAACATCACGCAGTTCGAGGGGCAATCACACACCGCGCTGGCCATTGGAGTCGGTGCGTCAATGGCGGCGGTTGCACTGTGGGTCTGGTTTGGCCTGGCGAATCAAAAAGCGCTGATGAAAAGGCCTGGCATGAATGCCTGGGTCTGGACCGCGTTGATGATGATTGGCGGTAGCCTGCAAACGCTCATGTTCATTCCGGCGGGGGCTGCCATGGATCTCTTCCAGGCGCCCACGCTCGGTTTCGGGCACGGCGCGATCAGCCACCTGTACCTTCCAGCCTTGGTACTGGCAGCCGTCGCTTCGATTGGCGGGGCTTGGGCCTGGACCATCGCTTCCCAGCGCCTGCCCATGACACTGGCCAGTCAGTTGCTGTCATTGGAGATGGTCTTCGCCACCTGCCTTGGCCTGCTGTTTTACTACCGGTGGCCGTCCGCGCCGGAAGCGATTGGCATCGGCCTGATCGTCATGGGAGTCGTCAAAGCCGTTACTGTGTTTCATGGCCATCGCGTCAAGGCTGTCGTGGCTGTTTGATGAGGCTGCAAACGCTATTTCACCGAGTCTCCTTGCTTTATATCCCCACAAAAAATATCGGCGTTGCCATCGGTCGCTGCCGATCGCACGACAATGGAGTATCCACCGGACAGCAAAACCGGCAGGGCGACAGGTGCGCTTCTTGAGAAAGACCATCCGCGCACGGGTTGGCGTTCGGTGTTGACCTTGTCATTCATGGCATAGGCGACGGGGCCGGGTTGTTGGCAACTGCCTTTATTGATAAAGGAATAAAGGCGCAAGGGTAGAACAGCGCCGCTTGGGACACCGCTGATGAAGAAACTGAGTCCGGTTTGCTTGTCCCAGTCGGTCAAGGTCACATTGCCGATCTGCCCCGGGTTCTGCCGGGTGGCCTCCAGAGGGACGTTCACGCCATGGTTTGATGAAGAGGTGCAGCCGAAGAGGCTTGCGGTGATGATCAGAGCTGCTAATGATTGTCCGGGATTCATTGCCAAACTCCTGTGTTGAAGACGTGCCATAGGAGATTAGCGGGTATCGCTCATTCATCACGTCCCGGGCGGTGCCGATGTGAATTCATCGTGAGGGCGCGGGCTCACGCCTTGGCCCGGTGACGCAGGCGCGAGTAGGAAATCAGCATGCTGGTCAGTTCTTGTGTGACTGGGGTGAAGGGGGAGACGCGACGGCTGATCAGGCACACCTCCCGCGATTCCAATGGCTCGCGTATCGCGATGCTGGTCAGCGACGAGGAAAACAGCTTCATGCCGGGAAGCAGGCTGGGCTCGATGGTCAGGTAATCCGTCTCGGAGACGATATGCAGGATCTCCAGCAACGATTCGGTCGTGATCGCGATCTTTGGGGCTGGCAAGCCTTCGGCTCTGAACAGCTCGACCAGATGGTTCTCGGCACTACCGACCACCCCGGCAGGCCGGACGCTGATCCATTGGCAATCGGCCAGGTCGCGCACAGAGCGAGCATCCGCCAAGGGGTGGCCCTTGCGCGCAATGACGCTGGCTTTCGAGCTGTAAAGCCGTTCAATGTGCAGATCGGTATCGCTGACGTCGGCGCTTAGTGGACACATCACGAAGTCGAGTCGGCCAGCGCGAATCATCTCGATCAGCATCTTCGTCTTGCCACTGGCGACGTGTAACCGCACGTTGGGAAATCGATGGGTAAAGCTGCTGAAGACCGGCATCAAGCACGCCGCCAGGGGTTCCGCTGTGACACCCAATGCGATCTGACCTTCAGGCATGCCATTGCACTGTCGGACGTCTTGTACCGCGCGATCGCAATCCAGAATGATCGAGCGCGCCCGGGTCAGGAACACCTTGCCGGCCACGGACAGGCTGATGCCCTGATTGGAGCGCACCAACAAGGTGACCCCCAGTTCTCTTTCCAGGCTTCGAATCGACTCGGTCAATGTACTCTGGGCAGCGTCCAGTTCTCGTGCCGCCGAACGAAAGCTGCCCATGTCGACAACCGAGCAGAAGGCGCGAAGCTGGATCAGCTTCATGAAGCAGTGATCCAGTTATTGCCGTTGTGGCCACAGTAAGCGTGCGCGATAGAGGTGAAGAGTGTTTGGCTGCTTCCGGTGTTCATGGCCGAGTCTCCGAGGGTAGGGGCTAAGATGTATGGCGCTAACGATTTGATCGCATGCGATGTATTTATACTCAACCAATGACCGGGTGATGTCAAAACTAATCTTGCGTCCTGGCGACGGGCGGTGGAGCAGGGGGATGGGCGGAAAAGCCGAAGATGATCGGTTTTTCCGTTCTGTTCGGTACCTTTGATGTGCCTATAAAATCAATGCTGTCAGATAGTTACGTGTCTTCTTGGCTATTTGATTCTCATAAAAAACTTGAAGGAATCACCGATGAGCAACATCGAAAAAGTCCTGGTCACCGGCAAAACCCACACCACTCTGAGCAGCTCCGGCAGCACCTCGCGCGGACATAATGGCAACCTCGACATCGAACTCTCGATCCCCGGGAGTGCCGAACCGGCCCACGTATTCGCCACCACCCAACCGCACCCGACGGCCGAGCAGTTGTTTGCCGGCGCATGGTCGGCCTGTTACATCGCAGCAGTCGGCCTTGCGGCCAAAGCCTTGAAGGTGACTGTTCCAGCCGACGTATCCGTCGATATCGAGATCGACCTAGGTCAAACCGGCAACGCTTACTTCCTTCAAGCCCGGTTGAATCTACGACTGCCAGGTCTGACGCATGAGGTCGCGTCCGCTGTCGCACATGCCGCCGATCAAATGTGCCCCTACTCGAAAGCAACGCGCGGCAACATCGACGTGGCCTTGAATGTCCAGACGTCGTGATTGATATAAAAAAATCACTATCCAGGCGTGTTGAAATGCCAGCCTGAATACCTGTTTATCGATACTTCCCAGTAAAAATATAACGAACAGCAAGTTGGTCGAGAGCATTTTCAATCGAAAACGGACTCGGCGTGACGTTGCGTCTTGGGAATCTGCATGCCAAAAAACATCAAACAAACTTCCCTGAGCAGACGCAGGTTTTGCGGCGTCGCCGCGGTGACATGCGCGGCTGCACCCTTGGGTTTACTCGGTTTCTCAATCAGGACTGACGCTATGACGAATACTTCAAATAAGACAGAGAATGTTTCCACTGCAATACGTCCCTTTCATTTCAGCGCTAAAGAGTCGGAACTTTCAGAGTTGCGCAGACGTATAATAGCGACGAGATGGCCAGATAAGGAATTAGTCAAAGACTCCTCTCAAGGTGTACAACTGGCGACCATCCAGAAATTAGCCAAACATTGGGCAACTCAGTACGACTGGCGAGTTATTGAATCGAAAATAAACGCCGTTCCTAACTTCATCACCAACATTGATGGTCTGGATATCCATTTCATCCATGTCCGCTCTAAACACGAGAATGCGCTGCCACTATTGATGGCGCACGGATGGCCCGGGTCGGTGATCGAGTTGATGAAAGTCATTGGGCCACTTACCGATCCAACGGCGTATGGCGGCAATGCTTCCGATGCGTTCAGCCTGGTGATTCCATCGATGCCGGGTTACGGCTTCTCGGAGAAACCGAAAGTGGCCGGCTGGAATCCCGTGCGTATCGCTGATGCATACATCGAGTTGATGAAGCGTCTTGGGTACACCCGGTATGGGGCGCAAGGAGGTGACTGGGGCTCTATCGTCGTCGATCTGATGGCTGTGAAGGCGCCGCCTGGCTTGATCGGTATTCATTCGAACATGCCTGGCGTCATCCCGCCTGACATTGATGCAGCCTTGTTTCGCGGCGAGCCGGTTCCCGCTGGTCTGTCCGAGGAAGAGCAGCTCGCGGCGGATCAACTCGCCAACACCTACAAGCACATTGGCTACGCCATCATGATGGGTGACAGGCCGCAATCGCTGACAGGTCTCGCAGATTCACCGGTCGGTCTGGCCGCCTTCATGCTTGATCACGATCCCAAAAGCTACGAGATGATTGCGCGTTCCATCGACGGCCAACCGGAAGGCCTCACACCCGATGATGTCCTCGACAACATCACACTGTTCTGGCTCACCAACACCGCCGTTTCCTCGGGGCGGCTCTATTGGGAAAACAAATCGACATTCTTCGCCGTCAAAGGCGTCAACATCCCGGTGGCGGTCAGCGTGTTTCCCGATGAACTGTATGCGGCGCCGAAAAGCTGGTCGCAGAAGGCCTATCCCGAACTGGTGCACTACAACAAGCTTCCCAAGGGCGGGCACTTTGCCGCGTGGGAGCAACCGGCGCTTTTCTCGCAGGAAGTCCGGGCTGGATTCAAGTCGCTGAGGTGAGCGACACGCCTATAGGCATCTAAGACCTGATTTGTTGTGTATTGATCAGGAGGCTCGGTTCGGATCGTTGAGCGTTAGGCGTGAAAGTGGTCCGAATCGTGCGGGTGCCGATCCTGAAGAAGTTGAAAGCTGCGCCAGCACGACCCGAAAGGCGTGTATGGAGGTCACTTTTAATCCCTTCTTTATGCTTGTGCGGGCCGTCTTTACTAACACGTTACCCCATTTTTCAGATCGATTTCCGTCAGTTGGGAAGGGCTGCTTTCGACTGTGGACTCAACCGGTCGATGCAACACAACTAAATTCTGTGTAAGCAGAAGGAGTGTTGCAGGTGTCGGTGTGCAGAGAATGTCGACTTTTCCAGTACTGACGGTACTGATTTCTTCGCCCAATTGAGCAGGCAAGAAGCAGGTCGATGGCCTTGTTCAATTTTGCGCTCATTGCTCACTCTCCCGTCACGGGTTTCTTTTGATTGGCAACTGTCCATCTTCAAATTATTTCTGGCGAAACCACCCACACGCTGCATGGCATCTTGTACAGCAGATGTTCCACGGTGCTGCCGACCAATCGCTCCATGGCGCGGTGGCCTACGCGCCCCATGACAATGACATCAGTGTCATAAGCCTCGGCATAGCTGGAAAGCACCTTGGCCGGATTGCCCATGATCATGTGCTGGTGCTCCGGCGCAATGCCGTTGCGCTCCGAAAGCTCGCGGAACGCGTCAGCCTGCGCATCGAAAAGTGTCTTGGCTTTGCTCGAAGAAAAAAATGCCGAACCATTACTGAAGCCGAATTCATCTGCGCTGATGGATGAGAGATCATGGGCGTAGATCACGTCGAGCTCGGCGTTGCAGGTAGTGGCCAGTTTCGACGCCTCGCGCAAGATCCTGTCGTTGAAGCCTTCATATTGGTCATCACGATGAAAAGGGTCGACGGCGGCGACGATTTTGCGCGGCAAAGCGTGGTGCATATGGCTGACAAAATGCAGCGGTACCGGGCATTCGCGCAGCAGATGGATATCCAGTGGAGTAAACATCAGGCGTGACAGCAGGGATTCGTGTTCCAGCGCCTTGATCACAACGGCCATTTGCTGTTCTTTCAGATGAATGAGGATTTCTTGCAATGGCCGCTCCACCCACACCACTTCAGTGGTGACGTGAACCCCGATTTTACGCAACGGCCTGGCCTGGCCTTCAAGCCATTGGCGATGACGCTCGACATAGCCCAGCCGCATCTGTTCCAGCGCTTGTTCGTTGACCATTCCAGCCGTCGCAAGCCCTTCGAGGTAATCGAACGCCACGATGTGCAGTGCCGCATCCGAAGCCTTGGCCAGAGCGGCAGCCCGGTCGAAGGCAGGGCTGTTTTCCATCAACGGTGAAACGATCAGCATGAAACGTGATTGATCAGACATGACAGATCTCCGGTAGGTATTCGCGCAATGGGCTGCACCCATGGCTGGGGCGTTGGGCAGTAACGCTTTGCACTTATCCTGCTGCTGGCCGGAACGGCGGGTTTGATCTTTGTCAACTGAGATGGGGAAGGACGATGTCGCCCGACGTGCGGTTGCCCAAGTCTCGTCCAGTGACGAAATAGTTGACCATTATCAATCCTTCGTTCGCCACGCTGGCGCAGTCTTTGGGTTCGTGCTGAACGTTGGCTTACGCAAGACAAAAGAGGGAACACAATGGCAACCATGAAAGCGGCTGTGTTCGTCGAACGAAACCGGATCGTGCTGGAAGACAAGCCCATCCCTGAAGTCGGACCGCTGGATGCATTGATCCGTATCACCACCACGACCATTTGTGGCACCGACGTGCACATCCTGCGCGGTGAATATCCAGTGGCCAAAGGCCTGACCGTGGGCCACGAGCCGGTGGGCATCATTGAGCGGCTGGGTTCGCAGGTGCGAGGTTTTGTCGAAGGCCAGCGGGTGATTGCCGGTGCTATCACGCCCAGCGGACAGAGTTATGCCTGCCTGTGTGGTTGCGGCTCACAGGACGGTCCGGACACCCGTCATGGTTTCCGTGCCATCGGGGGCTGGAAGTTTGGCAACATAATCGACGGCTGCCAGGCCGAGTACGTGCTGGTACCGGATGCCATTGCCAATTTGTGCCCGATTCCCGACGGGCTCAGTGACGAGCAGGTGTTGATGTGCCCTGACATCATGTCCACCGGGTTTTCCGGGGCAGAGCGCGGCGAAGTGACCATTGGCGATACGGTTGCCGTGTTTGCCCTTGGGCCAATAGGCCTCTGTGCGGTGGCGGGTGCACGACTTAAAGGCGCGACGACGATTATTGGCGTCGATGCCGTGGCTGAGCGGATGGACGTCGCGCGACAATTGGGCGCGACCCATGTCGTCAACTTCAAGGACGGTAACGTGGTCGAGCAGATCATGGCCCTCACCGACGGTCGGGGTGTCGATGTGTCCATCGAGGCACTGGGAACCCAGGGGACATTCGAATCCGCACTGCGGGTACTGCGTCCGGGTGGTCGACTGTCCAGCCTCGGCGTTTACTCCAGCGATCTGCATATTCCCCTCGACGCCTTTGCCGCAGGGTTGGGTGACTACAGCATCGTCACCACACTGTGCCCCGGTGGAAAAGAGCGCATGCGTCGCTTGATGGCGGTGGTGCAGGGCGGTGGTGTGGACCTGTCGCCGCTGGTGACTCACCGTTTCAAACTTGATGATATCGAGGCGGCTTATGAGTTGTTTGCTCACCAACGGGACGGTGTAATGAAGGTCGCCATTACGCCGTGACGGTAGGCGGGGCGAATCTCGATGTCGAACGGAGGTATCTATGATCATTGATATCACGGAGAAACCAACAAGCCATTGTTGGGTCGTGCGCATGGATGCTTTGGAAGTGAATTTCAATAGCCTGGGCCAGGCACAGGCTTTCGTTGGTCAGCTCAAGGCACGAATCGATGCACCGCATGCCTGGCCCATACCCTTTGGTTCGGCAGCCTTTGCCAGACCGATGTCCGCTCCTCGAACGGCCAGCCCCAAGGGCGAAGAGGTTCGCGCCGACCTCGTGGAGTAACGCGTTGGGTCGGCACCGGACGAGGTTCAGGCGGATGACAGCCCAATGAACGAAACCTTCGGGATGGCGGGTGCAGCGGCTGCGCTGGGGATTGGCATGCTCATCGGCCTTGAACGCGAACGACACAAGGGACAGGAGGAGACCCGTGCTTGTGCCGGTTTGCGGACGTACGCGATCACGGCATTGTTGGGTTATGTGGCGATGCAGCTCGGTGGCAACCTGCTGATCAGCATCGTCGCGATCATCCTGGGGGTGCTGGTCACCGTAGCGTACTGGCGGAGCCTGGGCGATGACCCCGGTGTGACCAGTGAAGTGGCGTTGCTCAGTGTCTTGGTGCTGGGAGGGCTGTGTGGCTCGAGGCCTGCGTTGGCGATTGCCATCGGCGTAGCGATCGCGGGGCTGCTGGCCTATCGACAGAAGCTGCACTACTTCGCCCGCAGTCAATTGACCGATGCCGAGCTGGGTGACGGCCTGATCCTGTTGACTGCCGCGCTGGTCGTGCTTCCCCTGGCGCCGGACCGCTTTATTGGTCCCTACGGTGGCATCAATTTGCGCACCATTTGCACCCTGACGGTGTTGCTGATGGCAGTGGGGGCGATTGGGCATATTGCTGTTCGTACCCTCGGTCCCCGTTATGGTTATGCCATCAGCGCGATTGCCTCCGGGTTTGCCTCCAGTACTGTGACGATCGCCGTCATGGGCCATCTCGTCGCACGGCAGCTCGACAACATGAAGGTCCTGAGCGCGGCCGCGATCCTGTCGAACATGGCCACCATCATTCAGGTGGGGATGATCCTGGGGGCGGTTGACGCTGGCTTGTTGCGCCACATGTGGGGGGCTCTGATAGCCGGCGCCGTCGCGGCAGCGCTATATGGCGTGTGTCTAATGTTCCCCAGGCAGGCGACCGGCGCCAACCAGCCAATTAAGGTCGGTGGTGCGTTCAACCTCAAACTGGCCCTGATCGTCACGTTGGCCATGACCGCAATCACCTTTGTTTCGTCCATGATGCTCAGCCATTTCGGCCAGGTGGGGGTCATGTTGACGGCCACGTTCGCCGGTCTTGCGGATGTGCATGCCTCGACGGCGTCGATTGCCACGTTGGCCAAATCCGGTCAGTTGCCGTTCGATGCCATTGTCGGCCCCGTGCTGATTGCAATCAGCAGCAACTCCATCAGCAAGTGCGTGGTGGCGTGGGTCAGCGGTGGACGACGGTTCGCCGCCTACGTGATTCCGGGCCAGGTGTTGATGACGCTGGCGATGTGGGCGGGCATGGGGGTGTCCTGACAGACATCGCGCGGGTAACTGACAAAAATCAAGTGGTCAGAACAGTGAGCAATCAATCTGTAGCTCTACTGGATTGAAATGGCGCGTGCCGAGGTACCCCATGTCGCAGACTCAACGCTTACTCTTGATCGCTCCCTCCGCCATGACCCGTACCCCGGCGTTCGACCGTGCCGCGGCCTTGGCGCTGGCGATGCATTTGCCATTGCACATCGTGGCGTTCGACTATTCACAGGCCCTGGCGGTAGCCGGACTGTTCGCCCCGGAACAGTTCGACCGGGCTCGGGACGGCTATCTGCAAACCCATCGGCAATGGCTCGCGGAACAGGCCGGCTTGATAAGCAAGCATGGCGTCGAGGTCACCAGCGAGGTGGTATGGGTACAGGATCCTTATGCCGAGATCCTGCACTTCATCAACGAGATGCCGCTGACGCTGATCATCAAGGACGCCCAGGAAGAATCGGCGTTGAAACGGGTGTTTTTCACGCCGCTGGATTGGCAGCTGCTGCGTGATTGTCCGGTGCCGGTGCATCTGGTGACCACGCCTCTGAACCCCCGTCCGCGTAACATACTGGCCATCATCGATTTGTCGCGTGATGAAGATCAGGCCCCTGTGTTCAATGACCAGATTATCGACGCCGCGGCGAAACTGGCGGCTGTCTGTGAGGCCAGCCTTGAACTGCTGCATGTGTATGACTGGACGGTTGTATACGCTCAGGACATGGGCTTTGCCGCCTTACCGCTGGCCACCGGCCTCTATGAAATGTTGGGGACGGCTCAGCATGACGCGTTTGCGGCCATCGCTGAACGCCATGGCGTGCCTGCGGAGCGTCGTCACTTTTACGAGGGGGCACCTGTGCCGCGCATTTGTGAGTTCGTCTCGGACCACAATACCGATGTTATCGTCATGGGGACTGTGCAGCACAAGGGTTTGAAAAAGCTTCTAGGGACCACGGCTGAGCAACTCTTGCATCGGGCGCCATGCAGTGTGCTGGCGATCAAACCGGGACGAATGCTGCAATCCTGAGGGCTGGATCGCCCCGCGATGGACCGTTGGCCGGAACATCGCGGGGACGATGGTTTACAGGTAGAGGCGATGGATGACCTGGCGGGAGTCGTCGGGATCGTTGTGCGTTTCGAAACCCAATGCCTTGGCCAGGTCGCGCATGGGGGTATTGCTGGCCGCGTCCACGGAATACATCTGGCGATAACCGTTGTGGCGGGCGGCCTTGATCAAATGCTCCATCAGCAGTGTGCCCAGGCCCAGATGCGTCCATTCATCGGCAACCGTGACCGCGCACTCGCATTCATGTGCGCCGGTGGCTGCGTAGCGACTGATGCCGATCTCGATCAGTCGACCATTGTCGTGGACCAGGGCGATGTAGGCCACGCGCTGTTTATTGTCGGTGTCCATCAATTGGTTGAGCATCGCCGTACCGGGCTCATTGATCTGTGCGAGAAAACGCATGTGCCGGGATTCGGGAGACAGTCGTTTGATGAAGGCATATTCACGGTCGCGATCCTTTTCCGCCAGGGGCCGGATCAGCACGTGGCGGCCGTCCCTGAGCGCTTCGACCCAGTATTGGCCGTCGACGGCGGCGTAGGCGGCCGCGGCCCGATCATTGTGGTCTTTGACGGTGAGCATGGGGTTTTCCTCCAGTGCGGTTTTGAAGGTAGGCGGGCGGCAAAAAAAAGCGTTTAAGCCCTTTCTACACCGCTGTGCGCGCTGGAGTTTGATCTGGATCAGACACTGGTGTCAGGGGCGTCAATTCGCGCGTGTTTGATGTAAATCAACCCGCACGGGGTATCAGGGCGCAGTGTTGACGCATGCCGGCAAGTGATGACCGGGGTCCGAACGGAGGTGTGTGATGAGTAGTCAATATCAACGGTTGCTGCTGATCGTCGATCAAAGCCTGCAGCAGTCTCCCGCCGTGCAGCGTGCCGTCGCGCTGGCCAAGACTGCCGGCGCATTTCTTGATGTACGGGCTTTTGTCGAACCGGCGCCTGTGGTGCATTTGTGGGATGAAAAAGTTGACGATGTAGAACAGCAGCGCTATTTGCGTCGTTACCGCCGCTGGGAGGCCGAAGAGCTTGATCGGCTCTGCGACCTGGGGTTGGAGGTCACGGTCAAAGCTGTCTTCACCACCCATCCGTTGCTGGACATTTTGAAGACGGTCGAAGATCTGAAACCCGACCTGCTGATCAAGGATGTAACCCTTGAACCCGCGCTGAAGCGAGTGTTCATTACCCCGCTGGATTGTCACTTGTTGCGTGAATGCCCAATTCCCATGCACTTGGTCAACGAGGTCCGTTACAGCTTGCCACACCGGATCGTGGCGGCAGTGGATCCGTTCGATCCGTCGACACAGATCAGTGGTTTGAACGACACCATCATCCAGACTGCCAACGCCTTGGCGCTGCAATGCGATGCACCGTTACACCTGCTGTACGCCTATGACTTGTCGCCTATCTTCAACAGCGATGCGCCACTGGCTGGGGGCGGTTGGGGCGTGGACTTTATCGAGGAGCTGCGTCAATCCTTGCATGAGGCGTTTATTACACTGGCGGAGCGCTACGGCGTGCCACCTGAACGACGCCATTTCGTTATGGGGCTGCCGGTACCGGTGATCAGTGGGTTCGTCGAGGAGTATTTGGCCGATGTGGTGGTCATGGGTGCTGTGCATCGAATGGGGATCGACCGGCTGATCGGCAGCAATACGGAGCGCGCACTGTATACGGTGCCAGGGAGCATTCTGGCGGTGAGGCAGCGTGTCAGGGAATGAGTACGATTGCGCCGTTGAACTGCCCGGTCCGCAGCCGTTCCAGCGCCTGATTGGCATCGTCGAGGGCAAAGCGGGTGACGTCGCAGTGTATAGGCGTGTGCTGCAACTCCTCGAAAAACGCTGTGGCATCGTCGCGGGTCAGGTTAGCCACCGATCGAACGCTGCGCTCGCCCCACAAGAGTTGATAGGGAAAGGCTGGAATGTCACTCATGTGAATGCCGGCGCAAATCACGCAGCCACCCTTGACGGTGACAGCCAGTGCCAGCGGCACCAGCGCCCCGACCGGAGCGAAAATCAGACTGGCGTCGAGCAGGTGCGGCGGAGGCTGATCCGAAGGCCCGGCCCATTCGGCGCCCAGCGATCGGGCATAAGCCTGGCCCTCGCTGTCGTCTGGACGGGTGAAGGCATACACCTTCTGTTTGCGTCCACGGGCGACCTGGATGGCCAAATGTGCCGCCGCGCCAAACCCATAGAGGCCCAGATGGTGGGCGCCCTTGGCCATTTGCAGGGCCCGAAAACCGATCAGCCCGGCACACAGCAGCGGAGCGGCCTGGGTGTCGGACAGTGCCTCGGGGATCGGAAAGCAGAAACGTGCGTCGGCTACCGTGTACTCGGCATAACCCCCGTCCAGATGGCAACCGGTGAACCGGGCTTTATCGCAGAGGTTCTCTCGGCCCGAGCGGCAGAACACGCAGTGGCCACAGGTCCAACCCAGCCAGGGCACGCCCACTCGGCGACCCATCCATTCGGACGCGACGTCGGCACCGACGGCTGAGACTTCGCCGACAATTTCATGCCCCGGCACCCGTGGCAGCCGCGCTTGGGGCAACTCGCCATCCACCAGGTGCAGATCGGTACGGCACACGCCGCAGGCCAGGACTTTGATCAACAGTTGCTGTGAGCCAGGCGTGGGAATGGCACGCTCTTCCATTTGTAACGGCTGGCCGGGGCGATGCAGGACCATGGCACGCATGAAGACACTCCAGACGGCAGGTGTCACCTCAGGTGACGATGGCAGCCCACGATCAGTTGCTTGAGCCCATCCATGTTTTGAATGTTGACGTCGCGACCGGTTATTTCCACCAAACCTTGGTCACGCAGGTGCGCGATGCCCCGACAGATGGTTTCGAGGCGCAGGCCCAGGTAAGAGCCTATTTCCTCCCGACGCATTTTCAGCACGAAGTTGCGGGACGAATAACCGCGGGAGTTCAAGCGTTGCGACATATTCAGCAAGAAAGCGGCCAGGCGTTCATCCGAGTTCATGTTGCCCAGCATCATCAGCATGTCGTGATCGCGAACGATTTCCCGGCTGAGGATTTTGTTCAGGTTGTGCTGCAGTGAAGGCAGCTCTCGGGCCAGTTTTTCCAGATGAGCAAAATGGATGGGGCAGACCTCGCTGTCCTCCAGGGCAACCGCATCGCAGGTGTGTTGATCCGTGCTGATGGCGTCCAGGCCGAGCATTTCACCCGAAATCTGGAACCCGGTCACTTGCTCGCGACCATCGATCGAAAGCACGCTGGTCTTGAATGAACCCAGCCGGACGGCATAAAGCGATCGCAATGGGTCGCCTGCGCGGTAGAGTGCCGAGCCTTTTTTGACCTTGAGCCGTTGCATGATCAGCGTGTCCAGGCGCTCGATTTCGACACTGGTCAAGCCTAGCGGCAAGCACAACTCCAGCACGCTGCAACTGGAACAGGCAGTTTTGAGATGCTGGTCGCGATACGATCGCGTTTCATTCACATGGAAGCCCTCCATATCAGCTAATAAAGCATAGTTTCTCGATCACTATCGACGGGGGTGAGCGCTTCATAAACTGAGGGATTCGACGAGTGGATCCTCACTTGGGTCCGTTCCGGATCAGTATCTGAAGGGATTTGAATAGCTCGGTAGTCGCTGCGTTGAAACTTGAGGTAAATCAAGTTCCAACGCTTCCAGACTCACACAATCAACTCACATTGATCGGTGAAATCCGGTTGCACGATCAGCTGCCGGCCGCGCGCTCGGGTTATCGGTCGACCATGGAAACACACACGCTCTACCTCATCGAGCATGGACAGGACATGCCCGAAGTACTAATCCGGAAATGGACGCCAGGAGCGGGCCGCTGAGCCCGGCGGGGCGGCGGCATTGAACAGTCACCTGACTGGAGGCCAGTCATGAGCCAGTATCAACGGTTGTTACTGATGATTAACCCGGCCCTGCGCCACTCCCAAGCAATCAACCATGCAGCAGCGCTGGCCAGGGCCAGTGGCGCGAGTTTGCATATTGCGGCGTTGATTCCCCCGATCAAAGGCCTTTCGATGCTTGAAGAAGGCGCCCGCGAGCAGGTTAGCAAGCACTACCTGCTGGACCATCGCGACTGGCTTCAGGGGCAGGCTGATAATCTGCGTGACAGAGGGATCGAGGTGACCACGGAGGTGACCTGGGCCGAAGATATGAAACAAGACATCATCGATCATGTCACGGACATGCAGCCCGACCTGTTGATCAAGCAGATCCAGCATGAGTCAACACTCAAGCGGGCTTTTCTCACCGCGCTTGACTGGTACTTGCTGCGCCACTGCCCGATACCAGTCTATCTGGTGGGCGGCAGCAGCTTCGTGCTGCCACGCAAGGTGGTGGCAGCGGTCGAAGTATCGGAGATAGAGCCAGCCGACAACGAATTGAACGACCTGATCATCAAACAGGCACGCGGCCTTGCCATGCAATGCAACGCCGAACTGCATCTGCTGTATGCCTGTGATATCTCAGCCGCTTATCTGGCGGACTTTGGGGGGCTCACACTCGCTGAACTCACCCAATCGCTTCGCAGGGATCTGGAAAAATCTTTCCTGAGGCTGGCCGGTCGGTACGGCGTGCCCTCCGATCGTCGACATCTCATCGAGGGTCATCCGGTCAGGGTATTGAGTGAGTTTGCCAATGAACATCAAGTGGATGTCATCGTGATGGGAAAAGTCCAGTCCCATGGAATGGGCAAGCTCCTGGGCAGTACGACCGAGCACATCCTCTATCAGGTGCCTTGCTGCGTTCTAGCGGTCTAGAGCCTGTCGCGGCTTGGTGACAGTTAAGTCCTACGTGAGCGCAAAAAGGCTTACTTGCGCTTCCAGTACTTCTGCATTTCAAGAAACAGAAAAGATGCGGTCCACGTGATCAATACCAGCCCGGTCAGGGCTTGCAGGCCGGTCAAATATTTGAGGTTGCCCACCGGTGAAATATCGCCGAAGCCGATCGTCGTGTAGGTCGTGAAGGAAAAGTAAACGCAGTCCATCAGCGTACCGTCGAAGTTGCCCGTCAGGCCGCCCCATTTGCCGGCGTGCACCATCAGGTAATAAACCACTGCGAAGCACCAGACTTCTATCGCGTGGGCCAGTAGGGCACCGAATACCCCGACGACAATTCTGAAGCGGCTCCATAGTTTGAGTCGGGGCAGCCAATCGTTCAGGCGTAACAGACATTCGTAATGGATCACTACGGCGATGATGACTACCAGCGTATTGATCAGCGTGACTGCCAGCATGGCCATACTCCATCTTCCAAGGGGTGTTTACGATGAATCGGGGTCGCGCTGCATAAGTATGAGCGCTGGAAAATCTTCGGCTGTCAGGGGTTCTTTTCCAAGCAAAAGATGTGCCTCGGCGTCCAGATCGGCCCGACGACTTTCGAGCCAAACCTTGGCCCGCCCATAGGCTTCATCGATCAAGGCACGACTACCCAGGTCGACGTCCCTGGCTGGACGTGGCTCTGTGTCGTGGTATTGACCAGATAGTGCGCAGGTTCAAGTCGCTCATGATGAAGTCCCCTTTGAAATCCGACGGGTAGGGCGAACGGTGATTGCCGGTCAGTATTTTTCTACGCCTGGGCACAGGAAAGTCGTTGAGGTAAATCAACAATGTCCCTATGAACACGCAAATGGGTCGTACTGCCACTGATTTAGTTGATAAAAATCAGTGCGCCCACCGGTGAGCGCCAGATACTTGAACAACAGCGTTTCCAGCGGCGATTACGCCAAGGGGAAATCATGGACAGGTGCTTGTCCGTTGCAGAAAGCCCCCGACAGGACTCCAGGTAACCGTTTCAGGGAGAGGCACGTGATGCTCAAACTCAAACGCATTTTATTGATAGCCCCTGGCGAAATGACCCTTACTCCGGCGTTTGAACGTGCGTATGCACTGGCCTGTGCAACCGGTGCGTTTTTGCATATTGTCGCGTTCGATTATGTCCCGGCTCTGGCGGTGGCGGGTCTGCTTGACCATGATGCAATGGCCCAGGCGCGGGAGGGGTATTTACAGGTGCATCGGCACTGGCTGGAACAGCAAGCCCGCTTTAAACGTTGCATCGGCCTGCAGGTGACTACTGAAGTGGTCTGGGCCCGATCGAGCGTGACGCACGTGCTTGAGTACGTGAATGACTTTCATCCGGATCTGGTGATCAAGGACACTCATTACGTGCCGGCACTCGACCGGGCCTTTCATCGCCCCCTGGACTGGCATTTGCTGCACAAATGTCCGGCGCATTTGCACCTGGTGACCAGCGCCGCGCACCCCAAGCCGTTGAAAATTCTCGCGACGATCGATCTGTCCCATTTGGAAGAACTGACTCAGGGGGTGAATGACCGAATACTCGACCTTGCTTCCACGCTGGCGGCCAGTTGCGGTGCCGCGCTGCACCTGCTCAATGTCAGTCGTTGGTCAGTGATGAACGATGCGTCCAGAAGCGTGCCGACAGGCAGTCTGGCCAACAGTTTGAGGGACGCGATTGAGGATGCCCAGCAAGAAGCCTTCGATGTACTTGCTGAACGCTATTGCATCCAGGCTTCATGCCGACATTCACTGGCCGGCACCCCCCATAAGGTTATCGGCCTTTTTGCTCAACAAAATGCCTTTGACATGGTGGTGTTGGGGACGAGGTATCCCGATGGGAAAAACGGGTTTATCGGCAGTACCGTCGAGAGTGTGTTGAACCGGGCACCGTGCAGTTTGATGATCGTAAAACCTTCGCCTCCACCTGATTGAAAGGGACACTGTCGAGCTTGCAGTTGATAAAAATCAACTGGCCTTGCGCCAAAAGGCGCAATCAATAGCGCTCCCCTGAATGATCAAGGAAACGGCCATGCGAATCACATTTCTGGGTGCCGCGGGCACGGTCACGGGCAGCAAGTACTTGCTGGAGCATCGTGACCAACATGTGCTGATCGATTGCGGTCTGTTCCAGGGCTACAAGCAACTGCGATTGCACAACCGCGACCCGTTCCAGCTTCCGGTCAGCGACCTGGATGCGATTGTGCTGACCCATGCCCATCTTGATCACAGCGGCTATCTGCCCGTACTGGTGCGCAATGGTTATCGCGGCCCGGTTTATGCCACGCCGGCGACCTGTGAGCTGGTGAAAATCCTGCTGCTGGACAGTGGCCGGTTGCAGGAAGAAGAGGCTGAGTTCGCCAACCGGCATGGCTTTTCAAAACATAGCCCGGCGCTGCCGCTTTACACCGAGCAAGATGCCGAGCAAGCCCTGAAACTGTTGCGGCCAGTGCAGTTGCACCACAAGGTTAATATTGTCCCGGACATGGCCATCGAGTTTCGATGCGCCGGGCATATCCTGGGTGCGGCAACGGTGCAAGTGAGCGCCAATGGCATGGACCTGGTGTTTTCCGGGGATCTGGGGCGGCCTGACGATCCTTTGATGTTCGCTCCGGAAACCGTCGAGCAGGCGGACTACCTGCTGGTGGAGTCGACTTACGGTGACCGTAAACATCCAGTCGAGTCGCCACAGGAGCAATTGGCTGAGGTCATCACCCGTACCGCGTTGCGCCGAGGCATTACGCTGGTGCCGTCGTTCGCGGTGGGACGTGCCCAGCTGTTGATGCATCACCTGTATCAGTTGAAACGAAAAGGAGCGATTCCCGATATTCCCATCTACCTGAACAGCCCGATGGCCACTGATGTCACGTGTCTGTATCAGCGATTTCGCAGCGAGCACAGATTGTCCCTGGAGGACTGCGAAGGTATGTGCCATGTGGCGCAATTCGTGCGAACCGTACAGGACTCCAGAGCACTCGATCAGCAACGCACACCGGCGGTGATTATCGCCGCCAGCGGCATGGCGACTGGAGGGCGGGTGGTCCATCACCTCAAGGCGCTGGCCCCCAATCCCGTCAATACGCTGCTGATGCCGGGTTTTCAGGCCGGTGGCACCCGTGGGGCACAAATTATTGCCGGCAGTCCATCCGTTCGCATCCATGGCAGGGACGTGCCGATAAACGCTGAGGTGGTGCCGATGCAAACCCTGTCGGCGCATGCTGACGCCGATGAAATCATGCAGTGGTTGCGTGGGTTCAAGCGAGCACCCAAACACACATTTGTGGTGCATGGCGAGCCAAACGCATCGGATGTGCTGCGCCGTCGTATCAGCCTGGAGCTTGGGTGGTCGGTTTCGGTGCCGGAGTATCGCGATAGCGTCGACCTCACCCCAATCAACGCCCCTGAAAACTCGCTACGCTGAAAAAAAGCAGCCCCCGGCCAGTGTCGAGACGGGGGCTGATCGGCCAGCCATCGAGTGATTATCGATCCTTCGTATCCTGGGTGCATAACCACTGCTGCCAGGCTTGTTGGTACTTTTCTTCCGCGCGCTTTTTCGCTTCGGAAAACTCATGAATGGACAGCGTTGAAACAGGCTCGCGCAACATGGCGTAGGCTCGCTCGTTCAACCGGTCGGCCTCGAAGAACAGCTCGGCGCAAGCGTTGATCGTTGGCCGATGGTTGGGCTGTTCGGTTGTTTGCGTGTCGATGTTCTCCATTATTTTTTTTCCCTCTGAAAGCACAGAAGTGTCTATCCGGTCTTCTGGCATTCTGCAAAATTGGGCATTGAACATATCCTGGCCTGGTACTGCTCATCCCGATTCCGGATGCGCTCACTGGCGTGCCCGGCTTTTTCCTTTTTTTCGCTATACGCCGGGATGACAAGGTTTATTTGGACTCGATTTCGAGCGGTGCGGATTGACCTGGGTCAATGCGCAATCATGTGTCGACAGTCGCCCGTCGCGCTGAAAAAAGGTCGGCATTGAAGGGGGGGGGGGG